>JBIJBZ010000166.1:0-7601 GCA_044344945.1 Bdellovibrionota bacterium | reverse complement strand
CATTGCCAGCAACACATCGACCCACTTGAGGGGCGGTTCTTTATGCGCATGCTGCTCGATCTCGACTCTGCTCCGTGTGCTCGTGCTGATCTACTGCAGGGGTTTGAAGGTGTTGCTCAGTCGTTCGAGATGAGATGGTCCGCACGTTTCTGTGCTGATGTCACAAAAATTGCGGTGCTTGGCACCGTGGAGCCTCACTGCCTTTTTGATCTCTTGTGTAGAGCGCACAACCGCGAACTGCCATCAGCAGAGATAGCGCTTGTGATTTCAAATCGAACCGACTTGGAATCGACTGCTGCTCAGTTCCGCGTGCCGTTCTTCTATTGTCCTGTTGCGACCGGCGCGAAACGCTTGCAGGAGAGGGAAGTTGTGCGGTTGTTGAAGCAACATCACGTACAGCTTGGAGTTCTCGCTCGCTACATGCAGATTCTTTCGAGTGAGATGCTAGACGAGGTCGGTATCCCCATAATCAACATTCATCACGCATTTCTGCCGGCGTTTCAGGGGGCAGCGCCGTATCGCAGAGCGTGGGAGCGTGGAGTGAAGATGATTGGAGCGACCGCTCACTACGTAACTGCAGCCCTCGATGAGGGGCCGATTATCGAGCAAGATGTTGAGCGGGTTACTCATGAGGATTCGATCGGGGGGATGACGCGCATCGGTAGTGATATCGAGCGGATCGTTCTGGCTCGGGCTGTGCAAGCTCATCTGGAACATCGAATTCTCGTGCACGGAAACCGCACAGTGGTGTTCTCCCGCGGTTGTTAGCGCAATCGCTTGCGATAGTATGTAGTGCGTTTATCGGAGCTTCTTGAAGAACGAGGAGAGGATCTCTTCGCACTCCGGACGATGAATATTTGAGATGACTCGTAATGGGGAGCCGAGCCGCTCGTCTTGACTGAGATCGTAGAGAGAACCAGCGGCGCCCTGTCGGGAGTCTCCAGCGCCGAAGATAATGGTGGGAATGCGAGCGAGTCGAATTGCTCCGAGGCACATCGTGCATGGTTCAAGTGTTACACAGAGGATGCACTCAGAGAGTCTCCAGCTACCGAGGGCCTTGGAAGCGAGGTTAATCGCATGCATTTCAGCGTGAGCAGTAACGGTGGCGCTCGCCTCAGTGGTGTTGTGAGCGCGAGCGATAATTGAGCTGTTGTGTGCGATAACGGCACCGACTGGGACTTCTCCCGATGCGGCAGCGCGCGTTGCCTCGCTAAGCGCTTCAGTCATTAGGTGGGAGATGAAGTCTGGGGTGGGTTGCATGTGCGGGGTCAGCCGATGAGCCGCCTTCATTCTTATGAGACAATCAAATGGCGGAGAGAGGGGGATTCGAACCCCCGATACAGCTTTTAGGCCGTATAACGATTTAGCAAACCGCCGCCTTCAGCCACTCGGCCATCTCTCCGGGTAGGGGCTTTTCGTGATAACTACACACGAAAAATGGCGCGCTCTGGAGGATTCGAACCACCGACCTTCTGATTCGTAGTCAGATGCTCTATCCAGCTGAGCTAAGAGCGCACACGAGCTGCAAAGGGTAGCAAATCCGCCAGGATTATCAAGGCGCCCGGCGCCATCTTGTTCGCGAATCGGATGATTATTCAAATCCCGCCCAACCCCTCCCAGCATTTTCAGAGAGATAGCCCTGAAAACCCCTAAAGGCCATTGATTGTTCTAAAAGATATACGGTACCCTCTGGCTCGCTCGCGGAAGGGTGGCCGAGTGGTTGATGGCGCCGGTCTTGAAAACCGGAATACCGGAAACGGTATCGGGGGTTCGAATCCCTTCCCTTCCGCCATTCACTCCCTGCGGGGAGCGAGATGCTGACGAAAAAATTTATGTGTGTTCCGACTGGAGAGATGGCCGAGTGGCTTAAGGCGCACGCTTGGAAAGCGTGTATAGGCTAATCCCCTATCGGGGGTTCGAATCCCCCTCTCTCCGCCATTTGATAGCCTGATAAGCTCGCAGGGGGATTCGAACCTGTGAGGCCGAATGGCCGAACAAGTAATACGAAGAATCCCCCTCCCTGGGCGCCGCAGCCCGGCAGGGCGAAGGCGGCTCTCCGCCATTTGATAGCCTGATAAGCTCGCAGGGGGATTCGAACCTGTGAGGCCGAATGGCCGAGCAATAGGACAGCCTATACCACCTCTCCAATCATCCCTTTTGGTCTCATGAATGCCATTCCCAAGGCAAACCCCACCGCCGCGCCCCCTACATGTGCAGTTGAGCTGACCTGAGGCACCATAAAGTCAAAGATCGCCTGGAGGATTATTATCTGGGTCATAGCGGTGAGCTGAGCTTTTGCTCCTAAACTTCCTGTGTAGCGAAATGTCTTCAACGCAAGCGCGGCTTGAAGGCCGACGAGCCCCAGCACGCTCGCTGATGCGCCAAGGAGAATGATGGTTGAATCCTGCTGGAAGACCGTGGCGCAGCCCCACGCTATGAGCATTCCGCCTGCTCCACAGATCAGATATGCGAGCAGGAAGCGCAAGGGCCCCAGGAGACTCTCGACTCGGGGGCCCAAAAACCAGAGGCCAAGCATATTAAAGAAGAGGTGCGACATGCCCCAGTGGACGAACTGAGCTGAAACGAGGCGCCACCACTCCCCGTTCTCGAGGAGGGGGCTGTACAGGGCACCTACCATTACGAGGTCATAAGGGTTGTCGAGGGCATTTTGATGGACTTGGTAGATGAAGGCGGCCACGTTGCAAGCGATTAGAAACTTTGTAGCCGGACTCGGGAGCTTCGGAAGCGGCGCCCTTTTTCCCACATAGCTGCGAATCACCAGTACGTAGACCAGCAGGATGCCTACGGAGATAGACCCTGGATACCACGGGATAAACAGGCGCGCGGCGATACACAGAGCAAGGGCAACAATATTGGCGCGCAGTATCCAGCGTGGAAGAAGCCCTTTAAATTTAAGAATATTGTAGAGATCTCCGATGAGGTTAAGGATGGCGATAAGAAAGAGGATCTGGTCGATGTCCATGCTGGTGCCGATACCGTATCCTGCCAGACCGTGTTTGGGCAATTACGGTGATCGTGTGACACGTGCTAATAATATTGTGCAACTAGGTTCCGCCCGTGTAAAAGCACAGGTGTGCAACTATTAGTGTTAAGGTGCTTCAAATGACACATAACCTCTTCAATACCCTCAAAGAGTTCTCAGTTTCATCGGGTAAAAAGGCGAAGTTCTACTCTCTGCCCGCGCTTGAGGAAGCTGGCGTCGGTGCGATCTCGCGGCTCCCGGTCTCGATTAGAATAGTGCTTGAGTCGGTACTTCGAAACTTCGATGGTCAGCGCGTTGAGGAACGTAACGTGCGAGATCTGGCGGCGTGGGCGCCTAAGGCTGAGCGCGTCTCTGAGATTCCATTCGTAGTGGCTCGCGTTCTCCTTCAGGATTTTACCGGTGTCCCACTCGGTGTCGATCTTGCGGCGATGCGTGCTGCCGTGAAGCGGCTTTCAAAAGACCCCGGAATAATTGAACCCCTAGTGCCGGTGGACCTCGTAATCGATCACTCCGTTCAGGTTGATTATTCGAATCGAAACAATGCGCTGCAACTCAACATGGAAGCAGAGTTCGAGCGTAATCAATCTCGCTACCAGTTTCTGAAGTGGTGTAAGCAGGCCTTCAAGTCGTTTAGCGTAGTTCCTCCCGGATTTGGTATCTGTCACCAGGTAAATCTCGAATACCTCGCCAAGGGCGTTCTTGACCGTGATGATGTGTACTTCCCTGATACGTTAGTCGGCACCGATTCCCATACAACGATGATTAATGGTCTTGGAGTTGTTGGTTGGGGGGTTGGTGGTATTGAGGCCGAAGCTGCAATGTTAGGGCAGCCCGTCTATTTTCTCACGCCTGATGTTGTTGGTTTCCACATGCACGGTACGCTGTCACCTGGTGTAACCGCGACAGATCTCGTGCTTCATGTGACCAACGTGCTACGCAAGGCAAAAGTTGTTGGTAAATTTGTCGAGTTTTTTGGTGAGGGCGCCGAGTCGATTCCAGTCACCGATAGAGCAACTATTGCAAATATGGCTCCCGAGTACGGTGCGACGATGGGCTTCTTCCCAGTGGATGACCGCACGTGTGAGTATCTTCTCGCAACGGGGCGTGATTCAGCTCAGGTCGAAACCTTCAAGAATTACTTTAAGGCTCAGGGGCTTTTTGGAATTCCAAAGAAGGGGCAGTGTGAGTATTCCGAGATAGTTGACCTCGATCTTTCGCTTGTTAAGCCAAGCATCGCCGGACCGAAGCGTCCTCAAGACAAGATAGAAGTTAGCTCGGTTAAGGGCACCTTCGAGTCGCTTCTGACGAAATCGGTGGCAGATGGTGGCTATGGGAAGGATTCTGAGGATCTAACGAAGACATTTGAGATCTCCGTACCGACGACCGGCGTTGGAAGTGAGTCTTCTAGCATCGTTGATGTGAAGGTTCATAACGGCGAGGTTTTTATCGCAGCGATTACATCCTGTACGAACACCTCGAATCCGAGTGTGATGCTTGCAGCTGGACTCTTGGCGAAGAAGGCGATTGAAAAGGGTCTTAAGGTAAAGCCCTTCGTGAAGACTTCGCTTGCACCTGGCTCGCGTGTGGTTACCGAGTATCTTGCAAGGACTGGGTTGCAGCGACACCTCGATGCTCTTGGTTTTCAGACAGTCGGCTATGGGTGTACCACTTGTATCGGTAACTCAGGTCCACTCGATACGAAAGTCGAGGAGTGTATAACCAAGCACGATCTTGTCGGTTCGGCGGTGCTCTCAGGAAATCGAAACTTCGAGGCGCGTGTTCATCAGAACATTAAAGCGAACTTTCTGATGAGTCCCCCACTGGTTGTCGCGTATGCGCTTGCTGGTACGGTTCGCATCGATTTCGCATCGGAGCCGATCGGTTTGGATACAGCTGGAAAGCCGGTGATGCTCAAGGATATCTGGCCATCATCCGAAGAGATATTGGGATTGATGCCGCAAGCGTTTGATGCAGAGATGTACCGCAAGCTGTACAGTAATGTGACGGCAGAGAATCCTCTTTGGGATGCGGTGCCCTCCAGTGCCGGTGTTGTATACCAATGGGATCCAACCTCTACCTACATTCAGGAGCCTCCATATTTTGACGGCTTCTCTGTTACTCCAAGCAAGCCGCAGCCTGTTACGGGCGCGCGAGCGCTTGCTATCTTCGGAGATTCAGTAACTACGGATCACATCAGCCCGGCGGGTGCCTTCAAGAAGGACTCTCCAGCAGGGCGATATCTGATCGGACGAGGGGTGGAGTTTAAAGACTTTAACAGCTACGGCGCTCGCCGAGGTTCGCATGATGTAATGGTGCGCGGCACGTTTGCGAATGTTCGCATCAAGAACTTGATGGTCCCTGGGGTAGAGGGGGGCGTCACTGTTCACCAGCCAAGTGGCGAGCGGCTCTCGATCTATGACGCAGCCATGAGGTATGCAGAGACAAAGACGCCGCTGATAGTATTCGCTGGGCAGGAGTACGGAACGGGAAGCTCGCGAGACTGGGCAGCGAAGGGAACCCGGCTTCTCGGAGTTAAGGCAGTAGTTGCTGAGAGTTTTGAACGTATTCACCGCAGCAATCTTATAGGAATGGGCGTTCTCCCCTGTCAGTTTAAAGACGGTGCGACCGCAAAGACATTAGGGCTAACGGGCACAGAGGAGTTCTCTCTTTCAGGGATTGAGGGGGGAATATCGCCAGGTCAGGACGTAACTCTCACGATGAAATGCGCGGATGGAACGGTCCGGGATGTGACGGTCAAACTTCGCGTCGATACCTCCATTGAGGTAGAATACTACAAGCATGGCGGAATACTTCCGTATGTTTTACGCTCGCTCATAAGCTGATTTTTGTTCGGAGATCGCCGATGAAGACCCGTACCTGTTCTAGCATAATAGGAGCTTTGCTCTGTGTAAGTGGGATCGCTTTTGCCACGCCAGCACCGAACGCTTTAACAGTAGCTGTTAATCTCGTTGATGCGCAGGGCGTTGGAGCGTCTATCGGGACTATTTCAATTCGGAGTTCAAAGACGGGTATCGAGATCGTTCCCAATCTTAAGGGTCTTAACCCCGGGGAACATGGATTTCACATTCATGAGAATCCGAGCTGTGCTCCGAAGGAGAAGGATGGAAAGCTGACAGCAGCTATGGCTGCTGGTGGTCACTTCGATCCGCACCAGACCGGAAAACATATGGGGCCGCACGGTGGTGGTCATGAAGGGGACCTTCCAAAGTTAGAGGTTGCCGCTGACGGCACTGCCACAAAGGCCGTAGCCGTTGAGGGCGTTTCTCTCGCTGATATTAGAAATCGAAGCATTGTGATCCATGCTGGTGGCGATAACTACTCCGATACACCGGCTCCCCTTGGAGGCGGTGGCGCCCGCGTTGCGTGTGGTGTAATTCCGCAGTAGTGGTTCACATGGCGGTAGTTGAGCTAAGTAGGCTGCGGTCAGGGAACCGTCCGAGTGAGGCTTCTTTGCCGCGTAAGGCTAACCCGCATATTTTATGAAGCCTGCTACTGCGAGCGCCGATACTGGTGCTTTTTCGGTCCAAAAAACTATTGAGTCATCGGGGAATCAAGTGGCTACCAATGACCGCTTATGGGGCATAACCAATTGTTTTTAGCGATACATCACGTATTTCCGCGTGAACGTGATCGTGAACGTACCCGATCTAGCAACTTTCTGCCCCGCCGATCGATACCTAGTAGTATGCTGGATTACGAAAAATTGGATGTTTGCCACCTTGCTAGAGTTTGTCGTCACTACTGTTGAGATTTGAGACCGGCTACCCAGGGGAAACGGAGAACTCCAAGATCAGTGTAAGCGCGCATCATTACTTTGCCTTCAGGGCGTGTGACCACACTTTTTTGGGTACGTTCACGAGCATGTTCACATCCGGAAACACCAATTTTACCCACTCGATTCCACCAAGAGCCTCATTAAGAGCACAGCATTTGATTTCGATTGCGTTCCTTCTCAATTCGCACTAGTTCATGCGTAGACATGCTTTGATCTGAGGAGTCGCGATGTCGAATCGGAACCGTCTTTTGTGGGCTGGATTTATGGCGATCCTGGCGGCTGGGCTTGGATTTGCGATTCGTGGGGGCATCTTTGCTGATTGGTCTCGGGAGTTCGGATTTTCAGCCTCGGAACTCGGGCAGATTGGCGGCGCCGGTTTTACAGGGTTTTGCTTTGGTATCATTCTAGGAGGGTTAGTTGCAGACACGATTGGCTACGGCAGGCTAGTGCTTCTCGCTTTCATTCTTCATATCGTCTCCGCGCTCGTGACATTCGGAGCCTCTCCGGGGATGCCTTTGCCTCAGGCTTATAGCTGTCTTATGTGGGGCATGTTTATCTTCGCCTTTGCAAACGGAACGTTAGAGGCGGTGGCGAATCCCCTTGTCGCTACACTCTTTCCGGAGAATAGAACCCACTACCTTAATATCCTCCACGCAAGCTGGCCTGCGGGACTTATTATTGGTGGTGCAATCGGCTTCCTTGTGGGAGGACCGGACGGGTGGTCATGGAAGGCGCAGCTGGCACTGTACCTCATTCCAACACTGCTCTATGGATTGATGTTTCTCGGGCAAGACTTTCCGC
>JBIJBZ010000202.1:0-5230 GCA_044344945.1 Bdellovibrionota bacterium | reverse complement strand
CGGTTATCTGTTTTCTAATCGCGCTATTCTTGGGCGACCATCTAGGACTGCCGGCGCTGGTTGCGTATGGTGTGGGAGCGATATTCGTCATCACCATCGGCGCGCTAACACGGTTTTCTATCGGCCAGCCTCTTCTATTTGTTCTGCTTGTCTCGCATGGTCTGATCGGCGCTGTGGAGTTAGGGACAGATGGTTGGATCCAGAACATCACTGGAAATCTCCTTACTCCTAGCCTTGGCAAAGCGCTCTTCGTGCTCGCTTCTTTCGTCATGTTCTCATTACGATTTTGCGCCTACACGATAGAGCGGCGGATCGGATTATCTCCGCTTGGGATCTTGTTAGCTTCGTCCGTTACGGCGTGTGTAGGGCTCCTTCTTATTAGTGGTGCTGAGGGAACTTTTACTATCATGGGTGCTGTCGTTATCTACGCGCTCGGTAAGACGTTTCTCTGGCCCACAATGCTCGCAGTGGTATCGGATCGATTCCCTCGTACCGGGGCGCTTGCAATCAGTATCATGGGAGGAATCGGCATGATGTCTGCCGGCCTTATCGGAACTCCAGGGCTCGGTTACTTTAAAGATAGGTATGCAGCGCAGGCTCTTGAGGAGTATAATCCTGCGCTTTATATGCAGGCACGCTCGCATGAGTCTAAGAGCTTTTTGTGGTTTACGCCGGTACAGCCGATTGATGGGAAGCTACTTTCGAGAGCTATCGCATCACCACTCGAAACCAGAAGTCAGGCAGAGCAGTTTGTGGTGAAGGCGAGTATCACCGGGGACCGTAAAACGCTCCAGGCGGACGCTGTCATTCCCGCGTCACTGGCCCTGGTCTTCTTACTAATTGTCGTTCGTAGCAGATCGAAAAGCCGACGCGCCGACCCTGCGCATTCCTCAACTGCTATCCCCGTGTAGGGCTGCCCTTGGTGAGAGTCGTTCGTGTTCCCGCGTTGAGTTGATAACATGCTGATATAGCTTGGCATGTTTCCGCCTGGGCTCGGAGGAGAGCTGACAATAGTGCTTAATTATTACGCCGTACTAGCCGATAAGGTACATATTGGCCCTGCATAGAGTGGGGCGCCCGGGGGTTCGATGGATCGGCTGCTACTTGTTGAGGACGACGACTCGCTACGTGAGGTGCTCGCGACGATACTGACGCGTGAGGGATTCTCGGTTTTCTCTGCCCGAAGTGCAGAAGAGGCTCTGCACCTCTTCTCCGCAGAGTCGATTGCCTGCATACTCGCCGACTTTAAGTTGCCTCGCATGCATGGTATCGACCTGCTCAAAAAGATCCACGAATCATCTCCTCACTTGCCCTTTATAATAATGACGTCATACGGCTCAATCGATGTTGCAGTTGAAGCCATGAAGTTCGGAGCGAGTGACTTTATCACGAAGCCTTTCCAGCCTGAAACTATCGGAGCTCTTCTTCGGCAGGTGATGCAGCATAATCGGATAGTCGATCGATCTCATTCGTCTCGTAAGAGGTCGTCTCATGGACTAATCACAGCATCGCCGAAGCTTGAGAAAGTGTTGCAGCAGGCGCGTCGAGTGGCGGTGGTCGACACACCCGTCCTGCTGCTCGGCGAGAGTGGTAGTGGTAAGGAAGTTCTAGCTCGCTACATCCACGACCATAGCAAACGACACGAGAAGCCATTTATCGCGGTGAATTGCGGGGCAATTCCGGCTGAGCTCTTGGAGAGTGAATTTTTCGGGCATGAAGTAGGTGCTTTCACGGGTGCAACGCAGAGTCGAGTTGGAATCTTTGAGCTTGGAAGCGAAGGGACAGTATTTCTTGATGAGGTTGGTGAGATGCCCCCTCATCTACAGGTGAAGCTTCTGCGTGTCCTGCAGGAACACGAGATACGCAAGGTCGGAGGTTCAAAAACCGTTCGTGTGAATCCGCGTATCATCGCCGCAACGAATCGTTCGATGCAGGAGGCGATTGAGAAGGGTCAGATGCGGGAGGATTTTTATTACCGAATAGCGGTGGTGTCGCTCGGGATTCCGCCACTTCGGGAGCGAAAGGAAGATATCATAGACCTTGCGGAGAGCTTCACTCAGCACTTCGCTGCCCTTAATGGAAGGGAGCCCCCTACGATCGACCCGCTCTCGTTGGATATTCTCACAACCTACAGTTGGCCGGGCAATGTCCGAGAGCTTGAAAACGTCATCGAGCGAGCTGTTTTGCTCGCAGATACGGCTATAAAACCGGAGCATCTTGGCATACAGGTTTGCCTAAACGTTTCAATACTCGATGAAGCAACAAAGACGCTCTCAGAGGTGACGAGTGCGGCGATTCGGCAAGCTGAGGGAGAGGCGATTCATCGTGCGCTGCTCTTAATGCAAGGTAACAAGGCGCGAGCGGCAGAGCTGCTCGGTGTAAGTTACAAAACACTTCTTACCAAGGTGAAGGAGTACCGCCTGGCTGAGCTCGAGGGAAGTGGGGTTGATGATGCCCCACATGAGCCGTAATCAGCTTCTCCTGAGTGCTAACCCGCATATTTCCTGAAGCCTGCTACTGCGAGTGTCGATAATGGCGTTTTTTCGGTCCAAAAATCGATTTTCGGACCGGAAGGTATCTCGATACGATTCCGCCCCGAAAATCGATTTTTAAATTTGCCCTTCGGGCCCGATAAATCGCCATTCTCGCCCCTCTCGCTACGCAGGTTCATGAAATATCCGGGCTAAGGAAATCCCTTATTTCGCTGGTTACCCGTACCCACTCCTGGTTCCCGAGAGTTTGTTGGTCAATTATGAGGTGCTCCGACAACGTGGAGCTACGAGGTTCAGGATGTACCGGAACAAGCCGCCAATTACTGGAGAGTTCATTGACGTCAATCCAGTCTGTAAGCCCAGAGAGGGAAATGAGCGCATCTCTCGGATTAGCAAACACGAGAGTTAGGGTTTGTTGGAGTCGCAAGGGTGCGCGGATGCGCCGTATACGTGAATAGAGAGTGAGGGTGTTTTGGTAGAGGAAGATAGGGGTGCTTTCGAAGCGCTTGTACTCGACCGGTGCTAAGCTCGGCATTTTTGCTATCAAAGGTGGTACAATCTCACTCACATACCCGGCCTGCGAAAAGGGGGTGAGAGCGAGGGCAGGTGCGAATAGTACCATCCGACTCGGAGAAAAGACTGGGTAGGATTCGAGTGTGCTTGCAGCGACCAATCCCCCCAGCGAATATCCGAGAACATCGATAGGAAGTGTTGGGAAGTGCACGCGGAGGTTCGCGTATGCGGCGAGTAGATCGTGCTCCCATCGCGTCTCCGGGAATGTCTCCGTGGGACGATCGTCGTGTCCGCTGAGAGTGAGTCGATATGTGTGAAAGCCTAAAGACCGGAGGTACTGGCAAAGGGGGTCCATGCTGCTTGGGCGTTGATTGAGTCCGTGAATCACAATGAACACGCCGCGTGGTTTTGTCGCGGTGGTCATGACTAGCTCAGATCGCTCGTACTGGGCAGGAGTTGGCTCGAAGTGCCTAAAGGAACACCCCGATACCTGGCTCATGATCAGCGCTAGAAGGTAGAGCTTGTGTGAAAGCAGGAGATACAGGAGTCGCATGAAGCTAGGATCGCTTGAGATGCAGAGATGGCGCTATGTCCGAATGGACTATGCCTCATAATTAGTCGTAACTAGTTGTAAGGATGACCAAAAATAATGTCCTCAAGTTTGTGTAGAGATATGACGAATAACCCCAGTGGAGAAATAGGGGGGCGGTAGCACATGTCCCCACACTCCGCAGGTGACCAGGGATCTGGTCATTTGATAGGGGAGCCCATGAGGGTTGTAGTTCGCTCGATTGGCTCACGCTACGGATGGCATGGAGAGACTGCAACGCATACTGGGAGCGATACTCGTCGGACGAGTTAGCTCTCGGTGTCATGGAATGGAGATATGGGCATATCAAAGATCGGAAGCCTCTTTGCCTCCAACATCGATGCTGTTTCCCTGCACTTGAATTCAGAACGCACAGCAGAGTCAGAGCAGGTCGAAAAACATTCGGCTCAGCAGACAACCGCAATGAGGCAGTCGAACGATGCGGTCGTCTACTCTCGTTCGATGATTACTTCGCAGAGGCAGGCCGCGGCGGCAGCAGATGAGGGGCGTGCAGCACGAGTTCAAAAATTGAGGGATCAGGTTACATCTGGCCAGTACCGCACCGACCCGGAGAAAGTTGCGCTTGCAGTGCTGAAAGACCTCGCGTGATTATTTCGACTCCCTTCTGATTCCGTATCCGCGTATAGTTGCGAGCGGAGAAAAATTGTATCATGAAGATAACGATCCTGAGCGTTGGCAGAGTGCGACAGTCATTCGTACTTGAAGGGGAGCAAGAATACCTCAAGCGCCTCAAGGCAGCGATGCCGATTGTACTACTAGAGCTGGGCCTTGAAGCACCCGAATCGTTGGGGCAGGAGCAGGTTCAGGAGCGAGAGGGAAAAGAGCTACTCAAGAAGCTCGATGCATTCGACTTCGTGGTAGTGCTTGATGAGCGTGGTAAAACTCCGACATCCCGCCAGTTGTGCGAACTTCTACAGAAGCGGATGAATGCGGGTAGCCGGTCAGTCGTATTCGTAATCGGAGGGGCATTTGGTTTTTCCGAGGCTGTTAGGAAGCGCGCAGATTATGTTTTGTCTCTGTCGGCCCTAACCTTCCCTCATCAGATCTCTCGTTTAATTCTGATTGAACAGCTCTACCGCACCCACACGATGATGAAGGGTGTATCGTACCACAAGTAGCAAGAGGATCCCGGAGCTGCTTTTGGTTGCAGCCAACGGCCACACGGGGTAGGTTTGGAGCGTCTCGTTGCATTGAAGGTGGCGCATGGGAAAGATCAAAAAGTTCGCAGTCCTTAATATTCGAAAGATCACCGGCGGCAAGGATCCGGCTCGCATTATCGAGGATTTTTTAGCTCGTCGTGGGCTCGATGCAGCAGAGTGTCAGAAAGAAAAAACTTCGGATCATATCCGCTGGATGTTAACGCTGCGTGAGAATGAAGAGTTAGAGATTCTGATTGAGGGACTTCACAAGGCCTCTGAAACCACCATCTACATGGGAGTTAATATCGTCACAGTTCCAATTCGGGGCGCGTATGAGCTGTTGACGGCGGCGCTTGAGATCGCAGATGGCTTAGTGGGAATCAAGGTGAGTCTCGTCGGACATTATTTAGTTCTTAGCGCGAGCCTCAGTGCAGTTGGTGTTACCGTTGATGACCTCGAGTATCACCTGCGTTTAA
>JBIJBZ010000253.1:0-3682 GCA_044344945.1 Bdellovibrionota bacterium | reverse complement strand
AAATTGGTATCGTAGCGCACGAGGGGTTTTCTACCGGGCGCCCGTGCCCATGAGAACGGCAGGAACCGTCTTGAGCAACAACAAAAGATCGCCGCTCAACGACCAATTATCGATATAGTCGAGGTCGAGTTTCACCCATGAATCAAAATCAACGATCTCATTGCGTCCACTGACCTGCCACTTGCAGGTCAATCCAGGCCTCATCGAGAGCCGCCGTCGAGAGCGTCGCTCGTATAGACTTACCTCACCCGGAATCGGCGGCCGCGGACCCACTAGACTCATATCCCCAATAAAAACGTTCCAAAGCTGTGGAAGCTCATCGAGGCTAAATCGCCGTAGCAAACGGCCGAACTTTGTGACGCGCGGATCATCCTTCATCTTGAAGACCGGTCCACGCATCTCGTTCTTATCCTTGAGGGCTTCAAGGCTATGCTCCGCACCGAGATACATAGAGCGAAACTTGTACATCTGAAAGATTCGACCATTAAGACCCATGCGCGCCTGCTTAAACAGAATAGGCCCCTTCGTCGTCTTCACTCCGAGAGCCACCACTACGAAGAGAGGCCACAGCACCATTAAAAGGCCCCCCGAAATTGCGATATCGATCAGACGCTTCAGCGTAAGCTTCCACGAATCACCCGGCGGGGTCTGAAAGTGAATCAGCGGCATCCCGGCAAAATGACTTATCCCGGACTTCATTAATCCGATGCTGAAGATATCAGCGGCGATCGTCGTTCGAATACCTTGCTCGGCACACGCAAGAATAGTTTCCTCTACCTGAGGCATGACAGAGACAACATCAGTAAAAATAACCTCATCGATCGCATAGTCCTCAAGCGCCCGACACACCTCGCCCGCGCCGCTGAGCACCCTACCTACCTGCACCTGACCTGCAAGCTGCTTGCGTAATTGCCCGATCTCCGTCCTCCGATTCGAAGCATCTCCCCGCAAGTCAGCAAATCCCCGAACATGAATACCCAACTCCGGACGGGCCACCATCTCCCGCGCGATCGTTACCGCCTGCGGCCCCACGCCACAGATAATTACATTTCGAAAATTCCGCCCCTGCCGCCGCCAGTACCTCAGGAACTTTAGAACCGCATTGCGCTGCAATGCAAGTCCACACCCCGCAAGCACGATAAAAAGAGCAACGAACGTTCGGCTTATCTGATACTTGAGGAGGAACAGAAAAGCCGCAAGAATCACAAACACAGCAGCACTACTGACGATCGCCAGATAGAACAAGCGCCACACAGAGCTCAGGCGCATACTCCCGTACGCGCCCATCAGATTCAGAATTACACCGTAGCCAATGATCCCTGCAAAGAGAACCACCATGCAATCTTGGAGCGGCAGCAGTTCATAGCCTTCAAACGGGAGTCCTAAATTGAGGACATCATTCCAGAATAGAAGTGAGGAACGCCCAAAGTAGGCGCCGAAAAAGGCCGCAACAATGATCAAGTTGTCACCGATGCGCTCGAGGACTGAGATGATACGCCAATTCTGCTTCAGCATTCAGAGGAGATGGTATGTAATTCAAGTGTCCTGTACAAGCCCGCAGGGATAGAGTAACAAGGAGATATGCGAGTGATAATTCAACGAGTTAGCCGTGCCTCTGTCCGCGTTGCCGGAGCCACTGTTGGGGATATCGGTTCTGGTCTTATGCTGCTAGTCGGCTTTGGGAAAGACGACGACGGCCGAGTACTACAACCGGTCGCTGAGAAGATCGCGACAATGAGGATATTTTCAGATGAACGTGGTCGCTTCGACGCCTCGGTGCTCGATACGAAGGGAGCGATTTTAGCCGTTCCTCAGTTCACTCTCTACGCCGACACAGCCAAAGGCAGGAGGCCGGAGTTCTTTCAAGCCCTCGCACCCGAACCGGCATCAGCTCTCTTTGAAGAGTTCAAAGCCGCACTGCGCAGCACCGGCGTTTCACAGGTCGAGAGCGGCGTCTTCGGCGCCAATATGGAGGTAGAGCTCGTTAACGACGGCCCGGTCACGATTTTGCTGGAACGGTCAAGCAGCGATATCTAAGCGCCGTTCGGTTTGCAATAAGCATCACTCACCCTCGGCACGTTTCGCTCGCAGCCACGCCTGACGCTCCTTGATCGTCTTTTCGTTGCCTCTGTCGCTCGGCTCATAGAACGGCCCAGCACGTACCTGCTCAGGTAGATATCGAACCCCCTCTGCAAATCCATCGCTCTCATCGTGCGGGTATCGATATCCATCGCCGTAGCCCAGGTTCTTCATCAACTTCGTCTCTGCGTTTCGCAGATGAAGCGGGACCGGCGAGCTCGGATAGTTATTGACCGCCGAAAGGGCTCGATTCAGAGCCACGTAGCTCCGATTCGACTTCGGCGCTGTTGCGAGGTATGTGATACACTGTGCAATCGGTATCCGCCGAGCTGCAACGCGCGCGGATCGGCGTTCCCGATATCCTCACTAGCAAAGATCACCAAACGCCTAATCAGAAAACGTGGGTCCTCTCCCCCTTCCAACATACGAAAGCCGTAGTAGAGAGCAGCATCCGCATCGGATCCGCGCATGCTTTTTATAAATGCCGATGAAAGATTGTAGTGCTCCTCGCCGTCCCGGTCATACAATCGCACCCGCGCGTTTGTAAGAAATAACCGTACGGTCTCCTCTGACAACTCTTTTCCCGCCGGAGTTCCGGTCTTAAGAGACTCAACCAGATTAAGGAGTCGCCTCCCATCACCTCCTGCTGCCTGAACAAGAAGCGCTCGCCCCGTACCAGAGAGCTGAAACCCACAATCCTCCTCGCCTCGGCGACACACACGCTCAAGCGCCGCATCCGAAAGCGATTGCAGCACCACTACCCGACACCGCGAAAGCAAGGCGCCCGTGAGATAAAAAGATGGATTCTCCGTTGTGGCTCCAACCAATGCAATAGTTCCAGCCTCCACGTGTGGCAGGAATGCATCCTGTTGTCCCTTGTTGAAGCGGTGGATCTCATCGACGAAGAGCAGCGTTGATCGAGAGTTATGCTTGGCCTTCTCGACTACCTCGCGAACATCTTTAACTCCGGCAAGTACCGCCGACAATTCGACGAACTCGCAATCAAACGATGCACCGATTAGCTTCGCAAGCGTTGTCTTTCCACTCCCCGGTGGCCCCCACAGGATTACTGATGGAATACGCCCTGCACCGGAGCGAAGCTGCGCGATTAGCTGAGCATCGAGGAGGTCAAGCCCCGAGAAATCATCCAAGGTACGCGGACGTAGCCTTTCAGCGAGCGGAATCTGCGTCATAGCACCTGAAAGAACGCGGAGGCATACAAGTAACCCTCTTCAAACTGCGCGAGCGAGTACGACTCGTTCGGGGAATGGATATTATCCTCCTGCAATCCGAATCCAACCAGGATTGGAGCCGCACCCGAAGATTTTGCCAGAAGCGGGATAATCGGCACACTCGCCCCCTCCCAGATATACACCGGATCTTTCCCAAAGGCCTTTTCAACCGCTTTCTCCGCTATCCGAACAACGCGAGATTCCATCGGCAACTGGAATGCCGCTCCACCAACAAGCTCATCAGACACCTCGACGGAGATTCCAGCAGGAGCAGAACTCTTCAAAAACCCCACCACATTAGCCATGATACGGTGTGGGTCCTGGCCCGCGACTAAACGCATTGAAAATTTTGCTTTTCCGTAGGCTGGAAT
>JBIJBZ010000252.1:0-3688 GCA_044344945.1 Bdellovibrionota bacterium | reverse complement strand
GACGCAGTTTCATGAAAAAATGCGGAGCTAGAAGCTCCGCGGTCCAGATTTCATGAAGCCTGCTACTGCGAGCGCCGATAATGGTGCTTTTTCGGTCCAAAAGACTATCTCGGACCGGAAGGTATCTCGATACGATTCCGCCCAGAAGATACTTGGTTGAATTCGCCCTTCGGGCCCGAACAATCACCACTCTCGGCGCTCTCGCGACGCAGTTTCATGAAAAATGCAGGCTAGGTGAGAACTTCCTGATGAAAACCAAGAAACCTGTGCAGGTGCGAGATAATGAGAAGCATGAGGTATAGGAGGGGAGTTGCTGCGTGTAGTGATCTACTTCAGGACGCAACAAGACCCTCTCCGGGACTCGCGCCCGTCACGCAAACATTACCCCGCATTGCGCTAACGAGGTTAACCAGCGCCTTCATCTGCAGCGGTCGAAGAATCCAAAGGAGGCTGTGGCGCGAGCTTTAAGCTCAATCCCCTGCCCCGAAGACGTTTGTCCGCGGAGGGTAAAGCGGACGGTTTGCAAGGACTGATTGGTAATCTGTAAGCCAACTCCCTGTGGATCACCAACCCACTTGCCACCGTTGTAGGCCTTAAAGATAGGAACAACGATGCGAGCAACCCCGCCGTTTGCTGATGCAAGCGACGACCCGGTATTCTGTGTCACACCCAGAGCTTTGGACGTAAAATCGGTTCCCTGTCCATCGACGTTCGAAACCGTATACTGCAAGCTTTCAAACGAAACCTGCTCAGGCAGCGTGTTCTGAACTCGAAGAACCGCATAGGTGTCGTAGAAGGGCTCTGGATTGAATGCCGTTGTGCTCGGATCGCAATCAGCGATCTGGTTTATATCGATCGATGATGCAGGAGCAAGCACCGCGGCCGCGACCGTGTTCGTATCGTCGAACCCAGCCTGCACGATGCTAACATCTCCGTCATCAGCGGTTTGTGCACCGCCGCCCAGTCCACCACCAGCAGCTCCCGGGAATCCTTGAAACCCAGCCGGTATCGATCCTGTACATCTGACACTTGCAAACTTTCGGCGATTCGCCCCAACTGTCAACCGGCACACGAGCTGAAAACTTCCCGCATTCTCGCAGCCGATTGATCCGCTCATAACTCCATTAGCGTTGGTAAGCTCGTAGCCAACTTGCGGCTCTAGAATGGCGATCCCCACTTCGCTATCACACGCAACATTCATGTGAGGCACAGGCTCCGAATTCGAATTCACCACCCTCACGAAAAACCCAGTCGTGCCGCCTACGCTGAGGGTATTTGTCTCCAGTTCAAGCGTCATTGATCCGGTGGTGTCGTCACCAGCAACAAAAACTCCATCTTGATAATTCGGATCTGCAGCTGAGCCTCCGTCAGTCGAACCCTGACCCCCGAGACATCCGCTGAGGATTGCTAACGTGACGAGGGCGCCGAACTGTACATAACTGTTTCGCTGCTTGGTAAAGTATATCATGGCATTCACCGATCTAATGGACCCTTTTCGGATGGCTCCCGCTCGTATTGCTCTTATTCCTAGTCCTGCGCTTCTGAGGAACGCTGCAGGTCGAAAGCTGCTTCAAGCTGCTCTACTCCTGACGCATCACTTCCCAGTGCAGCACTAGTCGTCGGCACTATCGTGGGTGTTGATATTGGTGTCGGAGGTGTTGATGTTGGTGTCGACCCCGGCACTGCTGTCGGCTCTCCATCCGTCGGAACTACGTACGTCTCCGGTAGAACCTGGAATGGAAAGGTGCCATCATTCGTGTCAATTCTATCTCCCGAAGATGATAAGCCAGTGACGCGTATCGTCACTTCCATAGCAAAAGGCGCCTCGGGAAGAGAGTCACGATTAAAGTTCAACCACTCCCGAATTGCTGCAGGAATTACTGTTATCTGCGCGAGGGCGCGGTTGCAGATGTTGTACATCGAAGGGGGAAGGCTCGTAAAACCGGGCTTCCGAAGACCCGGGTTCTGTCCCGGATTGGTATTGTTGTTGCCGTTAGCACCACCTATATTCGTCTGAGCTGCAGCCTCAGCAGGCCCGGCTAACAACGCAACTGGGACATTTGTTGATGGTGGCTGGGCTGTGGCGCCTGGGATGTAGTAGTCGAGAAACACACGATCTGCTCGAAACACCTGCCCATACAAATTATTCTGAACACCTACTACGGATATAAACGACCCCGCCTCATCAACACCGCTTGAACTCGCATCCGATACGGTAGTACTCGGCTCCGGTGCGGCTGTCCCCAACTGAATCGAGCCGCCGAGGAATACGGCCGGAAGTTGTCCGCACCCCTGTTGACCCGGGGTTATTCCTCCTGCTCCTGCTCCAGCGTTATTGTTGATGCTCAAGCTTGTGGAGTTAAACAGACCCAGAAACGTGACCGATACACCCTGATCGTTATTCGAAGCGCCGTTACCTCCACACGCCAGCGCAACCAGCGATACCACACATGCCCCGATGGTTCCGTATATCCTCTTTTTGTTCATCTCTATGCGCATAGCTCCCCTCACTATCGATTAGCTTTTTCGTTGGCTTCCTCGAAACTTCCCTCCACGATGCGTGGAGTGATGAAGAACAGCAGCTCTTCATCAGAATTGTCAGTCGTTATCTTTCTAAAGAAGGTTCCCAGAACCGGGATGTCCTTAAAGAAGGGCACTCCTGTATCATCATTTCTCTCGACGATTTTGTAGATTCCACCGAGCGCAAACGTTTGCCCACTCGACACGAGAACTGATGAGCTAGCGCTTCGCTCTATTTCGTTCGGTATGCCGTCTACCTCTCGTGAGCCGAAGGTACTCGACTTGGCGTTGATATCGAGCAGGATGTAGTAATCTGGCGAAGCTTGCGGCGTAACATTGAGTACGATACCCGCCTCAATCGTCTGCGTTGCCACATTACCAGCGCCTGTCGACTGGGCGCCGGAGCCCGTCGCGATAGAGAGTCCTCCGTTTGGAAGCTTCACCCGGAACTTTTCAACGCTCTTGATCTCGGCAGGCTTGTTGTTGGTTGTCGCAACAGCGGGCTTGCTGATGATCCGCACCTGTCCTTCCTGCTCTAGCTGCGAAAGACGCAGTGATAAGCTCCTGGTTCCATCGGCGCTATCAAACAGCATGGTTACCGCAGAGCCGAGCGTTGCGGAGCTCGCAATCGGGAACGCTGCACCAGTAATACTCGCCGGATTTGCGGTGTCGACGCTACCGCCAACTGCGACCGCCGCCGGGAAGTTAAGTCCCGTCCCATTTCCTGTCGCTGGCGATTGAATGTATTGGAATCCAAGCTCGCTACCCAACTGTCGAGTGAGATTTCGATTGGCCTCGACAATCTGGGTCTCAAGCAATATCTGCGGTGTTCGTAAGTCTATCTTTTTTACAAGCTCGGTAACGTTTTGAAGCCCCTTTCTGACATCCTTCACAATCAGTTGATTTGAACGTTCATCGAATGCAACCGAACCTCGCTCTGAAAGCACGGTCTCAACAAGAGCCTTAATCTCAGACGCCTTTGCATAACTTACACGCATGTACTTAACGCTCAGGGACTCTAATTCCTCCTCGGCTACCCGAGCCTGCTTGAGGGATTCGCGCTCAAGCCTCAGCTTATCGATCGGAGCGACTCGCATAACATTCCCCTCAAGCACCTTGTCGAGTCCATGGCTCTTGAGAATTACATCGAGTGCCTGGTCCCACGGAA
>JBIJBZ010000118.1:0-10416 GCA_044344945.1 Bdellovibrionota bacterium | reverse complement strand
CGAAGCCATGGAAGTGAACTGTGCCGGTCGTAAAGTGCAGAATGTGGTAGGTAACAAACACGAGCAGAAACAATCCGCCATAGATCATCGTGCGTGAGGCTGCATTCGCTGAACGATAGCTTGAGACCTTGTAGCCCTCCGGCTTCGCCCTTCTGTTGAGACGGGCGAGCTGAATGCCACTCACTGCATGGACAATCAGGCACACCAGAAGGACCACCCGAACGCCCCACAGCAATCCCTCGTGACCCATCATCTCTGAGCCCATGGAGCGCAAGAACCTTCCGTAGTCGTCTATCTTGTAATCGCCCGTGCTCGGATCAATACCGGCAAATATCTTCAGATTCCCTGCCATGTGCCCCAGCACAAAGAGAACCAACACCAAACCACTGAGCGCCATCGTGATCTTTTTCCCGATGGTCGAACCATAAAACGTTTTAATAAGGCTCATACAACTCCGACTATTATCAGGGAACCGAGCTGGCCCGTCATGACCCTGTCGATACCACTTTGGCAGAAACTTTCGGCTCGCGGGTGGTCACTGTACCACGTACAGAAAACACCTCAATCACAGGCCCTAACTATTTGCTAATACTACATATTGGGCCTTCCGCGATGCAACTACATCCCTGTGTCGTATGTATATAGCCGAGGCCGTTCGGGCTTGAAACCCTAAAAACGTAAGATATTCAATATCCTCCACAGCTGCGAGTGCGCCTTACCACCATCTCTGGCCTTTACCTGAACGTTGAAGCCCTTAACGAGCCCACTCGCGTGGTAAAAATACAGTCATTTAAAGTTGTTAGGCACTCCATTACACAATCAATGTGCCGCGGCAAAGCAATAGTTAAATCGAGTGACCCACCGCAGTAGTCTTAGAGGTATATGTCGCGCAGCAAGGAGATAACTCTATCTATCGCAACCTCTCTCGATGACCTGTCGCCGGTTGCGTTGACTCCTGAAGCGCTCTTTGGGAGGCACTGCGCGATCGTAGGGAGTTCAGGCTCCGGTAAGAGCTGGACTGTTGCTCGGATCGTTGAAGAGACCTCCAAGCACCGATCGAAGATAATCTTGTTCGATCCCTCCGGCGAATACGAAAGCCAGCATTCGAACATCTTCCACACCCACCTCGGTATCTCAACGCGCCCCGATGCGACGTCTGTGCCGGCAACGGTTCCGTACTACGAGCTGTCCGAAGTCGATCTAATTGAGATCTTTCGACCGACGAATGCAACTCAGTGGCTAAAACTAAGAGCCGCCATCAAGACGCTCAAACTTCTTCACCTAGTGCCAGGGCTAGCGAGCAACGGAACGCTATCAAAAGCTCAAAAACTTAAGACCCCTTTCGAGCAAGCCCTTGCCGCACGAATGACTCAGGTCGACCGTCCGGAGAGCATCTTCAACATCCACAAACTCGCCCTCCAGATCGAACTCGAGTGCATCGACCCCGTCCGAAGCCCAACAGAGCTGCAGTATTGGGGAGGGCTCAACCGAGATGATCACGCCGCCTGCGTTCCTCTCATCAACCGGATCGAGGAAGTGCTCCGCACGCCGGAACTTAACACCATCTTCCATCCAACCCCCGGACCATCGGCCTTCGAAGCGATAGAGAAGCTCATCACAGATTCAAACGTAGCTGTTCTTCGCATCTCCCTTGAGTTTCTCCCAACCACCCACCGGGTGCGCGAGATCGTCTCTAACGCTCTCGCCCGGCATATCTTGCAGATGGGCCGCAGCGGAGCCCTTGTGCGCGGGCCAATCGTTCTCGTAGCAGACGAAGCGCATCAGCTTTTTGCTCCTCGAACTCACCCTGACGATCGGTCAGCGAGCGTCGACGCCTTTCACATCATCGCTCGCGAGGGACGCAAATACGGCATAACTCTGTGCATAGCAACGCAACGCCCGCGAGATATCCCCGACGACGTTCTAAGTCAGGTGGGCACGTTCGTGGCACACCGTCTGATCGGCTCTACTGACCGCGCATCGATTGAGATGGCGTCGGGCTCCCTCGATGCAGCGAGCCTCGCCTCGCTCGCCTCCCTTGGGCCTGGCGAAGCGCTCCTACTAGGCGCAGGCATACGAGATTCTCGTCGTATCAAGGTCCTCCCCCCACTAACTCCACCGATTTCCTTCGGCCCCGACTACCAACGAAGCTGGAAGCGGCTTCCTACCAAGTCCTAGCAGGATAGCACCTGAACCGCGCTCCGGCGAGCGGCGTCTCATTACGCTGCCCTTCCGGTCGCAGCACTTCCATCGTATACTAGCACGGTGAATCCTAGCCTCTATCAACTCAATACCAGAGTCTACCTCTCCACGATCGGGCGTACTGCGACCCTGGATCAGATTCCTGACGCGTTTCTCGATCGCCTTGCACAGCAGGGTTTCGATTGGTTGTGGCTGCTTGGAGTATGGACACTTGGGCCAACGAGTTGTGAGATTTCACGGGCCAAAGCTGACTGGAGGCGCGAGTACAGAGAAGCCCTCCCCGATCTGACAGATGCGGACATCACCGGCTCGCCATTTGCCATCTGCGCATACAAGGTGGACCCCGTTTTGGGAGGAGATGATGCCCTCAAGCGCCTTCGCGAGCGGCTTGGAGCGCGCGGAATCAAGCTCCTGCTCGATTTCGTACCCAATCACGTCGGACTCGACCACCCGTGGATCAGCGAGCATCCGGAATACTTTATCTCTGGCACGAAGGAGCTGGTAACGCTCGATCCCTCTCGATGGTGCCACCTCCCCGGCGGCCAGGTGTTTGCCTACGGTCGAGACCCGAATTATCCAGGATGGCCTGACACACTTCAGCTCAATTACTACAATCCAGATCTCCGCAGTGCGATGCGCGAAGAGATCCGATCCGTCGCAACCCGCTGCGATGGTATCCGCTGCGACATGGCGATGCTGCTGGAGCCCGAGATATTTCACCGCACGTGGGGCGACATTATCAGAGCCCAACTAGCCGACCTTCCGCCCTTTTGGCCCGAGGCGATTCGCGCGACGAAGGAGCTTGCCCCGCATTTTCTCTTTATGGCAGAGGTATACTGGGACTATGAGTACAAACTCCAGCAGCACGGCTTCGACTACACGTATGACAAAACTCTCTACGATCGCATCCTGCACCGGGACGGCGCGTACCTGCGAGGGCACCTAATCGCACCGTTGACGTACCAGGGGAAGATGGTGCGATTCTTAGAAAACCACGACGAGGCCCGCATCGCCGCGAAGCTCTCGCCCAATGAACACAGAGCTGCTGCTGTACTTTCATTCCTCTCCCCAGGCCTCAGATTCTTCCACCACGGCCAACTTCAGGGAAACCGAATCCGAATACCGGTCCACCTCTCGCGCGGGCCAGTTGAAAAGCCCTTGCCCGAGGTCGAGGAGATCTATCGGGGCCTACTTCCGATTATCCAGTCTCCAAGCGCTAAGCACGGCGCCTGGAGCCTCCTAGATACTCGACAGGCGTGGGCGGGAAACCCCACTAACGCCAACTTCATCTGCTATCTCATCGAACACCCTCTTCAAACGCTCCTTATCGCCGTTAACTACGCCTCGTACCGAGGGCAGTGCTTTGTTCGGATCCCCGATCGTCCTTGGCTTGAGGGGACACTTGAGTTTCGCGATAAACTCTCGCATGAGCGCCTTGTTCGAGGAGCCACCGACCTCCTCGAACGTGGGCTGTTTCTTGATTGCAGCGAGTGGCAGACTCACATTTTTGTAATCGACCATCCATAGGTGCCCTGCATGCATTCGTGGCGGACTTCTGCGGCGCACCTTCCGATCGGACAACACCTAAGCAGGATTGCGGATGGCGTTATGCATAATTCGATCTCACTCCTTGAAGCGCCCCCCGGAAGCGGTAAGACAACGGTTCTTCCACTACTCCTCGCTGAAACACCTTCGCTTCAAGGCAGAAAGATTATCGTTCTCCAACCACGTCGCTTAGCCGCTAAGGGTGTTGCACAACGCATGGCCGAGATGCTCCACGAGCACGTCGGTGAGCGTGTTGGGTACCAGATCCGACTCGACCGAAACGTCTCCCAAGCGACCCAGATCGAGATAATAACGGAAGGGCTGCTAACTCGTCGCTTACTATCGGAGCCAGAGCTGCCAGGCGTGGGTCTTATACTATTCGATGAGTTTCATGAACGAAGTATCCACGCCGATATCGGCTTGGCGCTTACCAGAGAGGTCATTGCGACCGTGAGACCAGATCTCAAGGTTCTTGTGATGTCTGCTACCCTTGGCTCCCTCAAAGAACACCCTCTCTTCACCGGAGCATGGCGCTACGAGTTTACAAACGAGCCTCATCCTCTCACCATTCACTATCGACACCCTGAGCCGCGGCAACGAGTGTGGGAGTATACGGCGCACGCCATAAAAGCAGCACTTCTGCAGCATCCAGGCGATCTCGTCGCGTTCCTACCCGGCGCCTTTGAGATCTTGCGGTGCAAAGAGATCCTTGAGAGCGCGCGCATCGACGCCGTAGTGCACCCGCTTTTTGGCGACCTTGCATACGACGAGCAACGACACGCACTCATTCCCAATCCAAGCGGCCGACGCAAAGTAGTACTCGCGACAACCATCGCAGAGACAAGCCTCACGATTGAAGGCGTTCAGATTGTGGTGGACTCCGGGTACCACAAAATTGCACGCACCGATTTCGGTGGCAGCACCTCACTAAAAACCGAGCGGATATCAAAGGACTCGGCCGACCAGCGAGCGGGGCGTGCAGCTCGAACTGCACCCGGCGTTTGCGTTCGCCTATGGAGCGAGCAGGAGCACCAAACGCTGCGAGCAACACGGGAACCTGAGATCGCTAGAACCGATCTAACCCAGACAGCTCTCGAACTAGCTGCGTGGGGAGTTCGCGACATCTCCAGCTTTGAATGGGTATCCGCACCCTCGCCTGTGGCGCAACGCGAAGCTATCAATACACTTCGATCCCTCGGCGCAGTTGATACGGATGGGTGCATCACCGATCGCGGTAAAGCTCTCGTGGAGATTGGCACGCATCCCCGCCTCGGAGCGCTCTGCCTTGAAGCGGAAAAAACCGGGCTATCCACGCTTGCGGCTGCGATCGTAGCGGTCCTTGAGGCGCGGCCCGACACTCGCTCGCACGCGCACACGGTAGACCTCCAACCACTCGTTGAGAGCCTCGTTGATGGAAGCTACCGGGGGCCCTCACGCCTACACGAACTTGCACAGCGGTGGGATCGCAGGCTTCAGGCGCGGTGCTCACGAAGCACTAGCTCGACTGCGCTGCCATCCAGTACAGCATGCGGAGCACTTCTCGCTGTGGCATTTCCGGAACGGATTGCTCGACGTCGCAGCCCAGACTCCCCGCGCTACCTGATGGCCTCAGGAGCAGGCGTAACGCTGCGCGAAGGAGACCCCCTCTCCAGGCATGAATTTATCGTAGTGGCCGACATGCAGAACCGAGAGGATGACGGGATTGTCTCCGCCGCTGCTCCGATAGATCAAAACCTCTTCAGTGGCCCCTTAGAGCACCTCATTACCACAGAGCGCCGCACCGAGTTTAATGAGCAGCGAGGGGCCCTCGAAAGCCGCGTGGTATACTCGATCGGCACCATCATCCTTCGCGAAGGCCCTTGTGAACGAGTAGGCAAGGATGAGCAGCGGGATGCGCTGATGCACTACCTGAGCACCGAAGCTGGTTTTGCTCGATTGCAATTTCCGGACTCGTATGAGGGGATCCGTAATCGTGCAACATGGGTACGCGCTAGCAACCCATACAGTGACATACCCGATCTCTCCCCCGAGTGTCTTCGAGCTAACGTAGCAACGTGGCTTGCTCCGTTTGTAGCAGAGGACGTTCGACTCTCGTCGATATCGCCATCAATCATCGACACAGCACTTACGGCACGTATGCCTTGGGCTCTTCGCAGAGAACTCGATCGACTCGCACCCGAATCACTCACCCTTCCCAACGGAAAGCAGCGCCGCATACGCTATGACACGGTTGAGGGCCCGATTGTAGAAGCGATGATTCAGGAACTCTTTGGGCTTACCGACACTCCGACCGTGGGGCCCAACCGAACTCCGGTTACCCTACACCTAGTGTCTCCTGCACGTCGCCCCATGCAGGTAACAAAAGACCTCGCTAGTTTTTGGAAGAATGGCTATCCGCTCGTGCGAAAAGAGCTGCGCGGACGGTATCCAAAGCACCGCTGGCCAGAGGATCCCCTTAATAGAGGATAGGTACCCTTAGGGAAGCGAGGCAGAACCTATTAGGAGTCTAATTGTAGACCCTCAAACGTGAACGTGCTCGTAAACGTGAACGTACCCGAAAACATTGATTTTTTATTCCGGGTACGTTCACGTTCACGTTTACCAGCACGTTCACGTGGGGTTTTGCCTCGCTTCCTTAGGAGTTCATTAATGAGCCATCAGGGATGCTCAAGAATGTACCGCGCTAAACACTTGCTGTATTCCTCATTCCAAAGCCCTTTCGGGTGGCCATCCCCAAGCAGGTACTGCTCCCGATTCGTGATCGTAGGGGCACAAGACACAACTTCCACCCCAGCTGAACGAAAGAAACTAAGCCAGTCCGAACTAAGAGATGTGACCGGCGCAACAATAAACCTAGCTCCCATTCCTTGGGCCGTGTTTTTCATCTCCGAAAGCAAATGTTCCGTTACCGCCCGCGCGGTGTCCACCTTTCGCTGGTAGAGCAGGAAGTCCCAAACATTCTCAAGCAACGAAAGGCAACGAGAGCGCTGAAACCATCTGCCCATGGGTTTTCCGCTCCATACTCCACACCCCGCCTCATCACAGACTGGGAAAACAGCATCACCCCGCCATGACCGTTGAGCACCTGCGTTGCGAATATTGCGGGCTTGATGAAAATCGGCGAATCCGTACACGATGACACTCCCTTGGGTCTCGCGATACCGCTTCGGAAGATCTCGTATCACAAGAAGAGCCTGAAGGGTGCCGTATCCACCCGCTCCAAAATTTTGCACCGAGTAGTTGGGAAGGATTGACTGCAACTTCCAACCAGAGGTTTCAGTATCATCGAGGCCGAATCCCTCAATGAAAGAACATCCTACTAGCGCCACTGGAGTCCGCACGGGGTTTGGATTGGTACTGGTAATTCTACTAAAGTCCTCAAGGTAGGTGACAGTAAAGTTACGTGGAGGATTCTCGTCTGCAGCGGTATAGTGATGACTACCAGGAACGTGCCTCCAACCAAGACCTGGCGTGGCAGTACTGCTGCCCGGCAAGTAATCAGGGGCCCGATAGTTCGAGCGGTAATTTGCAATCCAGCAGGTAGCTTCTGCCGTCAGAGCGGTTACGATCAGGGGAGCGAGCAGGCGAGAGAAAAAACCCTTACCTGTTTTGTAAAGCGGCCTGTGCGGACCTGTAGCTGGTAGTTCATCGCCGTATCAACATCGATCTCTTGTTCCCCTTGAACATACCCGTAGGCGTGCCAACCTGAATCTGGGAAGATCCCCGGTACGCGCTCAAGGGAGATTAAAAAATTCCCGTAGTGCTTGAGAAGTGACAGCTCGACCAGAAAGTCAGCTACGCCATAACCCCTGCTCGCTGCACAGGATGCCCGAATCAACGAGGACGCCCCTATCAGTTATCGCACCAAAACCCTACTGCTGCCCAACCGCTTCCTTATTTATCTGCTTAACAACAAGCACCTTATCAATTCGCTTGCCATCCATATCAACGACTTCAAAGCGGTGTCCATCATAGAGAAAGCTATCGCCTACCCTCGGGATACGACCCAACGAGGTCATTATGAATCCACCCACTGAGTGAAACTGCCCCTCACTCGCTCCGCTATGATCCTGAAGCTCAAGGGTTTCGAAGAGATTCTGAATATCCGATGCCGCGTCCACGAGGAGCGAGCCATCATCGCGACGCACGATACTTCTCCCGTCACCGTCTGAATCTCCGATCTCACCAACGATAACCCCGAGAACATCGTCTACTGTGGCAACTCCACATACGCTCCCATACTCATCTCGGATGATCGCAAAGTGAGTCTTCTTCTCTCGAAACTCCTCAAGTAGCTCCAACGCAGTCATTGATTCTGGAACTTCAATAGCAGGTTGCACCAACTCCCTGAGAGTCACAACAGAGCTCGTTCCGAGTCGAGCAGTGCTTAAAAGGTCGTGAATAGAGACGATCCCCAACACTTCATCTTCGGCCTCGCCCACAACTGGGAACCACGTCAACCTCGACTCAACCGCTGCCGGCAAGGCCTGCTCAGGGGTGCTCGAAGCAGCAACGAAGATTACATCACTACGCGGGGTCATTACCGAGAGTACCGGCTTATCACCGAGCTTAAACACCCGAGTAATAATCTCTCGCTCCTCTTCCTCAATCACTCCCGCCTTTTCACCCTCGGCTACTAGCGATTTAATATCCGCTTCAATCTCCTCTTCCCCTAATTCTTCGGCCTCTGCTGCTGGCGGAACCACCAACTCCCCAATCCCCTGCACCACAGCGACGAGCGGCCGCACAAGTCTCGTACAGCGACGGGCAGTTGCGGAAAGCACACGTAAAATCTGATTCGGAAATCGCTCGGCAAGCCGGGCGGGGATCACGTAGCTCAATCCTAAGATCAACACAAACAGTGGCACACCAAGCGCAACCAGGATCGCCTGTTTTGCCGCACCACCTGGAACCAACGGCTCTAACGCTTCGCCAAGCACCGAGTTCCACGCTCGCACAGCGCATAGGGTAATCGCGATAATACACGCCGCTATAGCGATCCGAGAGAACACCACGAAGTCAGAAACGCGCACAAGGCTCGGGTCGTACGGCCCTGAATCGATGTCAGTCCAGCCGGCCAGCGCACGTGCGCGCCCGCGTGAAACAGCCACCTCCACCGATACACAAGCGCCGATCACGATTAACGCAACGCCGATAACAATAAAATCAACCAGCATCGCCCATCAAAAAAGAAAAGAACATGGAGCCGGATCATAGCTGGGAAGTGGCGTATATGCAAAGAGATAAGCGGATCGAAGAGCTCAACCATCTAAATCAACAGTATTTTTCGCTCTCGCACGTGACTACGCCGTCCCACTATCCAGCAGCAACGCGCGAACTATAGGCCCGAGTGGGATACCTGCTTTGATGGTGACTCCTCCGTCAGGTGACCCGCTATCTTGTCTTCTCTGAGCCGCCCCAACACCGAGGTAAGCAACTGTTCAAGCTCTCGAAGGTTCCCCTCGCCAATAGCACCCAGCTGCCGCTTATGACACGCAAGCACCGGGTCTCGCAGCCCGTCGAGAATCGCCCGCCCCTTATCGGTGATCGTTACCTTCACCATACGCCGATCAATATTACTGCGCTCTCGCATCACGTATCCCAAGCGCTCAAGTCGATCGAGCAAGCGCGTCATATCCGGCACTTCTGCGACAAGCTGCTCACTGATATCACCGCATGAACGCCCGGCAGTCCCGGCGCTCTCGAGGACCTTGAGGATGCTGTGCGTTGCTCCGGTCAGATCTAACGGCCGGAACACACGGTTTAGCTCAGCTTCGAGTCGCGCAGCTGTGCGAATAAGGAGGCTGTACACGGCCTGTTCAAGTGGCTCCTGTTCGGAGATGGGTGTTGTAGGCTCTTTTGATGAAATCTCTGTCGTCATGGCTAATCCTCGATCATAGACGTTGTACTTTGGGACCGGGAAAGCTCCTATGAGCCCCCTTAGTTCCAAGACCACAGGCGATCAGCCAGACCCATCTTGCCGATCGCAGAAAGATCGGGCAGCCTCGACTTCAGATATGCGCCATCGGCACCTTCGATTGTTGACCCTCCTCGCAGTATTGATCATCACCACTATCAGTAGTGGCTGTAGCATCGTTAGGCATCCAACCAGCGAATCTGAAGCGCCGGTTCAGAACCTCCACGCACCTTCTCTCTCGCAAGGAACCGCTGCCGTGAATCTTGAAACACTCGAAAACGATCCGTTGTATCTTCGCGATGCCGCACCGGAGGTTCGGGCTTTAAAGCTGAGCGAACTCTGGTACGAGCGGTCACTACCGTTGCAATCTCTACCTGGCCCGGGATACCTCGCAAGCCTGTTGCGCTCAGCGCAGCTGGCGCTTGAGTTCCTAATCACCGACACCTGCCGAAATCCATTCAACCGCACCTGCCCCGCTCTCGATCGGGCCTACACCCGTGCCGTCGATGGAGTCGTTCGTTTTATCGCCGTGCGCGGATGGAAACCGCCAAACCTTGCCCCCTCTCGGTACTCTTTTGATCCAAGTGTGGCTGCTGAATTAGCTAACCTTGAGGGCTGGAAGATAACGCTGCCCGAATCGAGTGAGCACGGCCCTTTGCTTAGACCCGGACTTGGCGTTCCCGTAATTGGGTGTAGAGACCTTCAGATATCCGGAGTTAATCAATCTGCGGCGAGCCCCCTTATCTGCTCTC
>JBIJBZ010000218.1:0-4791 GCA_044344945.1 Bdellovibrionota bacterium | reverse complement strand
ACCCGTGATCATCGGTTATTCCATCGCCTGCATCGCGAATCCGTAGTGAGAGCGAGTCAACATCATGGACATCGAGATCAATCGTTTGAAGCGGCTCTCCAGGCCGGATAACTGGGCTTTCCCAAAGTAGTTTGTCGTCGCCTTCTACTTGAAATACGATGCTTGCTCGTGATCCCTCGAGATAGTCCGGCAGGCCGACCGCTGCGGTAAAATGGGAGTACTTCCGCTTAAGCGGGTATGTAAGCTCCGCGTTACTATGCATCCCGAAACCATCTCGATAGGTACGTCCCGCAGCGATGAGTGGCTTCCCCTTGGCGCTTAGGCCGATCTGCGGGTGTCCCCAGTCCTGCTTCACCACAGTAGGTTGCAGGCCATTGATCTGGAACCGGATGGTTTTTATCTGTTCCGTTGAGGGCTTCGCGAGATTGTTTGTTTTTGGGCACCCGACGCATGTGAGATCCCAGATCGGTAAAAGGGCGCGAGCGCGCACCTCAGAGTCACTGAGTGGGGTGTAGTATGTGAAGGGGGCGTACCACAAGAACGCGCAGAGCGAGCCGAGTGTGGCCAACGCCGCACATGCCCTGCGAGAGAATCGCGTCAGGATATACGGGCCTACCTGTTGAATTTCCCGTGCTACCACCCCCACCAGGAGGAATCCAATAACCAGGGCTATAAAGTAGTGGTACAGGTACAAGACCCTCTCGATTCGCCACATAGCGAACATGTATCCTGCCCACACGATAAATAGGAGCGTCAAATCGTAGGGGCGTTGTAGCTTCAGGGTTGACGGGAAGACAACCTTTGCAAAGAGAAGCGCTGCCGTTGCAAGTACGGCGAGAAAGGCCAGAGCCCAGCTAACCGGATTAGGAACCAGGTAGAGGTATTTAATCCTGTTGTTATCTGCCGCCTGCCACCGGTATGAAATCGTCCGCGCCCCTATAGGCCACAGATAGACTGGGCTGCCGTTCTCCGTCGGCTTACAGAGATTGAGAGTGGGAACCCCGTTTTCGTAGTGACTTAGAAAGCCGACTGCGTTCTCAAAGGCGAGCTCGGGAAGAAATCGAAAGGACCCCTGTTGTGAGTTGTTGATAATCTCACGCACTCGTTGGTTCGTTGTGTAGTATCCCGATTCCTTCAAGTTTGTATTGCGAACCTCTCCTAGTTTGAAGTGAACGGACCATGCGCCAAAGTAGACGAGCGTAAGCGACGTGAAACTTACAGCGCCTACCCAGATTCGATCCCTCGTAAGCCACGCGGGTCTGAGCAGAAGTAGGGGAAGTAAAACGAGAAAGAGTGACGCATTCACCTTTGTTGCTACCGCAGCTCCCAAGGCGCCCCCCACGATTGATGCCACGAGGAGAGATCTTCGCCGGGAGAGTGTACGTTTCATCAGCGCCGAAAAGCCGAGTAACGCGAGAGCGATGAAGAATATCTGCGTACTCTCCAACATTGCGGAGCGCGATTGAAGAATCAGTGCATTATCGAAGAGGTAGAAGGCACTAACAACGCCAGCGACCACGATGCTTTCAGAGAGAAGGAACGCGATCAGAAAAAGAAGCGGCGCTGTCATCCATCCGAAGAGAGCTGGGAATAGGCGGTATCCCTTAAAGGAGAAATCCTTCGGAAGTTTGTCTCCCGAACCGTAGTCTCCATTGAGAAATTGATCGGTTGCTGCATTCGGAGACAAAAGCTTCTCTCCCAAAGCGATGAAGAGCTTGCCTACCGGTGGGTGAGGCTCCAAGAAAAAAACACGGTTAAGATATTTTTGAGCCGAGGCGATGTGGTAATTCTCGTCCCAGAACAGCGCAGGTGGCGAGTCATAGCCGCGAAAATAGGTGCAATATCCAATCAGAGTGACCAGCACCGTGCACAGCCCGAGGCGCCACGATTGAGATTTTCTCACGAAGTTGAGAGACATGCCGCGACTATATCGAATTTGGAGGTGTCACAGTAGCCACCAATCCTCCTAGGGAGGGCAGCTCCTAAGGAGGCGAGGCGAAACCCGATGCGGGGAATTCAAAATGTAGATTGCGAGAGGTTTTTCCTCCTCTCCCTATGCAACGCTCTCATTCAAGAGGCGAAGCTGCCGGGCAACAACTGGGAGAACTGAGATCTGAAACGGGCGCTTGAGACGGATTCCATCTTCGACCTCGGCCATCGTAGCGCAGATTGCATCCTTGTTGGTCGTGGCTGAAATCGCTCGGATGAGCTCCTCCGGGGACCGTAGGCCGCGTTGCAGGAGACGCCCCGCAATCGACGAGATGCTGCGACGAATCTCCTGATAAGAGCCTTCAACAAGCTCCTGCTCCCACTTGTTCGTTGATTCGAGGGAGCTCTCGAATCTAAACAACGTGTTTATCTTGAGTGTTTCCAGCAAGGTGGATACAAATTGAGCTACGCTCCTCTCGTCCTGCGCGTATTCACGGGCGCACCACAATACTTCAAGCACCATAATGACGCGTCGGTAGAGGCTTAAGAGAACTGCGTTGTCTCGTGTTGCTCCACGTTTCTCGTAGCGAAGAACCCGATCCTCAAATCGAGAGAGTTCGCTTCCTGTAAATACAAGCTGCGAGTGGTGGCGGAGGACGGCGAATTTATCCGCGTACAGCCGTACCATCTCTTCCAGTGAGATTGAGTCGCCATGCGTCTGTAAGAGCCAGCTTCCGGCTCGCCTGAGTGCTACCCCCATGTCATACCAAAGAGCACTAAAGTTCTCCCAATTGCCCGTCGTATCGATGGCACGAATCTCCCGGCGCAGAGTCCCGGCTCCTAAGACCAGGTCCGCTGCAAGTACGCACTTCATCGATGTTCCAATCGAGGCATTCGAGGTGCTCACGAGGGTGGGAAGGAATGCGATCCCAACAGCAGGCAGGATCTCTCCGACCAATTCGTTGGCGATGATATCCGTACGTAGCGGGTGCTTTACTACATGCGCTCGAAACTGGTCTTGAACCTGGGCTGGAAAATACGAGAGGAGGAACCGCTCAAGTCGGGAGTCGTTACACAACGAGGATGTGCGGAGACCCTCCTTTAACCACATCTTCACAGCCGCGCTGCATATGGCGAGTTCAGGTCGGGTGAGCCCCATCCGATTAGTGGCGCGAAGATCGAGCTCCTGTTCATCGGGAAGATTGTCTCGCGTTCTGTCGAGAAAACCGCGTCGATGCATCTCGCGAATCAGATAGCGATACTGATCGAGGACAAATGGAGATCTCGCAGCGCCAACTGACAGCATCAAGGACTGATCGCGGTTGTGTTGCAGTACCGACTCTACAACATCTCCTGAAATTGCCAGCAGTGTCTGATTCCGTGACGCAAGAGTCATCTGACCCTGTTCGACCAGAGGAGAGAAGAGCAGCTTTAAATTGACCTCATGGTCAGAGAGATCAACTCCGCCCGAGTTGTCGATAGCATCCGTGTTGATCCGTCCGCCGCGTAGGCTAAACTCGATCCGAGCGCGTTGGGTAAAGCCTAAATTGCCTCCCTCGCCGACGACCCGGGCGCGCAGCTCATCGGCGCTGATACGAACCGCATCGTTCGCACCGTCATTCACATCGGTGTGCGACTCTCCCCGTGCTTTTACGTAGGTGCCGATACCGCCGTTCCAGAGTAGATCGACTGGAGCTTTGAGGATTTGGGAGATAAGGTTTTCGCCGTCGATTATATTGGGAATATCCTCAGCAAGCGCCAACGCCGTACGCATCTGAGGCGTTACGCGTATCTCCTTATCAAAACGACTGAATACCCCTCCACCCTCTGAGATAAGCTTTGGATTATAGTCGGACCACTGGGTCCGCGGAGTTGTAAAGAGACGCTTTCGCTCCTCGAATGCCGCCTGATTATTCGGCGTTGGATCCACAAAAACGTGCTTGTGGTTAAAAGCGGCGATGAGCGACATCGTCGGGGTTATAATCATCGCATTTCCGAAGACGTCCCCGGACATATCTCCAAGGCCGACGGTTGTGAACGGCTTCGATACATCGATGCCAAGGTCTTTACAGTGTCGAAGGACGCACTCCCACCCACCACGCGCCGTGATGCCGTATTTCTTGTGGTCGTATCCTGCGGACCCTCCGGAGGCGAATGCATCTGCAAGCCAGAAGGAGAAATCTTTCTGCGCGATAGAGTTGGCGATGTCGCTGAAGGTTGCGGTGCCCTTGTCGGCAGCAACGACAAAGTATGGGTCGGGCTCGTCGTGTACTATGCAGCTCTTCGGAGGGATTACCTGGTCGCCAACTTTATTGTCGGCGAGGGTGAGCAGGGCCGCTATATACTCGCGGTATCCGGACTCTACTGCCGCTGGGATCGCGTCTGGCTGCGATGGGAGATTCTTTACGATGAAGCCCCCCTTCGCGCCACTCGGAACGATTATGACGTTCTTAACCCGTTGAGTTTTCATCAACCCAAGTACCTCGGCGCGGTAATCGTCTACCCGTTCGCTCCACCGAATACCACCCCGAGATACTTTTGAGCTGCGAAGATGTGTTCCCTCGATTCGCGGGGAGAAAACGAAGATCTCGAAGAGAGGTCGCGGGTGTGGCATGAAATCAATCCGCTGCGGCGTTACCTTAATCGCGAGGGTCTGGGAGCCAGTATAAAAATTAGTTCGGACGGTGTTTCGTACCAGACTTGCCATCGCCTTCAAGATTCTGTCGAAGGTGATGTCGGTCACTTTTCGGAGTGCGTTTTGGAGGGAGCTCTCGGCTTTTTCGATCGTTGCTCTTCGCTGTTCCGGGGTAAGGTGTAGATGTGGATTAAAGTTTGTCTCGAAGATGGTGATGAGCTGCAGCG
>JBIJBZ010000012.1:0-35117 GCA_044344945.1 Bdellovibrionota bacterium | reverse complement strand
CTGGTGAAAATGCGAGGGACTTCCACATCGTGCGCTTGGTGGCGATCTTGTATGTTTGCCACAAAAAGGCACAGTATCCTCGCAGGAGCGAGATCTGTTGAATGGTTACGGGGATCTTACGGAGAAGAAGGTTAAGAGGGTCGTCAAGGGCTATTCCTCCCAGGATCTGCTCAAGGCCGGGCGAGACCGCGACATTAAAGTTTTCACCAACAAGAGCCTCTCCATCATAGGCTCGCACTTCGCATTTTAACACGTTGTAGCACTGCTCATCGATTGTAAAGGAGTAGGAATTAGCATCGAGCACTTCGAGATCGATATTCTCTAATACCGGGACAGCCCTGCTAATTGAGATGGAAGCTTCGCGGGAGATGCAGGTAAGTGTGGCGCGCTGTTGGGAGGGGGTAACTGAGAAGAGCGAGACCGCCAGCGGGTGTTCCTCTGCTATAGTGGTAGCGAGTCTGAAGTCCTCAAGAGCTTCATTAACGGGAATTGAGGCTTGATAGTCCTCGGGAAAATCGATGTTCGCGCACAGCGATGTGTGCCGTGTTCTTTCGAATTGCTCAATGAAGGACTCTAGCCAGCTGATGGTTGCTCGCTGGAGGGTTCGGCCAAGGGTGTCAAAATCAATGTTTCCGGTGAACGCGTCACGAAGCGGGGTGCTGATGTAGAGGCGTAGTTGCCGCTTTTTGCTGGAGTCGAGATGGACTTCACTTGAGCGTGGTGTGGCTCCTAATTGGGATTCGATAATTGCGACTAGGCTCTCGTGGACCTCCGCACTGTATCGGCTTGGCGGTAGCACAATTAACGTCAGGGCACGGCGCCGTTGGGGATCGATAAAAGTGGAGCTGCGGGTGTCTTCGCGCGAGAAAACACCCAGCGCAAGTTGTGCCATGTTGCGAAGCTCGCTCAAAGGCAGGGCGAGAGCTTCATCAGTTGGCATATTGTCGATGACTTCATTTACGTACTTGTAGTCGTGGGAATTGGGGGGAGTGTTTTCAAGAGCGAGCACTCGCTGCACTTTCTCTCGAAGGAGAGGGATGTCCTGCGCCTCGCAGGCCCATGCCTTTGAGGTTAGATACCCAACAATCGATATCACCGTGTCTGAACCGGGGATGCCTTGCAGGATGATATTAAGAAGAGACGCCCGTCGGTGGACTAGGGATGATAGTCGTAGCTTGTGAATCGAGATGTGTATGGTCGACGAACGGACCACGTCGAGGTCCTCGCGAACTTCAACCGCGAGCTGATCGCGATACGCCCCTGCTGCCTGCCATATTCCGAGAGCTTTGTCATTTTGGCTTCCTTCGTGCCATTTTGAAACTCCGAGAAAGAAAAAGCTCCCCGAGGTTAACCAATGCAGGAACGTCGCCCCTTCGTTAGCCGAGATCTCGCCATACTCAGTCAGTAGAGTCGACATGCCGCCGTATGGCGAGGCTTTGACCTCGTCAATCATCGATTTGTGATCTGCGACAACACACTTGAGAGCTTCAAGGGAGTCTCGAATTGTCGGTACAACAGCGTCGATGTCGTCACTGAAACGGTTTGACAATTCAATATACGAGAGTGCAACGGTCTGATCGCCTATGGATAGAATCGGATGTTGGAAACATTCCGGTTGAATATTCCTCTCGTACAATCGTTCAGCGATCGAGGTGATGATGAACGGGAGATCAGCAAGGGCGATAAAGAGGCCCGTCCTATGCTCGGTTCTGGTTATCTCAAGGGCTACTTGAGAGGGAGAGGTCGGAAGCTTGCGTACTACCGTAAGGCACCCACGTACAACGCGACTTATGTCTTCCGGAGTAGATTGCCGGATGAAGTCACTCGATGCTCGCGCGTAGAGGAGATCGAGAAAACAACCAACCCGCGCAAGGTCATCAGCATGCGAGGGAAGTTTGATCGAGGTTAGCAATGTACGTTCCTCGGAAGTGAGGAGCGTGGTGACATTACGGACAAAGGTTGATGTGAAGATGTTAGAAGTTGAGGTCATGTCGGATGCTACGGTCATTGCAAACTCGTATTATGCTGCCATTGAGAGGGCCCGCTGAGTGTTGGAGCTGTAATCGCTCCGCTGAGGTGTATCCCGATCCAGAAGTGTGAGCACAGGGGTCTCGATCCCTCGCTATCAGCCCGCCCCTCAAGTATCGGGAATCTCAAAGGGGCTTTGCGGGAGCTCAGGAGGGAGTGTCTTCCTAATCCCCGCGTTTCAAAGCTATCTGTGAAGTTCGCTGTCCTGCCATAAAGGTACAAGTCGACCACCCGGCACAGACCTTAAGTATATCGCGTCCAAAGGAGAGGGGCACGTGGAATACGACGTTCTGTCTCTGTGAGGGGAGCCTCATTATCCGAAGTTATAACAGAGGGTTGCGCGACTTGTCTCAATAGAGACGTACTCTTTTGCGCGAGGGTCTTGGGCGCATAAGAAAAAGTAGGCGCAAATTCTACAGGCTCTCAATAAACAACCGACTCCTCTTGTTAGGACACACATGAGGCGTGTCTGCTTCGGCGTAGGGGTAGGAAGCACCGGTTTTAGACAGGAGGTCGTGACAATCACCGGGGACCTGAGGATGCCAAGCTCGTTGTAGTGGTCACGTATTTGCTGGGTGAGATGTTCGAACCTGGTGAGGGCGTGCTGACATTGAGGTTGTACCATGAGTAGTTCATCTTTTAATCAAGGGAATAGATCGGCGTTCAATAGACTATGTGCGGCTTCTACCTGCTGCGGGGTAAAGTGCGAGGGGGCGTCGGCCCACAAATGGTGTCAGGAGACATCAATTTTAGCGCAGCTTGAAAAAGCAGTTGAGGATGCGCACGACTCCGCGTGCTTTCTCAACAAGGCCCTGGATGTGATGAGCCAGGTTCGCTTTGCGAATCAGGCCTCTGCTGAAGTCCGGGTCTCGGATGTAGACCGTGCTGTGCAGATGGCGCACGACGTAGCTGACCGTATCGGTTCAGCTAATCAGCGTGCCCAACGAGCACAGGTAATACAGTTCTCAGCCGCTAAGTTGCAGCGACTGTTAGCTGGTTCGTAACCCGAGGGCATTCCCGCTGTTTCAGATCTCGATGGGGTCGTTGGCTCGGTACAATTCGAAAACCAGCGACCACGATCGGACTTTTGACGGCGGGATGGCCCTCCTACGGGGCCAGCTCTCCAGCCCCTATACCATCCACCTCGGTCAATATCTGTTAGAGACACACCTGTAACCAGCCACTTAGCTGGCAGGGGTGCCGGTCGGTGCACCGTTGCTCCTGCGGTACCTCCTTGGTTTTGCTGCGCTCAAGATAATCCCTCACGGATGTCTGCAATATCCCGGAAAAACTCCTCCCACGCCCCAGGCGACGTTTGTACTGCCCGGTCGGATATGGTATCTCCACTCTTCATAATTTGGGCGTTACACAGCCGGCACCCCGCGATCATACAGTGAGCAATTGAAGTCGAGAGTGGCGGAATCTGAAGGTGAGAGGAATCGAGAGATATGGTTGCATTTCGGTACAAGAACGTTTGTTTGGAATCCTGTGCAATCACGGTTCCTCCGCACATCCTGACCTCCGCTGAGATTGAAGATCGGCTTGCTGGGGTATACAAAGATCTCGGGCTACCCTTCGGAACGCTGGAGCGACTAACGGGAATCGCATCGCGCCATTTTTGGGATCTCTCAGAGCGTCCAAGTGTGTTGGGCGCTGCAGTTGCAAGAGAGGCGATCGAGAAATCTGGCCTTGCGTTCGAGGATATTCGCGCACTGCTAAGCTGCTCGGTTACTCGCGATTACTTTGAACCAGCCACCGGTTGCCTGATGCATCGGAATCTTGAAATGGCCGAAGATTCTATCGCTCTCGATGTGAGTAATGCCTGCCTCGGATTCATGGACGGCATCTTCTTCCTCTCGAATCTAATCGAGTCAGGGATTGTTAAAGCCGGTGTGGTTGTTTCTGCCGAGCACACTCGCTGCATCGTAGACACTACGTTCAAGAATATTCTGGAAGGAAAGGGGCTCTCGCGCGATCAACTTCTTCGCATGCTCCCAACCTTTACAATTGGCTCTGGTGCTGTGGCGTACGTGTTGTGCCACGAGAGTATTTCAAAGAATAAGCACCGTATTCTTGGCGGCGCTACCCGTTCTGCAACGCAGCATTGCGAGTTGTGCGTCGGTAATGTTGACTATCACCTCGTTGAGCCCCCTGCGCTTGGTCCTGTTATGGAAACCGAGTCATCGAAGCTTATTCAGGCAGCGGCAATTCTCGGAGCGCAGACATGGTCTGATAGCTCAGAGGTGCTTGGTTGGAATAAGGATGACGTAGACCACGTGTTCTGCCACCAGGTTGGTCGTCAGGTGAATGAGGCGTTCTACAATACGCTTGGCCTTGATTACGCGAAGGAATTCGCGATCTATCCGACTCGCGGGAATCTAGTCTCTGCGGCGCTTCCAACCTGTTTCGCTGTGGGTCTGGAAGAGAAGGGAATTAAAAAGAACGACAAGATCGTTTTGACCGGCTTCGGTTCGGGACTCAACTCACTCTTCCTCGGAATCGAGTGGTAATTCGAAGGGTACGCCGGTGACGACCCCGTTGCTTCCATTCCAATCACGTTTTGTGTCGGTAGCCGGCTATCGGATGCATTACGTTGATGAGGGCTCTGGTCCGGTGGTGCTCTGCCTGCACGGAAATCCCACATGGTGCTTTTTGTATCGGAACGTAATCCGTGAACTCCGGGATTCGTTTCGAGTGATCGCGCCTGATTTCTTGGGATGTGGACTCTCCGATAGAACGCCGGGGGTTCAGTTTAAGGCGATCGATAGGATTAACCAGCTCGTTGAGTTTGTAGAAGCTCTCGGCCTCACTAAGTTCTCGATGGTGATGCACGATTGGGGTGGGCCGTTGGGAACGGGGATGATGCTGCGAAAACTCGATTGCATCGAGCGCATCGTATACCTCAACACGACCCTCACCGAGACGGAGAGCCTCCCACCAATTATAAAGCTTGCAGCCATGCCCGTGTTGGGTAAAACCCTTACGCGACACACCCCAACATTTGTTAAGCTGACAACCACGATGGGGGCCTTCAAGCGGCTTACCCCTGATGTTGTTGAGGGTTATCTTGCGCCGTACTCAACGCGACAACGCCGAGATGCAATCTGGGACTTCGTGGATGACATCCCATTCGACGCATCGCATCCAACCTATTCACAGATGGTCGAGATCGCGGCTGGGTTGCCGAAGATCGCGCAGAAGCCCGTGAAGATTATCTGGGGATTGCAAGATCCCTGCTTCCACAGAGAGATGTTGAGCAAAGTAGCTGCTCACTTTCCGAATGCGGAGCTGTTAGAGATTTCAGATGCTTCCCATCTTGTACTTGATGATGCTCCGCAACTCGCTATCCCGGCTATCAAAGAGTTCCTCTCTCGGCCATCAGAAGCGATAGCGCCGCGTGCCCCTGTTGAGCGAGAAGAGGGGAGTATCCACGTAATCTATGACCAGGTGATGCGGATTGCCGAAGAGCGGCCGACTCTTTCAGCGGTGATAACTCCGCGTTGGGTGCGTGATCCGATCAACGGAAGTGCGCTCCATTATGCCCATACAACCTACGGCGAGTTGGCCAAGCTTGTGAATCAATACCAGCGTGGTTTGGCGGATCTCGGTCTCGCTCCTGGGGACCGCGTGTTAATGTTGGTGTCGCCGGGTGCGGACTTCCTGGCTTTGAGCGTTGCGATTGCGGGTCGAGGAGCAACTCCGGTTTTCGTAGATCCCGGTATCGGCCTGGAGCGTTTGGCACGGTGTATTGAAGATGCGGCGCCGCATGCGTTTATTGGATCGCCCAAGGCGCAGATCCTGCGTTACCTCAAGCGCTCGCTCTTCCATCGCATCAAGTTCTATGTCACTGCTGCTGACTTCGCGTTTTCGCGCGGCCAATCGCTCGGCCACTTTAAGCGTTACGCGAATGCTCCGCTTCCTCCGGTTCCGCTTCCGGTACACCAGGTTGATGGAGAGGTGCGAGCGCACAACGCCGCAATGATCGCATTCACGTCCGGAGCAACGGGTGTTCCAAAAGGTGTAATTCTCACCAACGAGATGCTGGCTTCGCAGCTGCGCACCATTCGCGATGTATTGGGGCAGCACTTGGGGGCGCGAGATTTAACCCTCTTGCCGATCTTCTCGTTATTTAATGTGGCCTTAGGAGTCGCCAGTGTCTTCCCATCGATGCCGGTTGGTAAGCCGTTGGCGTTGGATCCAGCGCAAGTCGTTAAGCTCATAAACGACCTCGATATCGAGAGTTCTTTTGGCTCTCCGACGCTTTGGAATAAGATCGCAGAGTACACCTTTCGTTTGGGAGGGAACCTCCCTACTATCAAGCGGGTGTTTATGGCAGGAGCTGCGGTGCCGAGTGCGACCATTCGCCGCGTGAAAGGCATTCTTCCCCAAGCAGTACTATCAACCCCGTACGGCGCAACCGAGGCGCTTCCCGTAACGTTCATCACTGATGCGCAGTTATCGGAGGTGCAGTGGAAAACCGCGGTGACTGGCGAACAGGGTACCCTGGTTGGACAGCCGGTGCCAGGCTGTGAGGTGAGGATCATCAAGAGTTCGCTTGAGGCATTAAAGACGGTCGCAGAGTGCGAGGTTTTGCCGGTTGGATCCATCGGTGAAGTGATAGTGAGGGGTGAGAATTGCAGCCCTGAGTATTTCAATCGCCCCGAGGCTAATCGTATTGGGAAGATTCAGGACGGAGAGCGTTTCTGGCACCGCATGGGTGATCTTGGATACCTCGATGCGGACGGCAACCTTTATTACTGTGGGCGCAAGGCACACTCAATTTACACTTCAGAGCGGGCGTTCCACAGCGTTCCACTTGAGGAGATGTTTAATGCACTTCCGAAGGTAAAGCGCTCGGCGCTCGTCGGTATTCGAGCGGGGCGAGAGCCAGCTATCGTTGTGGAACCGCTCCCCGAGCACTGGCCAGACACGCCACAGAAAGAGGAGGCGTTTCGCAATGAACTTCGAACTCTTGCGCAGCAGAGCCCTCTCACCGCAAGTATCACGCAGTTCTTCTTCCATCGATCCTTTCCAGTTGATGCTCGCCACAACGCGAAGATCTTCCGTGAACAGTTGAGCGAGTGGGCGAACAAGGCGATCGTCGGAGAGAAAGCTGCGTAACAAGGGTTCCCACTTCATGAGCACTCGACGCTACGTCATCACAGGAGGCGGTGGTTTTGTAGGGAAGGCTCTCGGCAAAGCATTAAGGGCGCAGGGACACCAGGTCGTCAGCCTATCTCGCGGGAACTATCCTGAGTTGGCCGTCCTCGGTATTGAAACCCATACGGTTGATATTAGCTCCGATCCCGCGCAGTGGCAGGATCTTTTTCGTGGCGCGGATGGAGTGTTTCATACCGCCGCAAAGGTCGATATGTGGGGGGCGTACAAAGACTTTTTTGCAACAAACGTCGTCGGGACTCGTAACATCATCCAAGCGTGTCGAGCTCAAGGTGTTAAGAACCTCGTGTTTACGAGCTCTCCGAGTGTTGTTCATAATGGGTTGGATCTAGAAGGAGTGGATGAGTCGTACCCGTACCCGAGCCATTTTGATGCTTTTTACCCGCAGACGAAGGCTCAAGCGGAGCAGGAGGTTTTAGCCGCGAGCAATTCAACGACTCTAAAAACCGTGGCTCTGCGTCCCCATCTGATATGGGGGCCAAATGATACAAACCTTATCCCCGCAATCCTTGAGCGGGCGCGCGCAGGACGACTCACCCGTATCGGCGCCGGAAAAAATCTGATCGACGTCACCTTTATTGATGATTGCGTTGCCGCGCACCTACGTGCGATGCAGGCCCTTGAAGAGGGCCGGAGTGCGGTGTACGGGAAAGCGTACTTCATCACGCAGGGTGACCCGGTGAATATGTGGCAGTGGATCGATCAGGTGCTGGCTGCGCACGGACTCGCCCCCGTATCACGTGCGATCTCGCGCCCGCTGGCGACGATCCTGGCTGTGCTCATGGAGAGTGTCGCCCGAGTGCTCTCCTGGTGCGGTGTGCAGATTACGCCATTACTGACCCGCTTCTTAGTATCCGAGATGTCAACGCACCATTACTTCTCAATCGCGGCGGCTCGACGCGATCTCGGGTACGCTCCTACGCATACTGCTGCGGAACGTATGGCGCAGACCTTCGGCCCAGGACAACCGTTGCAAGCGGCAGGTGCGTAGGGCATGAACGGCTACCCAAATTTGCTGATTGCTGGTCCCTAGGTGGCGTTTGATGCGCTTTCTATCTTCGCCGACGACTCAGTACGGGCCAGATAGCGGAGCCGAAAAGAGTGGTTAGCGCCATAAAGAAGAGCAGAACCTTCAAGCGACTTCCGACGTATTCAAACTCGACCCTGTGAGTACCAGAGGGAACCTCTAATGCTAGGAATCCTGGCGTTACCCAGATCGGTGTGGCTTCGCTCCCATCAATTTTTGCGCTCCAACTCGGATGGAAACCGGTGCCGCCTACGATGAGCCCGGGCTGTTGCATTGATACGGTTCCCTCAATCCGCCAAGGTAACCATGGCTCCTCGCTCGTAACCGAGCCGACAGGTTGGAGCGTCGCAGCGCCCGATAATTCCTGTTTGCGCGGAGCTGGACCGGTGAAATTTCGAAGACCCGAAGCACTGGGGTGTGCGCTACATCCGCCGATTAGTATCTGGCCGAACTGACGGCGCTCTATATTGTCGGAGGCGGTCCAGCGCTGCATGAAGCCGCCTGCGTCCTTTAAGTCTCCACACACAGAAAATGAACGTTCACCGATCACCAGTCGATTGGGATTACGGGTCCATACTGATACGGGGCCGAAGTCTCCGTGTTTGGAGAGGATCGGCGGCCCTACCCAATCGCGTGGCGAGATGACGCTACCTACACCAAACAGTTCATACAGAGCGGGGCGGGTGGGGCTGAATTCAAACATGGTGTCGCCAGCTAGTGAGAAGGCATGGTAGAGCATACCGCCGAGTGAGTTTAACCCACGCGCTAAGACAAAATAGTGCGGCGGGATGTAATTTGCCTGCATGATTCGGTCCTGCCAGGTTTGTCTTGCCCCGGAATAGACCCAGCCTCTCGGTAGTGTGTCGATCAACTTCAGCGCTTGCTCAAATTGCGGACCGCTCTCAAGCCACACTCCAGCATTCTTCCGCCACGAGTGAGCGTTTTCATACATCGCCATGCGCTCGGCGATCGCAGGGCGCAGCATCAGGATCATGAAGTAGACGGAGAGAACAGCCAGAGATGTACGGAGTGAAAGGATACGAATGAGAGCTCCTGCTCCTATACCGATCAGAAAAATGCCGAAAAAGTGGGCGCCGACGATAAATCGGTGGAGGTGGAGGCTTCGAAGCACAGGCGTATCGCGCAAAACGCTTCCCCACACTTCCCATCCCACCAGCAGCGAGAGCATCAAGGCAAAGTTGCACGGCAAGAGCCAACGCAGACCGCGTGCGCGTTCGTTGCTCGGGGTGAGAGACCATTGCAGAATTGTGACGCACATTCCGGCGATGCAGAGCAGTGTCAAAGCGGGGAAGCGATTTCGATCGAAGAGGTCGCCATTCACGAGGGTCTCCCACACCCATGAGATGCCCTGACCGGAATACTTCCAGCTCGGCTCAATATTACTTTGGTTGACGTATGGAGCATCTCGTAGCACGAATACCCATTGATGCGCGGTTACAAATGCAGAGAGTGAACCGAGTGTAAGAGCGCGTTTCCACATTCCAGTAGAGCGACCGAGTAGTCCGTATAGGAATGTAGTTAGGCAGAATCCGATCACTACAAACGAGGTGACCACGTGACTACCAAAGGTGAGGAATACCCCGATCAGTGCCAGCCAGAGCCGAGTGCCCTGCATCAGGTACGAGAAGCATCCAGCAATCGCGGGCGCCAAGAACACCATGGCCCATAGTTGCGTAATTATTCCTGTAGTGCCGAAGGTGAAATTTTGGAGACCAAACCCGAAGTTCTCCCGTTCCGATATTAAAACCGAGGCAACAGCAGCGAGGCTGCTCTCCAAACGCGCGAGCCCGATCATTCGAGCTGCCCAAAAAATCGAGAGTGGAATAAGGGTTGCGAAGAGCACGGTAGTTAGCTGCAGCGCCAAGCTCAGTGATATCAGCTTCCATGAAAGAAGGTGTACCGCATACATGCCGAGATATGGGAGATATTGGTAGGAACGAAAGAGGGCGTACCCAAACGGGCTTAAATCGTACCAGAAATCCAGAGGATTGCGCCCGTTCTGTACAGCGGTGTCGAGCGCTCGCAGAACTGAGAGGTGAAACATCGAATCGCTATGGTGGACCTCTGAGTAGAAGAGCTCAGGGAAGAACTCGATCGCTGTGAAAAGAACGGCAAACCCGAGCAGGCCCCGACTAATCCATCGTTCTAATGCGCAGTCTTCAGAGGAAACTATAGGTAAAGTGTGTTTCATCTATTTTGGATTCCGAGCTGCTTCTTAAATTCCAGAATGGCGGGGTCAGTAGGGAGTATCATGAGAGCATCCTCGGTGGCTTCCTTGGCCCCATCCATATCCCCGGTGCGAACCAGCAGTGCAATCATCCGACGCCATGCCTCACCCAAGGAGACGTTATCTGCAACAGCCTTCTGAAAGTGTGCGAGCGCCTCGTCCGGACGGTTAAGGGCATCGAGGAGGATGGCCTCGTTGTAATGAGCAAATCCGCTAAGTTCCGATATTCGCGGATGGAGGGTTTCATAGGTATTGATCGCGTCCTGGGGTTGTCCAGATTGCTGGAATGACCAGCCGCGCAGGAATAAAGCCACAGGATTCATTGGATCCTCTGTTAGCACCCGGTCTAGCAATAACTTTGCTTGTTGAAGCTTTTTGCGGTCTCCATTGGCGCTTCCAACAAGTTGGTATGCCTCTTGGAGCGAAGCAACACGTGCACCGTCCGAATGTCGCGCCAGGTACACACCAAGAAAGGAGCCCGTCAACAAGGTAACTCCAACAATGAAACGGGTACACGGAGGGGTTCGAGTGATCATCAACCAGGATTCCCACAAGCATTCAAGAAATGATTTCTCAACAACAAGACGTATTGACAACGTGAGGTATACTCGACTACCTTTCCGTCGTCTAGGTTTAGCTCTGCACAGAGTGAGTGTCGACGATACAAAAGCTCGGCGCAACAATTGTAAAATCCTATGAAAAACACCGTAAGCAACGCACAGTATCTCACTCGAATGGCATATATTATCTGCCTCTCGATCCCACTAATTCCGACAATCGCAGAAGCGCAGAGTAGGAGTCTCAACGCCGGAGTGCTTTGCATGCGTCCTGGAGACGCGGGAAAAAGGTATGTGGTTTTCAAGGATAGATGTCCGCGCGGATTCGTGCGGGTCAGTAAGGCCAACATCGGAGTTGCTGGTGCGGCCGGAGCGACCGGTGGGACTGGCGGCACGGGAGCAGTCGGCGGCACTGGTGGAACTGGTGGAACCGGCGTTGCGGGTGCCAACGGCGCCGCAGGCACTAACGGCGGCACCGGAGGCACTGGGGGTACTGGTGCGAGTGGAGTTCAGGGTAGTGCGGGTATAGCCGGATCTAATGGCGGTACCGGTGGAACCGGCGCAGCGGGCGCATCGGGCGCGTCGGGTGCATCGGGTGCAACTGGCGGGACCGGTGGAACCGGTGCTGCTGGAGCGTCCGGGGCCACGGGTGGCACTGGTGGAACTGGTGCTACGGGTGCCCTTGGTGGCACTGGAGGAATCGGCTCGTTCGGAGCCACAGGCGGAACTGGCGGCACTGGTGCTTCCGGCGCATCTGGTGGAACTGGTGGAACCGGTGATGTCGGCGGCACTGGCGGAACCGGTGCAAGCGGCGCAACAGGCGGAACTGGTGGAACTGGGGACGTGGGTGGTACCGGCGGAACAGGTGCCAGCGGCGCAGCAGGTGGCACTGGAGGAACGGGTCCAACTGGTGGAACTGGAGCAGCCGGAGGTTCTGGAGGGACCGGGGCGACCGGAGTGGATGCTACCGCGAAAAACACTTTCTTTAAGTTCTTTGGCTCCTCCGCGGCAAACAATCTGCTTGCTGATGCTTACTACGGTGCTGACACCTACGGAGCTAGTAGCGCAATACAGTCCGTCGCCATCCTAGCTCGCCAAGGGTGCTCCTCGATGAAGTACCGAGTGCAACTCTCCGCAGCACCTGGGATCGGGAATCTGCGTCGATTCAGGTTAGCGGTAGGATCTTTTACTACGCTCGAACGCGAAGCTGACTTCTGCGTCATCTCTGGCGCCAGTACCTCGTGTTCGGGAACGTTCAACATCGCAGCTTCGTCGATGGGCGAGGTCTTCGAGGGTGAGGCGGTCGCGGTGCACCACATCGTGAGCGGAGGATCTCCTGTCGCGGCACGAGCTAAGTGGGTTCTTGAGTGTCAACCGGCGCCACTGACGTGATGGACTAAGGTCACAAAGGCGAATTGTTATGGATAGACGTCTGTTTCGAATGGGTTCAGTCAATATGAAATCTCAACAACAACAATCCTCACCCACAGTCTCAAAGATTGCTGCAATACTCTTAAGCTCAGTGGCGGCCCTCGGTGTGTCGGCTCCCGCCTTTGCTCAGTCCTCCGCCGCAGCGCAGCGTGGCGACCTCTGTGTGAACAGGAGCGGCAACAAATTAGTCTTTATCTTCAAGTTCAAAAACGATGACTGCCCAGCAGGCTATGTGCACGCTGTAAGCTCTGACTTTGTCGGAGTAACGGGCGCCGTCGGTGGAACGGGTGGCACCGGAGCGGCCGGAGAGACCGGTGGGACCGGTGGGACTGGTGGCGCTGGTGCTGACGGTGTTGATGGAGCTAACGGCGGAACTGGCGGGACTGGTGGTACTGGTACCTCTGGTGCGGCTGGTGTCAACGGTGCTAATGGACTTAACGGCGGAACTGGCGGGACCGGGGGTACTGGTGCCTCTGGTGCAAGCGGTGCCTCCGGCGGCACGGGCGGCACTGGTGGAACTGGTGGAACCGGAGCAGATGGAGCATCTGGCAGTACCGGCGGTACGGGCGCACCGGGCGCTTCGGGCGGCACTGGTGGTACCGGCGGAACCGGTGCTCAGGGTGCAACTGGTGGAACCGGCGCAAGTGGTCTCGATGGCGGAAGCGGTGGAACCGGTGGTACGGGTGCCTCGGGTGCAACCGGAGCTTCAGGAACAGACAGCAGCGCCACGGGCGGAACTGGTGGAACCGGCGCGAGTGGCGCAACAGGTGGAACGGGCGGAACAGGTGGTACCGGTGGGACTGGAGTATCCGGTGCTACAGGTGCATCAGGCGGAACAGGTGCTACAGGGGGAAGCGGTGCTTCAGGTGAGGACGGCTCAAACCTATGGTCGTTTAGCGGAACGACTGGTGCAAGCAATCTCGTTGATTCACTCAGTGGAGACCTCTACTCACCGGGACAGGTTGATGTCAGTGAAGCGGCCACGAGCACGCTGGGCGCGGTTTCGGTGCTAGTTCAGGAGACCTGCCGCAGCGTCCGATATTATATCGAGCTTGCTACAGCTCCTGGCACCGGTAATTCGCGAGCGTTCAGCATACAGGAGGGTACGTACTCGAACTCCGATGGCGGACCGTCGTCTGCGCTCTGCACCATCACCGGCACCTCACGTAGCTGTTCAGGTATTGCTTCGGTTGATCTTGTAGCGGGAGATATGTTCTCACTCGGGGTTTCGCTCCCTGTCGGAGAGCCCTCCGCTACGAAAGCTCGCTGGGACCTTGAATGTATCAGCAGCCAGGCTTCGGTTGGATGATTCCAGGATTTTGAGGAGCGTCTTTTAGGGTCTAAAAATAGGATTTACGATGACATCAAGTACACTTCACAAATTCGAAATTTCCGGTCGTACGGTCCGAGTGTCAGGATTCGTGTGCATAGGAGTAATTGCTCTCGCAGCGAGCGTCAGCGACGCAGCCGCGCAGGGGAAGTCTCAGTCTCAAGATGCGAAGAAGCCGGAAGGTGTTCTTTGCCTTGAGCAGGGTGGATCGAGGATCGAATTCACCACACGGTTTAACAGAAATGGAACGCCTTATTGTCGCAAAGGTTACGTTGCGGTGACCGACCCCACGAGGATCTCTTCGATTGTAGGAGCTGGGGGTGGAACTGGTGGAACCGGCGGCGTTGGTCTCGCAGGCGGCACCGGAGGAACGGGCGGAACAGGTGCGTCAGGCCTTGATGGAGCTGCTGGAAGCACTGGCGGAACTGGTGGGACAGGCGGAACTGGAGCTCAGGGTGCAGCAGGTGCGAACGGGCTAAATGGTGCCTCAGGTGGAACTGGTGGAACCGGCGCATCGGGTGCGACGGGTGCAAGCGGTGCAACTGGAGGAACAGGTGGAATTGGAGGCACCGGAGCGGTCGGTGCGACCGGTGGAACTGGTGGAACTGGTGGAACTGGACCTGTCGGCGGCAGTGGTGGAACCGGTGGAACTGGTTCATCGGGTGCTACCGGAGGAACTGGTGGAACTGGAGATCAGGGTGGCACTGGCGGAACTGGTGGTACGGGTGAGACCGGTGGCACTGGCGGAACTGGCGCATCAGGTGGCACTGGGGCCACTGGTGGTACGGGTGAAACTGGCGGAACTGGCGGAACTGGCGGAACTGGCGCCACCGGAGGAACTGGCGGAGCAGGGGGAACTGGTGGGTCCGGTGGAACTGGCGGGACTGGTGGTTCAGGCGCGCCTGGCTTATCTGGCAACGAGTTCTGGTCCTATGAAGGCTCAACGGGTTCAGCGGACCTAGATACGACCTACGCGTACGATCTTGGGTCGATCGGCCAGGGGGCTTCGACAACCGATTTTGCGACGATGACCCAGGTCCCATGTAGTTCCGTAGATTTCCTTATCCAGATCTCTACGGCTCCTGGTACTGGAGCGAGCCGTAGCTTTGCGCTTCAGGAGGTTGACCCGACTGACTATGCATCGTTCTTGGGTAGCCCATCGCCGCTCTGTACGATTTCTGAATCAGACACGTCGTGTGGTGGAACAGCGAGCGTTACGCTGCTAGAGAAAGCGGCCATCGCTTTAAAGAACACGGAATCGAGTGGGCCGGCAGCTGCCAAGGCTCGTTGGTACATCAGGTGCGCGGCGAACCTTTTGCCTGATTAACCTCGGGTAAACTGTGGTTAAAAGGGGCCCTCGGGCCCCTTTTTTTTGTCTGAGGATCGGCGCAAGCCCTTGGGGCTAACCTTAGGGTCGACTACACTGAGCCCAATCGACTGTCTTTCGAGGTAAGGAGTGTTTGTGTTTTGGACGATACTGGTGCCGCTGGCTTTGTATTGTATCCCCGGCATAACCGTCTCTATTGCTGCGAGGAGGTCGGGGCCACGAGGTCTGCCATCAGCCATCGTGTTTCCCGCGGTTGTGTTGATTCAGCAGCTTATCTTCGCTCTCTTCGCGACGCTGGTTTCAAGCTATGTCGTGGCCGTGCCTCTCGCTGCGATTTCAGTCTTGGTGCTAGCCTGGCTGATTCCTGGGCTGTTACGGGGCGACCGCGACCGGGTGCAGGGAAAGCTCCTGGGTGAGCTGATTCCCTGGGTACTATTTGCGGCTACGTTCGCGCTCTTCCTTGCAGCCCGAAGCCGGTATCCCTTCCTGCATTTCTACAACACGCCGGATGACGTCGGAGTTGAGAAGATGTTTAACCTCTCTCTCCAACAGAGCTTCCTCTTCGGCCAAAGCTATCCACCAGAGTGGATATGGCTCGCAGGTGAACAGATTCGATACTACGCGTTTCTTAAATCCATCCCAGGTATATGGTCATGGATAGCGCGGGTCGTTATGGGAGACCCTGCCACCGGCGGGGTGTACTTTCTGCTCTCAGAGGCATTCTTTATTTCGTTGATCCCTCTGATTGTGAGCGGTTGGATTGAGTATCTTGGTCGCCGGTATGCACAGACTCGGAATCAGCTGGCTGGTGTTCTGTCCCTCGCGGTGGTCACGGCGCTCTTCGTCGTCGTCGGCACCCATTATCGGGCGCTTTCGATGGGGCTTGAGGCTCTAGTTGGACGCACATCGGGAGTGAATTGGTGGGACCTTACTAGGCTTCTTCCTGGTACGGACAATCAATACATCGGCTGGCTGTTGATGCTCGGCGATAATCACGCCTATTCCCAGGTGTATTGGGTGCAGTTCCTGTTGTGGGGGTTTTTTGTTGCACTCCTGGTGACGCCGAGAAGAGCTGTTTCAATGAGTGTAGTGCTTGGGATGATCGCCGCTGCTGTGCCGATGTCCCACCCAGGGAGCGTACTCATCGATCTCTCTTCCTTGTGCCTTGCGGTTGCAGCGATTATTGCGCTAGCCCTTGCAAAGAGTCAGTTCGAATTTCTGCGTGTGCGTGCCTGCAATCTTGGAGTAGCCGGGCTTACCGCGGTGCTGGTCGTTCTTCCCCTCTACAAGCCGGCGGGTTCAATTAAGTTCGTTTTCCCCGAGGCGCGGCTACTCAGCCAGGCGTTGGGGTTCGTGCAGTTGCAGTTCTCGGTGCTCGTGTTTCTCGGCTTGATAGCGGTAGTGTTCGTCCCGTTCAGTAGCTATGCTACTCGCTTCATACGCAGAGCCGTCAGGTTCGAATGGTTGTGGGTCGCTGTGGTGGTATGGGCTACCACGGCGTACCTTTTGGATCGGCCAGCGCTTGCGATAATGGCCCTCCTTTCTGGGGCTGTGTACGTCTATTTTAGTGATGATAACGACCCACTGAGTGAAACCTCGCTGTTTGCGCTGGTTGCCGCTTCGAGCTTTTGGATATGGCTCGTTCCGGAGATCATTGCATTTGATCACACGATGGATAACCGAACCGACTGGATCAGATTCCAGTTGTCGTTGAGGTTTTGGCCGGAGGGTTTTCTTGTTATCCCATTTTCACTTGGATTGTGCGCGCTCCCTGCGGTTTCACAAAAGAAGAGTTTTACGAGCTTTATGGTCCTTGGAGGTCTCGTGCTGCTTATCTTTGGTGCCTCGCACAAACCGGGGATTGATAATCGTGCTGCGCGAGCGAGGCAGTGGCGATCGCTTGATGGGTTTGCTGCGCTTGAGAGCAACTTTACTGCGGATGCGCGGATTATTTCATTTCTACGCACACTTCCGGCGGAGCCTCAGGTGGTGATCGCGGAGGCTTGTGGGGTAGGACGGTCAGATATTCCGGTTCATTTTAGTTGGCCGGGGCGAATCGCTGCATTCTCGGGCAGGGTTGGGGTGTGCGGATGGGCCCGGCACGCGATGTTGTACCATGCTCCGTTACGACATCCCCAATTCACCGGAGTTACGGCGGAGCAGAAGCTCTCGTCGTACGAGCAGGCGTATGTAGGGTTATTCGAGTCGGTACAGAGCGGCGATATGCAGGCGCTGCATATGAACGCCGCGATACTAAAAGGATTCGGAGTGACGCACGTGGTAATTGGAATACAAGAAAGACGACTCTTTCCTCGGATCTCTGCTGAGTCGATCGCCGCGGCGTTGGGAAAAACGCTTCTCTTTTCGGGAGGAGATGGTACGGGTGTTCTGCCTCTTACTTAGCATCCCCAAACCGGCTCAACTACTGAACCTTAAAACGGTAGTTGCGGGTCTGAACACGGCGTATCTGTCCAAATTCACTTTGGCTTTTGAATTTTCGGTGCTCACCCTGACGGTGCCAGGGTTGCGCCTCCGAAAAGTTCAAAATCCTCAGTGCTGTGGAACGTCTACGCCGGTTTCATCTGCCTTAACCGCCGTTTTTGGGTTGAAAGGGGTGCGGCTATGCTACCGCCACGGGCGACCCAGATGCCGAGATTCCATCGAACCCGCCGCGATCGAAGTTTGGCTCAACAACTAATCCTTGCTGGGGTGAGTTGCGAAGAGTCATATTCGCCCCGCTTCCGCGTACCGAGAGCCCTCGCAATAGGTCGGTGCCATGTTGAAGCCTATGAAGCAGCGCCGCCAACGCGACGACTCGCAGATCAGAGAATAGCAGTTGCTCCTTCGCTAAAATAGTTTCCTGCTCAAAGCGAGATTTCATCTCTGCGGCATCCACCACAGCTTTAATCTCCAGAGCTTTCGGCTGCGCGACCTTATGCTCACCAGCAAGCTATGGCAGCTTTTCGAGCCACTGCAGATTTTTTGCCTCGATGCCGGGCCTGCCTGGGGATAGCCGTAAGAGCTCGTTGAGATCGTGTAGCGCCTCCAACACCGAAGATCCTGCTGGGATGATAATTGTTGAAATTTGGGTTTTCTGATCGTGCGAGTACGCCTCGATCATCTCGCGGGCCCGTTGCTCATTCATGCTTGTTGCACTGCCCGAGGAATTTTTTACTGCAGGCAGGGTTTGCATCGCCGTCGCCAGAGAACCGGTGATATGGTGAGCCAATGCATCGGGCTAGCAGGGTTGTGAAAAAAGACTTCCTGTTGCGCATCTCGATAGTTTGACTGCAACTGCGTTGGAGCCGCCGAAAAATTCCTCAACGCATCTCAGAGGATACGCTTCCGGTTTTTTCGATGGCTCCGCCTTGCTTCGTCAGAACTCTCAAAATGCTCACTTTAGAAACTGTTCTCACCACCCTGCTAGGCTCTCAAGCGCGACCGAAAGAACCTGTGCAAGCCGAGGACTCACTTTGAGCGCCTCTTCAATCGGAGTTGGTGTAGTATTTGCCGTGACTGTCATGTGTTACTCTCCCTCAAGGGCTTGAAAGAATTTGCGAGCTATAGCTTCCTTCTCTTCCACCGTGAATTCATCCGAGGAAAGAAGGTTTCGTATCCGGCGTTGGATCTCCTCGATCAACTCCGACTCCCTAAGTTGCTCGTTCTCGTCCATACAGTTCGCCTCCATTTCGCCGAGGATTGACCAAGCACGAGAGCCTCGGAGGGCCAACTGTATGATCCGCGCAATAATCAAATATTACTGGGTGTTCGATTCTGTCGGTTATAGCTCTTCGATTGAGAGGCGTAAGGATGCACTGGGTGGAATCTTATCCAGATAACTGGATGAGAATAAGGGAACCGATGTAGGTGCAGGATAAAGATGAAAATAAGGATTACGAGGAGAAATAGGGGCCCCCGGTAGGAAGCTCTGGGGAGAACCTCAACGAGTAGTTACTCCAACAGCCCACCCTGCTCAGAATCCCAACGAAACACTTTGCCGGAGCCGCGCGGGTGACTGGCGCTCCCTTGAAAGCCTGTGTCTGTTGTTGAGATGCTAAGTACTACTCCGTCCGAAAGCTTCCGTATCCCCGGAAGTGATGAGCAACTCTGGCCCGAACACGCCAGGTATTTATCGTTATCGAGGAAATACGCCTCCTCAGCGAGAGCCACGGATCGTAGATCCGTTTCCGCTCGGCTATCAAAGGCGTTTGCTCGATAGCTCGCGTAGCGGGGGAGAGCTACCGCGATCAGGGTGCTTATGATTCCCATTACGACGAGTAGTTCGATGAGGCTAAAGCCTCTCTCTGCTGAATTGTAGTGCATGATAGTCCTTCCGAATCACAGGCGTCGAATAGGGATGACGCGTGGTTTGATAGGTAGTTCGGAAGGTAGCGGAAAAAGTTGCGTGGAGGGCGCCACCGACTAGGCGTATGAACCTAAGGCAGTGGCGCCGGACAGGATTATCCAACCTGCTTGGTGTGAACTGCAAAGAGCTCAGAGGTCTTTACAACCACTGTGTCTCCGATCTTCAGCATGTGAAGATTCTGCGGATACTTCGCCTTCACGGTGACGTACCCTTCAGGGGCCTTCAGGGTAATGAGCTTCTTCTTCGTATCGATCGACTCGACAGTCAAGATATCAACACGCTCACCCGCTACAATTCCGGCAGGCTTCTGACCTGCTGCAGCCTGAGCTGCAACGTCAATTTCCATGCCCGCGATCTGCTTTTCTTCCTCGGTTGGCTTTCGGACTTCAAAATCTACAGCCTCAAAGTAATCGAGTTCGAGGAGATCTCCCTTCTTGAGCTGTGGGAAATTCTTAACCTCAGGACCAGCTTTGATAGAGACCAGCCGATCATCCTTCGTCTTAACCGTGACTACACGACTCTTCTTATCAATCGAATCAATAGTTGCGGTCATCTGAGCCAACTCACTCTCCTGGCCGGCGAGTCCACCTGTTGGAAGCTTCGAGCGCGAGGACGTCTGAATAACCTTGAGGCCCTGTGGTGTCGTGGCCTCAGTAATCTGCTCTCCGGTATAGGGGATTGGAGAGCAGCCAGCAACAAGGATGGAGAGGCTCAGAGCGGAAAGATATCGATTCATTGTGGTACCTTTTAAAGAGCAGCGCAGAACGGCCCCGGGGCCGTTTCGGCGTGCGAGATAGTCGATGCTCTTCGTATCTCAAAATGGGGGGTAGTGCCAGAGAAAAAGAGGGTATAGGTGTTAGCCCGCAATTTTCATGAAGCCTGCTACTGCGAGTGTCAATAATGGCGTTTTTTCGGTCCAAAAACCGATTTTCGGACCGGAAGGTATCTCGATACGATTCCGCCCCGAAAATCGATTTTTAAATTCGCCCGTCGGGCCCGAAAAATCACCATTCTCGCCCCTCTCGCTGCACAGTTTCATGAAATATGCGGGTTAGCCACGTAACCGTTGTGATTTGAAAACAAATTGGCGTTTGTATGAGTCAAAGCTTTTTCACACAGGGAGCGGGTAAGGGGTGTGCATGGCGCTGCATCCTTAATTCGTCAAACACGCCGATGACCTAAAACGTCGAAATAATCGGGTGTGGGGTTGGCGTTGGGAGTTTTGGCTCTCGCTTTCGAGCTTCTGCCTCCAGGCGTTGTCGATATGCGTACCACTTTTTGAGAGCCACGATGCACTGGGGTGAGTACCACCCTTCGCGGTGACAGGTGGGAGAAGGGAAGTTGGGAAGTATCGCTTGCGCCTGTTGGATGTGCTCTAAGCATTGCGGTAATACGACGCGCACACGTAATTTCCCTGCCGCAGTTATTTGTCGTTTGTCCTCAGGATTCTGAATCACAACCATCTTCTGAAGGAGAAGTTTGCGAGTCGCAACATCTTTGCCGGCTTTTGATAGCTCTTCCTCGGTTTTTTGCAGTAGCTGTTTCTGATAGTCCTCTCTCAGCCCGGGCGGGATCTTCAAAAGCTTCTCCCGAACTTCGGTAATGCTGGAATCCTCCCGCTCCTCATTTTGACCTTCAGGTTGGTCGAGGCGAAGGGCGACCACTTTGCAGGTGAGACTTAAGACCTGGTCATAGAGATTTGTAGCATCATCCATCGCTATCTGTTTATCGGCATCGGTGGTTGCGGCTTGGTAGCGTTGGTTTACCTCGAAAAGAGTTTGTCTGAGGGCAGTAAGCTTCTTCGAGTCTTCCGCAGATAGTCCGACTTTGAGCGCAGGATCGGGGATCTCGTCGTAGGTAGAGCCACCCGCAAATGCTACCGTATTCTGGTTCCGGTAGGCGTCTACACAGCTTTGAGCACCGATTCCATCTCGGACGCATATCGCGACCGGATTGTCTGGGTAGATCTCCAACAGACGATCCATTCGAGCGATACAATCCGGATCGGTTGGAGCGCCATCGTACTGTAGCGTTTGCAGGAGCGTTCCCATGCAGTGGGCATTGAGGTGTCGCTCAAGCGCGGCAGAAAGGTCAGCAATTGTACGCAGTGAATGGTTAACCCGAAGGCTACTCTCTGCCATCGCAATCTTGAGTTCGTTTACATCGAGTGCTTTATCGAGGTCGATCTTTTTAGCTGGAGCCGGGGGGGCCGCGTGAACAGCAACCGGCAGCACGAGTATTGAAATGAGTACTGCAAGGCAGGGATAGATGTATCTGGAGCGCATAAAACCGATGAACTCGTCTTGAGGTAAAAAATCACCTGCGTACCTGTGGTATGCTCCTCCAGTATACTAAAAGCTGCCCATCGCGAGAGGTCAAAAGCGTCTTTTTTCCTCTTTTGGCGTCCGATCGCCCCTATTGCAGGGTCTAAGAGGCACTACTCCAGCAGGGGGCCGTAGAGGTCGGAGCGTCTGTCTCGTAGGGCAGGGAAGCTCCTGCGCCACTCCGACACGGTGGCTTTCTCAATCGTGACTGTCTCTACCCCGGGGGTTGAGCCGAGCCAAGCGAGTTCCGTGCCATCTGGAGCATACAGCGCCGAGTCCCCCGAGTACGTAAGCCCCCCACCTTCACCCACTCGGTTTACTCCGACGACGAATGCTTGGTTCTCAATGGCGCGAGCTCGAAGCAGGGTCAGCCAGTGTTCCCGACGCGATGCGGGCCAGTTGGCCACGACGATGAAGAGGTCAGTTTCTGAGGCTCGTCGGAGAAAGGGAGCCCCGAAACGCAGATCGTAGCAGATAAATAGGGAGCACGAGAGATCGTTAATCGCCGTAGAGACAAAGGCAGAGCCGGGTGAGTACAGCTTCGTTTCATCGCCGTAGGAGAAGAGGTGCACCTTTCGATAAGAGACTCGGGCGCCGCTCGGCGTGCAGACCCAGAGTGTGTTGAATAACGAGCCATCCGACGCTATTTCAGGAAGTGACGCGACCGTGTGTACTCGATTGTGCGTGGCAATTTCTGAAAGAAACTGCAAACCGAGTTCAGCACCCGCACGGGCAAGTCCCCCCGTCGGCATCGAAAAGCCCGTAGTAAACATCTCTGGAAAAATGAGTAGATCGCCACCCTCCGCAAGCGCCTCGTTGGCGAGCCTGGCGCAGCGCACAAGGTTCTCATCAGGGTCATTCCAGGCGATGTCGGTTTGGATAAGGCTAATTCTCATATGTGGTGATTGCATTACGTTTCAGAGATGTTTTCCTGTCAACGAGGTCTCTCGGGATATATCTTTTACCTATCGTCAATCCTGAGTTATGCTCGCAGTAGCAGGCTTCATGAAATATGCGGGTTAGTTCCCGTATCGTATCTTACGAGAGAGTTTATGGATGTTCAAAAGCTTTTTGCAGACCGAATTGGGGGGGAGAAGTTTGGAAAGGTTCAGCAAACCTTCAAGTTTACCTTAATAAACAATGCCAAGATGGAGTTCATCCAGAAGAACCCCTCGGTAAAAGTGATCGATATGGGGGTAGGGGAGCCCGAGGAGATCCCTACTAGGGAGATCGTGGAGGCCCTCTATCGAGAGGCTTTCGTGAAGGAAAATCGAATTTATCCCTGTAACGGTATCCTTGAGTTCTCTCAGGCTGCGGCGCGGTACCTGGATCGGGAGTTCTCGATTGCAGTAGATCCCCGCACTGAGGTCATGCACTGCGTAGGCACAAAGACGGCTTTGGCCCAGATCCCGCTGGCTTTCGTAAACCCAGGAGATGCCGTAATCGCAACAACACCGGGATATCCCGTTCTACCCCGGGTTGCCGAATGGTTGGGGGCGAGGTTGTTTCACCTACCTCTGAAGGCAGCCAACAACTTTCTGCCAGATCCCGAGGAGTTTGAATCAACTATTAAGCGTGAGCGGCCGAAGCTCGTGTTGCTCAACTACCCGAATAACCCGACCGGAGCTGTTGCAAGTCGCGAGTTCTTTGAGCGGATAGTCTCGTTGGCTCACGAGCACTCATTTGTAATCGTGCAAGATGCGGCATATGCGGATTACGTTTATGAAGGGGATTTTATATCTCCGCTGCACGTCCAGGGCGGGAAAGATGTGAGCCTTGAGCTCTATTCCCTCTCAAAGAGCTATAATATGCAGGGATACCGGCTCGGGTTTGTTGCGGGTGGGGCGCCCCTCGTGAAGGCATTCGCGCTGGTTAAGGATAATACAGACAACGGGCAGTTTATCGCCATCCAAAAGGCCGGCATCCACGCGCTCGACAACTGTCAGTCGTTCCTGTCTGCAAATAAAGAGAAATACGGGCGACGACTTCAGCGTGTCGCTTCCATTCTGAGTAAAGCAGGTATCGAAGCCAAGCCCGCAGCGGGAACCTTTTATCTCTACGTTGAAGTTCCGCGTGAGTTTCGGGGCCAGAAGATGGAGACTGCGCAGCAGATGGCGGATCTCCTCATTAGTCGATACGGAATTATCACCGTTCCGTGGGATGAAGCTGGGCCGTGCTTGCGTTTTTCAATGACCTTTGAGGTCGGGACTAAGGACTTTGCTGACGAGGCCGCAGTACTAGATGCTCTCGAAAGGCGGCTGGTCCACGATACGCTGTCTGAATAGTGGCGAAAACGAGGGTCTGCTTCCTAACAGCCAGGCTCCGAGCGTCATGTGAAGCTCGGAGCTCGCGATGCCACTGTTGCCGTCAAGCTGATGGCACAGCGCTGTGCGGGGCTACCGTACGCTGAGATTTCCTGACCTTGAGTTGTCCGCTGTATCGGTTTCACCAGGGATCACCGATGCGGTGCCAGTCGCGACATACGTTCCTCGTGATTTTGGCAGCGTCCATGAGATGGTTTGCGAGCTGGTAGCTCCAGCTGCGAGTGTAACACTCTTAGCTGGGCCAGCTGTTCCAGCGCTTACTGAGAGGGACACGGTGAACGTTTCTGTTTGATTGCCTTGATTGGCAACACCGATGACGACTGAGACAGTACTTCCCGTTTTGACGCGTCCAGAGACCGCTAGCGAGGTTACCGCAACATCGTGCACCCCAGGCACCGCGCTCGGTGTTGGAGTCACAGTTGGCGTCGCAGTTGAAGTCGGCGTAGCCGTTGGAGTTGAAGTGGGAGTCGCAGTCGGGAGGCTCGGATCCGGGGTGTCTGTGGCCGTCGCCGTTGGAGTGGCGGTTGCCGTCGGAGTCACCGTGGCGGTGGGAGTTCTCGTCGGTGTCGCCGTCGCAGTGGGTGTAGCGGTTCTCGTCGGTGTGGCTGTCGGGGTCGACGTGGATGTTGGCACCGGAGTTGGAGTCGATGGATTACCTGAAAAGATCCCATTCAAATTCAATCTTCCACCGGTCACGGTTCGGCCAGTGAGTGACGCCGTAGGCGCTGCATTTGAAAGGATAGCGTTACGAATCTGTTGGGCAGTAGCCCCCGGGAATGCTGACGCATATAGAGCTATTGCTCCGGTTACATGCGGAGTCGCCATCGAGGTTCCGTTGTACGAGGCGTAGCTGTTTGTCGGCACGGTCGACATAATGCCAACACCAGGCGCACCGATATCAACCGTGGTCAGTCCGTAGTTGGAGAAGGATGCGAGTGCACCGGATGAACTGATGGCTGCAACAGCGATCACGGCTTCATACGAAGCAGGGCCTTCAACACTCGTTCCCTGAAGAGTCGTGTAGTTCGAGGGATAGTTTGCGGTGGTGTCGTTATTCGATGCTGCGTTACCTGCAGCTGCTACGAAGAGAATGCCCTGCTTTGCCGCTCGGAGGATCGCGGTGTGGAGAGCAGAACTGTATCCACCTCCGCCCCAAGAGTTGCTGCTTGCCACGATGTTTAGCCCGTGACGGGTCTTGAGGTCTCGTAGGTAGTTGAGCGCGCTTATCGCATCCGAGGTGTATCCACCCGTAGGGCCCAAGAACTTGGTGGGGATAATCGTAACATTCCAGTTAACCCCTACAACTCCAGCGCCATTACCGCCACGGCCTCCGATAGTGCCGGATACGTGAGTGCCGTGCGCATCGCCATCGGCTGCGTCGTATACCGAATTATCCTTGTTGTAGAAGTCCCATCCATTGGTATCGTCTACGTAGCCGTTACCATCATTATCAACTCCGTCCACAATATCGAAGGGGTTCACCCACACGTTGCCTGCGAGATCCGGATGTGTGTGTTGCACACCTTCATCGATTACTCCCACATACACGCTGGTTGATCCGGTAAATCCGAGAGACCACGCTTCTTCGGCATCGGAGCCGTAGACGTTCGTAGTTCCACTGGGGCCGCACAGGGGTGCGTCGTTGCCGTACATGCCCCAAAGACTTCCGCCCGTGTAGTACGGATCGTTTGACGTATCAAATTTCTGGAGCCAGTAGTTTGGCTCTACAAACGCAACTGCTGGATCGTTTTGTAGCGCATCGAGCGCTGCTCCGACGGACCCTGCGATCTGCACCTGATCAATTCCAGGAATTCCCTGATCGATGTCTCGCCTAGCCCGCATGCGCTTGATGAATTTTCCCTGAACCTTGTTGAGAGCGCGCGTAGCGTCCGCATCTGATGCGCTTCGCTTAAAAGCGATTAGCACTTCGCCCGGCGCATGAGGCCGAAGAGGCTCCGGGCCAGCAAACGCTGCCGGAGGATTCCCCACAACAAGAACAGCGAGAGCTGAAACAATCAACGAGCGAAAACGAGTTGATGCCGAACGTGGTCTCATAAGGTGCACTCCAATGGTGTTATTGGTGCTTGGATGGTAGCAGAATCAGCGGATACATCTATAGGTGTTGTAATTCGCGTAACTGACTGGAGGTGCTATTTTATTGGGTCATCGGGGAATCGATTGGGTGCCAATGACTGCTGATGGGGCACAACCCATGGTTTTTAGTGATACATCAGGGATGTACCCACCAATTTTACCCACTCGATTCCACGAAGAGCCATTTTATTTTTGAATTAGATCTACCGAAGCCTTTCCGGAGGAAGGGTCGGGTAATTTTGCTAAGAAGGAGCCTGCCAGGGTGATTAATCCCAAAACCATCCAATTTCGGAGTGGATAGGGGGCGACTATCGCTGCGAGGTGGCCGTTCTTATTTAAATTATATCAGGTTCTTACGCATCCTCCTGGACGGTCGTACGAACTGCCTTCAGCTTGATCCCTAGGCCTTGCTCTGGTACGGTTCCGGTAGACCTCACGGTAGTGAAGGTGTTTGGTCAAGTACTCCAACAGAGAAACTTCGTCCGCATGCCTCACGGAGTAGGCGGAACAAGTGTAGTGAGCCTCGATTGCGCCTCAACCGCTATCGAGCGTGAAAGGTGGAGTACGGCATGTATTTCGCCCAGTCCTCATCGTAGCCGCCAACCACAATCCGTACGGTATCCACTTTAGGGGGGAGCTACGCTCATGACTTTTTCAATTCTCGTTTCAACGTCGAGCTTTATCGACACTCCGGGTCCCCACGTCAAGAAGTTGCTCGATACAGGCTTTGAGATCGTGAAGGCGCGAGGGCCTCTCAATCAAGACCAACTGCTCTCATACATCGCTGATGGAAATAAGTTCGACGCCTTTCTGTGTGGAGAGGATGATTTTAATGCAAAGGTTCTTCAGGCCGCTGCTCCTCGCATTAAGGTAATAAGTAAGTACGGTGTTGGGCTCGACAAGATCGATCTCGCCGAGGCAGAGAAGTTGGGGATAAAGGTTACCAACACTCCCGGAGTGAATCATACGACGGTCACCGAACTCACGTTCGGGCTCCTATTAAGCCTCACCCGCTATATCCCAGAGCAGAATGCAAACGTTCACAAGGGAGAATGGCGACGACAGACCGGCCGTGAGCTCGCGGGCAAAACCCTTGGCATCCTCGGTTTCGGTCGCGTTGGAAAAGAGGTTGCTAAACGGGCGATGGCATTCGGTATGAATGTGAGGGTGTTCAACACATCCTGGTCTTCGCAGCATGCCAGCTATTTAGAGGAACTTACTGACGTATTTAAGCACCCATTGTTCTCGGAGTATCCTCCTCACATAGTGCGAGCTCCTCGAGACGAAGATCTCTTTCCGCATGTTGACTTCCTCTCCGTTCATATGAGCCTCACACGCGACAATCAGTCGTTTGTTAATCGGCGGCGTCTGATGATGTGCAAACGCGGGGTATATATCGTTAATGTTAGTCGAGGAGCGCTGGTTGACCAGCGGGCGATGGCGGAGTGTGTAAAGACGGGCCATGTTGCCGGCTACGGTGCTGATGTTCTCGATCCTGAGCCGGTACAGCCGGACAATCCCTTGCTCGGATTGTCAAACGTTCACCTAACACCGCACATCGGCAGTAGAACTCATGAGAGCGTGGTTCGACAGGGCACAGCGGCTGTTGATAATCTTATCGAGGCGTTGAAGGCTGTAGCTGCGCAGAGCACCGCCGCCTAATACGCGTAGCGCTGCACCTATCACGATACCTGGGATCACATGGAGATACTTCGATACCTTCCCCTCTCGTACCTTAGTTGGTTTCTGGGGGCGCTTGCTAATCTGCCACTTCCGCAGCCCCTCGCACGGTGGAGTATTCTTATATTTGCTCGGATATATCGGATTGATTGGGATTTGGCCTCGAAGCCCCTCGATTCGTACCGTTGTATCGGGGAGTTCTTTACTCGCGACCTCCGGGATGGATTGCGACCGATCGCGGCGTGTGAGTTAGTCTCGCCGGTTGATGGAAAACTGAGAGACTGCGACAACCTTGAACAGACGGGCGCAATTACGCAGGTAAAGGGCAAGCGGTATACCGTCTCGGCCCTTCTGGCCGGCGACCCCTGCGCTGACGTGTTCAGGAATGGACAGCTTTGGAATTTCTATCTCTCTCCGAGTGATGCGCACCACATCCATTCCCCCGTCGATGGTAGGATAGTAAAGACCGTCCATGTCCCAGGGAAATTGTGGCCAGTCAATGACTGGGCACTGCATTCCATTGATAGTCTTTTCGCCGTAAATGAGCGGGTGATAACCTATATTCAAACCGATGCCGGGCTCGTCGCAGTCGTAATGGTTGGTGCTACAAATGTGGGTCGCATTTCTTTGTCGTATGCCCCGCTTGAAACGAATCAAGCGCCGTGGCGGGTGAAACGACTTGTAACCCTCGTGCATGAACCGGCGATTCCTGTTGTAAAGGGCCAAAAGATCGGCACCTTCAAGATGGGATCGAGTGTCGTCGTGCTCTCTGAGGGACGACGGTTTGAGGCGATTCACCTCCCTCTGTTGCGCCCAGTCCAATGTGGTGAGTCGTTAGTTACGGGATGATGCGGCAGCGAAACTGAGCGCAGAGTCTCGTGCGATTGCAGGAGTCGTTCGTTTTGAGTTTTCGAAGCAGAGGTTTTATTTACGTTCCTTGTACGCCTAAAATCCCAACTCCTTCAGCAGAGCATCCGTGGAGGCTTGATCAATATCTTGATCCGCCTCTATTTGTGCGGCCGTTTTCGCTGTTGGAACCTCAACCCTAAGTTGAGCCAGCAACGCTCGGATGTAGCACTCCATGTCACATACCAGCCGGATGACTTTTTTGACCTTTTGGCCGCAGAGATCTTGGAATTCCTGAGATGTTACGATCTCGTTCGAGATCGAATTCAAGGCGTTATTGAGGGCGCGGTGTCGAGCAATGTATCCAAGAACAACACCTACATCGAGAGTCTCACTACGACAGAGCCGTTCAAGTTCCGAGAGTTCCTTTTCGGACTGCCTTAGAATCTTGCCCTGGCGGTCAACCAGGTCAAAGACTCGGTGGCTAGCGGTGTCGGTGTCTGTCAGGACAGCGGATAGTTTGATGATGGCATCCGGAATGTTGGTAGATGACATAGTTACTGAAGCAGGGTCCAGCTCGCTGCGAAGCCCTAATACCGTCTGCTGAAGCAGACGGAGCGCCTCGGAGCTTTTGTCGGCCATAATCTCTGAAAGGACAACTCGAAGATCTCGGTCTGTCTTGATCTCAGTAGGAATGCCTGTCGTGGCGGCCCTATTCCCGGCTGTTCCTGAGGAATTACTCATACACCCTTGTCCAATATCAGTTAGCGCTTAGTAAAGATGGCGTCGATCTTCTCTTGAAGAGATTCTACGGTGAAAGGCTTTACGATGTACTGTGAAACTCCCGCTCGTGCAGCTTCAATCACGTTCTCTCGTTTGGCCTCTGCTGTCACCATGAGGAAGGGAATGGCTTTGTACTTATCCTTGGCCCGCACATTCTTCAGGAAATCGAGCCCCATCATGTTTGGCATGTTCCAATCCGAGATGATAAACCCGAACTGATCCTTCTCCAGTTTTTCAAGGGCGTCGACTCCATCCGATGCCTCGGTGATGTTGTGAAAACCGAGCGCTCCGAGCGACTTCTTAACGATTTGTCGCATCGTAGCGAAGTCATCAACGACCAGAATTTTAATGTTGCGATCTATCGTAGCGCTCATGCAGGATCCGGTGTCTGTTCAACCGCTGGTTTCTCTTGGTGGTCGGGAAAGTCTCCATCAAATGACCGTTTTTTTGCGATCGCTTTCCGCCACTGCTCCTCATCGGCGAGAATGTTGCGGCCGTCGCCTTTGTGACTCCAGTACTCAGCGTTCGGAGAGCGATGGGAGTGCTTTTTATGCAACGGAGTCTTGCAGAGCACGTCACCCGGTTGAGCGATGTACGAGAGCCAGTAACTTGCAGCTTTAAAGTCTTCCGCGAAGAAAACCTCCTCAAGCTTGCCATCTGCTGTGATTCGGTAGATTACAAAAGGTGCCTTCCAGTCCATATCCCCCATCAATTTAATTCTATCTACATTCACAGGCGGTCTCGCCGCCAAAAGTAGTATCGGCTGGCGCCATCCTCAGCTTGACAAATTTTTGTGCTCCTACCTCGGGGCTGTAGGACGCGGAGCCGGCGTTGTTGAAAGAGCCGATATCTCCCCTGCAATCTGGGGAATTGAGAGGACAGCCCGGGCCAGCCCTGCGTTCAGAACCGCGCCCGGCATCCCCCAGACCGCACAGCTTGCACGCTCCTGGGCGAGGATCGACCCCCCCAATGCCTTAATCTGCTCGGAACCTTTCAAGCCATCCTGGCCCATTCCGGTCAGAATGATGCCCAGGGACTGTGACCCGTATGTCTTCGCAAATGAGCGGAACAGGACATCAACCGCAGGTTTGCACGAGTTTTCTGGTGGTCTATCGTTGAGAGAGATGACAACGCGACCAAGGATGCGTCGCACCTCCATGTGTTTACCGCCGGGAGCAAGGTATACGGTGCCGGCTTTCACCTCCTGGTCATGCTCAGCCTCAACGATTCGGATTGTCGATTGACTATCCAGCCGCTCTGCGAGCAGCTTGGTAAAGATTGGGGGCATGTGTTGAACGATAAACAACGGCACAGGTAGATTCCCGGGCAGGCGCGGAAGAAGCTCCGCCAGCGCGTTGGGGCCGCCGGTGGATACGCCGATAGCGATGGCATCGGCTGTTAGCTGTAATACTCCCGGTGGGGTAGGAATGGCTTGTGGCGGTCGACTCGCCGCAGGTTGTGTGACCGTCGTTGATCGGAGAGCTGGCGATGCAAGCGTTTTGATCTTCTCAAGAAGCTCTGCTCCGACTACTTCACGCGTATTGACGCCTTGACTCGATGGTTTAGTAACGTAATCGGACGCTCCGAATGCGAGAGCATCAAGTGTATGCGATGCACCATCCGATGTGAGGGAGCTACACATGATAATCGGCAGTTTTGCGTCGCGCTGTCGAATCTGCTGCACCGTCTCGAGGCCGTTCATCTCGGGCATCTCAATATCGAGTGTAACGATATCTGGCCGCAGGCGTTCTATCTCCTCAAGCGCGAGCTTTCCGTTCGCAGCAGTGCCAACCACCTCAATGGCAGGATCCTCGCGTAGGAGATCCCCGAGCACCTTGCGAATGACCGCTGAATCATCGACGATTAAAACCTTGATAGTCTCCATCTTGCCTTCGCTTTCTCCGTGGCCCCGGGGCTAGCATCGGATGCGTTCTGTAATCACAGCATCTTTCCGTGCGCCCAAAGACATCTCTCGGCAGCTATCCAGATAAACAAAAGGCTGCAGTGCAATCCAGTCAATTGTTCGTGTGCAATCGACCCCAGAGGATTGTATGTGATGCAGTCTAAGTGGTTGAAACTATGAGATAGCTAAACAGGCCATCAATCTCCTCAAGTTACTTAGATGTCCAGTCGAACTTCTTCTGGGGATATTCTTGCGCCCAAGGGGGATACTATATGAGCGAGCAGGACGAGCTCCTAAACGATTTTCTAATTGAAACAAAAGAGAACCTTGATCACCTCGATGAGGAGCTCCTTGCTCTGGAGGGGAATCCAAGCGACAGCGACCTCATTAATGCTATTTTCAGGCGTCTCCACACCATCAAGGGAGTATGTGGATTCCTTGACCTGCACAAACTCGAATCTGTTTCGCATGCAGGAGAGACCTTGCTGCAAGCGCTTCGAAGCAACGAACTCACGGTCACCGATCGAATTATCACTCTTCTGCTTACGTTGTGTGATGCGATTCGGACAATCGTCACCAGCATTGAGGAAACCAAGACTGAGGGGCCAACAGTCTTTGATGCTCTTGCCGCCGATCTCCTCGCCGCAGCGCAGCCTCAGAGCAGCGATGCATCACCAAAGGCGCTGAGTCTCGATGAGGAGTTCGCCATGATTATTGCGGAGCGGGAAGCGCAAGCAGGGAACGACGCAAAGCCTCAGGCGGAGCCGCTACCAGCTGTCGAGCTCGCCACGTCGCTCCATGCGGATTCGAAGGTCGACCAGGGAGATTCCGGTCCGGGTAGAGCAGCTACGGCGGAGACATCCCTGCGGGTTGACGTTGAGCTCCTTGACCATCTCATGAACCTAGCTGGCGAGTTAGTCCTCGCTCGTAATCAGATTCTGCAATCAACAAAGTCGCTCAACGACATGCATTTTCGCGCCATAACGCAGCGTCTCAATCTCGTGACGTCGGAATTGCAGGAAGGTGTTATGAAGACGCGTATGCAACCGATCAATACCGTGTGGGGCAAGTTCCCGCGGGTTGTTCGAGACCTTGCTATAACGTGCAAAAAGCAAGTTCGTCTTGAGATGGTCGGTAAGGAGACCGAGCTCGATAAAACCCTTATCGAGGCCATCAAAGATCCGCTCACACACATCGTCAGAAACTCCATCGACCACGGCATCGAACTGCCTGAAAAGCGCGTGGCGATCGGGAAGAATCCCGAGGGGTGTATCACAATGAAGGCATTTCAAGAGGGGGGATATGTCGTCATCGAAATAATAGATGACGGAGCCGGTCTCAACACGGAGAAGATCCGTGACCGCGCTCTACAACGTGGACTAATCTCCCGCGAGCGAGCTCAAACGATGTCAGAGCAGGATGTCCATCGGCTCATTTTTGCCCCCGGTTTCTCGACCGCAGATGCGATTACGAACCTCTCGGGACGCGGCGTCGGGATGGACGTCGTGAAGTCAAGTGTCGAAAAGATCGGTGGTCAGGTCGATATTGCAAGTCGATCTGGTGATGGAAGTACGATACGACTAAAGATCCCCCTGACGCTTGCGATAGTTCCTGCGCTCCTACTCTCGTGTGCACAGCAGCGCTTTGCCATCCCACAGAGTGCAATCACCGAGTTGGTGCAGTTCAGTGCAACAGAGCGCTCTGGAGCTTTATCGTGGGTGGGGAGTTATCCGTTCTACAAGCTGCGTGGAGACCTCCTCCCCATCATATTCCTTACCAAGCACTTTAACGTTTCAAGTGGCGAGCGGGGACCTTCCGACGAGCAGGTTATCGTCGTTATCGATGTCGACGGACGCCGTTTCGGCATAGTCGTGGACGCAGTGCACGACACCGAGGAGATCGTCGTTAAGCCGCTCGGTCGTCAACTTGCGAATCTGCAAACGTATGCGGGAGCCGCTATCTTGGGGGATGGTCAGATAGCATTGATTCTTGATCCAGTCATGCTGGCTCGTGAAGTCCGCATCGATCAGGCAGCGCGAGTTGTAGAGAGTGAATCGGCATCAGTTAAACGTCATACCGATTCATCTGAAAAGCTTCTGATTGTTCAGCTCAGCAGTGAGATGCGTGCGGCGATTCCGCTCAAAGCGGTCAGGCGACTTGAGGAATTCGCTCTCAAAGACCTCGAACGCGTGAGCGGTAGTCCCGTTATTCAGTATAGAGATTCAATCCTACCGCTTCTTGATGTTGCACAGGCAATCGGCGTGGCACACAAGCCATGGGATAGCGGCCACGTAGTGGTAGTTGGAGAGGGGGATGAGACGTACGGCTTGCAAGTCGAGGCGATTCTGGATGTATCCGCAGAAATCGCCGCAATTAAACCGGTTCAAGGTAAACCGGGTGTTACGGCGTTTGGAGTGATTCAGGGCAGAGTGATTGCTCTTCTCGACATCCGGTATTTAGTGAACCGAGGAATGGAACCATCCGCTCCTCATGCATCCATGGAGATAGCTGCCGTATGACCGATTCGACAATACCACCACAACAGCTAGTCACTTTCAAAACAGGGGACTATGCACTCGGGATTAACGTGCTTGAGGTCCAAGAGGTCCTGCAACACCAACAGATGACCCCGGTGCCGCTCGCGGTACCTGAGGTTCGTGGGCTGATAAATCTCCGCGGGAATATAGTCACCGCGATCGGAATGCGCGAGAGATTGCATCTTGATCCGTGCTCGAGTGAGGCAGATCAGATGAACCTGATTGTATCTTTGAAGGATGGCGCTGCAAGTCTGCTCGTAGATTCGGTGGGGGATGTAATCAGCTTGGAGCCGAGCAGGTATAAACCCCGGCCCAGTACACTTGCTTCTCCGCTGCGGGAGATGGTTGCAGGGGTGTATGAACTTGATAGGGGAATCCTTCTGCACATCGATGCAGAGGCGGCCTGTCAGCTTTTTGCGGAGGAAGAGTAAGGTGCCAAACGACATACTTATCGTAGATGACTGTAAGTTTACCACCAAGGTCTTAGCCCGTCTGATGCAAGAGATGGGCTTTGAGGTCGCCACCGCCCAATCGGCTGAGGAGGCAGTTGGCTTTCTTGAGACGCATGAGCCGCCTAGTCTTTTCTTTGTAGATTGGGTTATGCCCGGAATGAGTGGAGTCGAGTTTGTGACGTGGTTGCGGGGACAAACGCCAACCAACAAAGTCCCAGTGGTGATGGTCACTGCTCAGAAAGATATGACCCAGATCGCTCAGGCGATCCAGAGTGGCGCGAATGAGTACATCATGAAGCCATTCTCACGGGAGGTTATCGAAGAGAAGCTGAAATTGCTGGGAATCGATGTTGGGTAGCTGAATGGAAAAGATACGAGTTCTCGTCGTCGATGATTCCTTGGTAGTGCAGCGCGCACTCCGGGAGTGCTTTCGCGGAGACCCTGAGATTGAAGTGGTCGGAGTGGCGGAGACGGGAGTTCGAGCGTTGCAACAGATCGATGTGTTAAAGCCCGATCTGGTCACCCTTGATATCGAGATGCCAGAGATGGATGGTCTAGAGACCTTGCGCTCCCTCCGTGCGCGAGGTTCACAGATCCCGATTATCATGTTCAGCAAATATACCCATCGGGGGGCCAAGGAGACGATTCAAGCGTTGGAATTGGGAGCAAGCGATGTCGTAGA
>JBIJBZ010000094.1:0-13000 GCA_044344945.1 Bdellovibrionota bacterium | reverse complement strand
TAACCGTGTATGTAAGGGTGTACGTTCCTTTTGGAATATCCCTCAAGACTACGCTTCGACTTGAACTGCTCCTACTCTTCTTAAATCCTCGCTTGCTGACCGTAACGTTATACGTGACACGTCCTGAGAATCGTTGCAGCAAACCAAAGAGCTGATATTTCGGCCGTTGCCGACTCAAACTGGTTCGGGTGAGGTCAAATTGGGGTGCTGACGGCTGGGTGCTCGCAGTTGGATCGATGCAATCCGGAGCTCCATTCCCATTTGCATCCGTCTCCGGCACTGCACAACCGCAAATCCCCGGCACAGACTTGGGATTCGACGGACACTGATCCTTACAATCAGCAACGCCATCCTGGTCACTATCAGTCTCGGGGAGGCCGCAGCCACAACTCAACGGTGCTGTCTTGTTCACGTCATTCGGGCAACCATCGACGCAGTCCGGCACTCCGTCATTATCCTTATCGATATCCGGAGCGTTCCTGCACTTATCGAGACAGTCTGGCACTAAATCTCTATCGCTATCCCCATCGGACTTCCCGCATCCACACTCTCCCGGAGAGCTCTTAGCCGGATCGGTCTTGCAGAGATCCAAGCAGTCGGGCACACCATCTCCGTCTCCATCAAGAGGACAGGAATTTTGCGCCAGATACACGTGCTGAACGGTATTCGGAAGGGTCAGAGTTCCATTTGATGCGTTATTAGGCACCGCATCGCTGGCTAGTGTTTGGAATGCAACGACCAGGCCGTTATTACTGACATGCGTGATAGTCGCATCAGCACTGAGTCCTGTGCCCCCCGTGCCTGGTGTTACTATGTAGGTCCTATTGAGGATGCGATCGTACATGAAGATGTTCTTGCGCACAGTCGTAGCCGACGAAAGGAGGTTTGTAGCCACCGATTCGAACACTACATAATGGTTATCGCGACTGATCCAAGCGTTTGTGCTATCGCCGTTGGCTCCCTGATTTGAATTGTACGCCCGGCTAATCATCTGCGTCGTACGTTTTACTGAATCATAGAGGTAGATCTGAGAATGTCCGTTAGTGGAGATGTACGAAACCGACTTCGGATGCGGGTAGTATGTCTGGGTACTATCTGAGCACACCATGTTAGGATTGGTTTGATCGACCACCAGGTCAGTCGCTGTCGACTCGTACACAACGTACCGGCCCGTCTGATCAACTCGTGGCTTCCTGCTATTGCCATCAGCGGGCTCATTATCGTTTTGAATCGGAAGTAATGCGCCGGAGATCGAGCAGCGGGGAACCTGCGCGCGACTGATAACCGAGAAGCGATTACCCTTCCAGTAGTAGATATCGAAGTAGCCGGAGATATCTGGATTAAAGTGAGTTGGTACCGTAGCACGTGAATCAAAAACGATTATCGAGGAGTCGACACTCATCGCCGGATTATAGGAGTCATCATCAAGCCCTGTTTTAACCCCCGGACCCGCGTGTAATCCGTACGAATCATAGAGCACCGAGGTATAACATTCACCGAGGCCTAGCACCGTCTCTGACGAATCATCGCACTGCGAGCCGTTTCGAAGGTAGACATTCTGACCTGGAAATCCGACCATCCTACACTGCGGCTCAAGGTTATTTACGAGGTTTGTGGCCGCGCTTGAAAATAAGATCTTCGAACCATCATCACTTAACCCCGCAAGGGACATACTTTCATTTGCCCCAATTCGGCACTCGGGCTTGTTCTTTGACGTTGATAGCCATGTCTGCTCGAACTTTCGGTCGTGGACAGCTACCTCTGTGAGTGGTGTGTAGGTGGGTGCCGGAGTCGTGAATATTGGACTACCGACCGGAGTAGGTGTCGGAGTAGGAGTTATCTGGGGATCCTTGCCGAGCCATAGATTTTTTGCCCGAGTCTCAAACGCTACGTAACGCCCCTCATCATCTGTCGGGCCACCAATTCTCGGGTTAAAACTATCGTTGTTCCCTTGCGTCCTAGAAAAAGCATCAACACTAACGCACCGTACCGAGTTGTTGTAATCATCAACCCAATATACCTGATAATAGCCGTCTGCCGTGCAGCGTCCGGGGTCAGTGGGAGTTGGGATGGGTTTGGGCAGATCATCCACCGCAGCATCTTTTGATCCAAACGCGAGATAACGCGGGTCGTACGATAACTTGCCGGTCGGGTCGATGTACGGATAATCCTGAAATACGAGATCCCTACTGTCCTGAGTTAACGGATACACGTTTCCGTTCACGTCCCTACGAATACTTTTGCGATAGGTGCTTGATGCTGAAAATGGTTGAGCCGAACTGATGTCAGCATTCGCTAAAAAGAGCGAAGCCGCCAACACCAGCGCTTGAGTTATGTGGAGATGTATTCTCATAAAGCATCCCTTCGGAAAGGAGTTCCCATAAGGTCAATCGGCTGGAAGCGCTCGTAGGATTAACGAAAAGTGCGGACATACCCCGTAGGCGATCGTGTCCCCTGATATTCAGCGGCACACACTGACTAAGGTATCGAATTCCCGAAGAGAAAAAAGCAAATAGGGTTCTACCCTGCCCGGATAAGATCCTCTACCCGACCACCCTTGGGCAACAACATGATGCGCCGAGCAATCCCCCACGGGCGCCGCTCAAGCTCCGGGCTAAGGTCTGTACTCGTAATCGTCGTTATGCTCGCGTCCGTTGCTAAATCACGCAGCTCGCACCCCAATCGATCGGCGATAGCCAGTGGCGCCAAGAGATCCCAGAGCCGCTGCTTACCGATAAGCGAGCCACGAAGAGATCCAAGAGCCGTCTCCAAAAAATCGTGCACACTTGAACCACTTGAGAGCCATGGGTACATCAGAGAGTAGTTATTCTCCGCAAGCCAGACTCGATCCCTTGAGCTAACTGAGATCTTCTCTGCCTCAGCGTTCAAGCGAGATATCGGCTCTATCACGCCAGAGCTAATCACCTCACGGAAGACACCCTTTGAATCGCAGAAATACATCACCCCGCGTACCGGCACCCCCACGACCCCGCATATCGGCCAGATACCATCATTCACTCGCTGAGTTAAGGCAGCCGCCACACAGAACTCTGACTTTCCCTCGACAAAGTTCTTCGTTCCATCGATCGGATCGATGATTATCTGGAAGGGGCTCTCCATGAATTTTTGGTAGTAGCGGTTAGGTTCCTCATGTGAGAGGTCATGCGACGACACTCGCTCCTCTCCCAATACCGGAATATCGGGCCATGCACTTTGCAGCTCCTGCGTGAAGTAATCTTCGACAGCACGATCAGTAGCAGTCACCAAACTTCCATCCCTCTTGGTTGTGGCCTCTCGCGAAACGGAGCCCACCGCACTCATAATCGAAGGGTAAACATCACGGACCAACTGCCGTACTCGGGAGACGAAATCATCCATCAGCGCGTTCATAGCTTGGGCACTCTGCTCGTTTTGGTTCACGGTATCCGTACGCTACTCGACTCGTCCCCTCGCAAGCTGCGCGCGAAAGTTCTCATCCTTTACGGCAGCTTCAATTGCACTGCCCATCGCCTGAGCGAGGAGCTTCTGCACACTCTCCTCATTGAGAAGAGGATCCGACGCCGTCGCTTCACCTGAAAAAGTTGCAAAGTAGATCGGATGAGAACGAGAATCACGCACCGTAACCTTCAGACGAGCCGAAGCCTTCGCCTCGGATGAAGGAAAGGAAGGTTCCACCTTTGCTCGCCACTCTGTGATCGTTCCATCAATCATCGGAGCGTTTAAGATGGCTATCCGCGCGCCTGCCTGCCGAAAATATCGGGTAAACCCCTCCTGCACGATTGTAGATAGCTCGCCTTCTGAACTGACCTGACGGCCATCAATGATCACGATCGTGTCGGATGGTCGACCATCGGTGAAGGAGCCGATCTTGACCTTAATCGGCTCTGCGGCAGCGGAGCCATCGATGGCACTCTGAGGCTCCGGAACATTCGGCACCGACAAACGGAGCCCGATCTCAGGAGCACACGCTGATAAGGTTAAAACGCAAAAAAGAGAGGCGAGATTTCGTACGATTTTCATCCCCGCATTCTCACGCGTCACCGCTGTTTTAGCAACCGGGCAGCTTAAAAGCCCTAGCCCGCATTTTTCATGAAACTGCGTCGCTCGCAGTAGCAGGCTTCATGAAATATGTGGGCTACGCGAGGAGCTGCTCGCACTGGCGAGCCTCAGCCTGCACCGCGGGATCCGAATCCTGCAATCCACGCAGGATCAGCCCCTTAGTATCCGCTTGAGCGGCATTACCGAGAGCACCACTGATTCGCGCCATACTCCACAGCGAATGTGCGCGCACCACACCTGAGGAATCATCGAAAAATGCATCACGGAGCGCAGGCAAGAGCTCTGGAATCCCAGTATTGGAGGCCACTATCGCTGCGTTTCTCAGAAGCCCCTCGCGCTTGGCCCGCATGAGGGGCGTTCCACCAAAGCGTGCCACGTACTCAGCATCAGTGCGCAGCGAGAGCACCTCGGCAAGCGATATCATCTGCCCGCTCCCCGCCTCTGGAGCGAACTCCGCACATGTCGGCTGCAAACGTCGTCGCAGAGGAAGCGCATTAAAGGGGCAGAGATCCTGGCATACATCACAACCGAACATCCACTCTCCGATCGCTTCACGCTCGTGCCACGACAAGATTCCGCGTTTCTCGATGGTGAGATACGAGATGCACTTGCGGGCGTCCAAAACTCGTTCGCTTACAAAAGCCCCTGTTGGACACCCTGTGAGGCACCTTGAACACTCCCCACATGAACTTTTTTGGGGGGCTTCTTGAACTGGGAGACCCGTTACCTCTAAATCCCACATAATCTCTCCGAGAAAGAGAAAGCTCCCAGCACGCGGTATGATCAGCATTGTGTTCTTGCCGATGAAGCCGAGGCCTGCCTCGCGTGCCACTGCCCGCTCAAGGAGAGGCACGGAATCCGAAAAGATCCTGTAGGTCAGCGCCCCACCGAGGGTGCTGGATACCCTCTGGGCGAGTTGCTCCAGCCGCACCCGCAAGACCTTGTGGTAATCCCGACCCCACGCATATCGGGCTACACGTCCGTAGCCGGGACGTAGCTCCTCCCGTGGGCCCCGATCATAGTAGGCACCCACCGACACAATGGTTCTCACGGACTCAAGCAACCTTGCCGGTTCTGAGAGGAGGCCAGCGTCACGCTGCATATACCCCATATCGCCCGGATATCCCGCCTGCTGCCACATCTCCAGGCGTTCCCTGTCCCGGGCCAAACTTGAGCCTGTGGCGACACCCACAATTGCCAGCCCCACCTGGGCGGCCAGATCACGCAATGTTTGCAGGCTAATCGTGTGCATAGGGAGAAACTACACCAGGAGCACTGCGGGAAGCGAGGCGCCCTTGCCGAAGCCCTCAATTTTTCCCTCGATTAACCGTTCTTTAGGCATTTTGCAGCCTAGACCTTTTGCTACCTCAATGGCTCGACACAGCCCGCACAAACGGCTAAACTGTCAGGCGTTGTCTTGAGTCCCTATCGTCTAGCCTGGCCTAGGACGTGACCCTTTCACGGTTAAGACACGGGTTCGAATCCCGTTGGGGACATTTTACAACGCTGCGGAACTGGCCCTCGAGACCTTGCAACGAGTTGCCCGCTCCGCTGACAGGTTGGGTCGGGAGCCCCCTGCCTGTAGCTCTGGTTTGCACTCTTTTTTGCTCCGTGCGTTTACACACTAAACCCGTGTACCTGCCGCCGAGAGACCGTCGCATTAGTCATGACCCCGAAGGCACCGATGGGACTACCCGACAAACAGCACCCAACGATCTCTGCGGTCTCTGCCTCGCAGCGTTTTAGCGCCGCGCTCTCTCTGATTCCGGAACTCGCGCAGGTAGAAAACACGATCCGCTCAACCTTCGCCTCTGATGTACCGGCTATGCGAACGATTCCTGAGTACCTGCTTGCGCTGGGGGGCAAGCGTATTCGGCCCGTCCTAACCCTTTTATGCGCCAAAGCTCTCGGAGCAACCACCATTCCTAGCGATGTCATCACAGTTGCGGCGGGGATTGAATTGATTCACATGGCGACCCTGATGCACGATGACATCATCGATGAGTCACCGACCCGCCGGCATAAGCCATCTCCATATGCAAAGTACGGAACCCCACTAACACTCCTTTCCGGCGATTTTCTGCTCACCCGGGCTTTTGGCCTCTGCGCCAAGCTTGACGATGCGATCATTCAAGCCACAGAACAGGCCTGTATTGAGTTGGTCGAGGGAGAGGCTTTAGAAACCCCTCTGTACGTTGAAAGACACTCACTCGCCTCAAGCCTCACGATCGCCCAGCGGAAAACTGCCTCCCTCTTCCGTCTGGCTGCGTTCTGCGCGGCGCACCTCACGGGGGCAGATGCATCCTGCACCCAAGCACTGTGCGACTTTGGACAATCCCTCGGGATCGCCTTTCAATGTATCGATGACATCCTCGATGTTACTTCAGACGAAGCGACGCTTGGGAAACGCCCGGGGCTTGATATCGCAGAGCGCAAACCTTCCTTGGTAAATGTGTTGTGGTTAGAGAGTGGAGACGTAGAGGCCTCGCGCTTACTAGACGATCCGCGCAGCGAAGATCAGGCTCCCTTTGTAACACGCTCCCTGCAAACGTTGACCGCAGGCCCCGTAATGTCTCGTGCAAAAGAAGTCGCAACGAACCACGCGCAGAATGCCAAGGAGTCATTAAGCACTGCTCTCGGAGCTGCGCGTAGCCAATCGCCAGAGGGACAGGCGCTCTTTGCAGTGATTGATTTTGCGCTTGAGCGGATGTTGTAAACCGCGCAGAATCCCGACTCCAACCCCCTGTATCTACATGCTATTTCTTCACTCCTCCAGCGCCCCGTCAGGAAAGGCGTCGTTTGGTTTTGAAATCACCATAACTCCCTTGAAATTACGTCGCTGGGAGCAATCCCCGCGGCTGGTTTGATTGTGTTTGCCTACAGGTTTTAGAAGCATCCCGATGATACTCGGAGGGAGCTTCAAAGGAGGAAACGTGGCTTTTAATTTCACGGAGTCTTTTGTGGGCAGTTCAGACCGATTACCAGAAATGGATCTCGCGTATCTCGACGGGAAAGGATACACGGCAGTAAGTGAGTTGATGAGGGCGATGATTCTTCGAACGATCGAAGATCTCCAATCGGGACCAGAACTCCGGCAGGAAGCTCTCGACTACATCATGAATGAAGATGAGGAGTACATCCTCTCCTTCAATTCCATCTGTCGCTATTTTTCATTCGATCCCGACAAAACGCGCTATGCAATTTTGAACGCTAAGTCGAGGATTCGAACGCGTCGCAGAGCGGCATAGCTATCACAAAGTGACTCGAATGAGTCGTTGTGAGAATGGAATGGGGCCCCGAGAGGCCCCATTTTTTACTGTAGCAACCAAGTAGCGCAGCATATTTTCAAGCACTTAGCCGACTGACCCATAGCGCTAGGTGACACAGGTCCACTATCGCTCCTGGCCCCTTCCCTAACTAGATGTATGTGGCATGATGGAGCGCCAGAGATTGGGAGAAATCGATCAAAACACCGACACCACACTCCGGCCAGATAGTCCCATAAATCATCGAGGCCAGTCTCCATTTATGGCAAAGCCAATGAAGTCCATCACCACCGCCATACAAAGCCTGATGCTACTTCTCGTCGGCGCCCTTCTGAGTTTCTCAGATGTAGTGTCTGCTCAACCACGTAGCGCGCAGACAACTGACTCAGTAACCCAACGCGCCAAAGTTACACGAATGTCGATCTCCTCTGCTGCATTTCCTAATGGTGGCGACATCCCCGATCCGCATTCCTGTTGGGTCAACGGGATTGAGGATCCGGGCACGGGTCAGTCGCCTGCACTACGGTGGAAAAACGTCCCGGCGCGCGCGGCACGACTGGCACTTTTGGTTCACGACAGAGACTCTAATTTAATTCACTGGTTTGTAATCATTGAGCGTAGGAGCCCCTGGTTTTTCAGAGGACTCGCCAGAGATGTGCCAAATGAAGAGACCTTCGACTTAAAGAATATCGTTCAGAATGAAAATGATTTTGGGGTCAAGGGGTACAGCGGGCCCTGTCCCGCTGAGGGCGAGAAGCATCGATACACCTTTGAGTTGGTCGCACTCTCTGCTGGGACGAAAGGAAGTGATTTTGGAGCTGATGCCAAAACGATCCGACGAAGATTGCGCAGGAACACCATGAGCACTGCCACCTTGACCGGATTCTTTACAGGCAAGGTGCAAGTTCCAACGCCCGAGCCAACCACTATCACGGTTGAGAAGACGGCCGTACCAACCGTCACTCAGACTCCAACGATATCGGCTACTGCCACTGGGTCTTCGACACCAACCACCACAGCTACACCTACAGTAACGCCATCCTTGACACCTACGGCGACGAGTACCTCCTCCGTCACGCCAACTGTCACGTGGACTCCATCGACTACATCAACCGCAACAACTACCCCTACAGCCACTGCCACATTTACACTTACCGTCACTCACTCTGCTACGGCAACGCCTTCATCGACACCAACTGACACATTCACGCCAACGATTACACCCACCTTCACGGCGACTTCGACTCTGACACCTACGATCACCGTTACGCCCTCGCTAACTCCGACAGCTACTCCAACAGCTACCTATACTGAAACTGTAACGCCATCATCGACACCAACTGACACATTCACGCCAACGATTACACCAACCTTTACGGCAACTTCGACTCTGACACCTACGATCACCGTTACGCCCTCGCTAACTCCGACAGCTACTCCAACAGACACGCCTACCGCGACATTGACATCGACTCCTACGGCGACATCAACCCCCACAAACACACAAACTTCCACATATACCGCCACCGCAACATACACGCCCTCAGCGACACCATCCGTCACCCCAACGGTTGGCGCAGTGGATGTCGCGGCAGGATTCATTCATACATGTGCGGTGTTGAGCAGCGGAGAGGCAAAGTGTTGGGGTCGTAATGACCGTGGGCAGTTAGGGAATGGGGATTCGGGCATAGTCGCCGATCGAATATTACCTGTGAGCGTGTCAGGCTTAAGCACCGGGGTGAAAGGTATAACAGCGGGTTGGGGCCACACCTGCGCTCTGCTTGATACCGGAGGTGTAAAGTGCTGGGGATACAATGGATCTGGTCAAATCGGCGATAACACGAGTTCAGATAAAGCTACGCCTACGGATGTCTCGGGTTTAAATTCTGGAGTTATTCAAATTGCCGGAGGTTACTATCATACGTGCGCTCTCCTTAACACTGGTGGTGTCAAGTGTTGGGGGTACAATGGATTCGGCCAGGTCGGTGATGCAACTCAGGGCACTAACCGACTTACCCCTGTTGATGTTACAGGCTTAAGCTCAGGAGTAGCCCGTATTACAGCAGGCCTCTACCACTCCTGCGCTCTTCTTAACACCGGAGGCGTTAAGTGTTGGGGTTCTGGTGGCTCCATCGGTGATGGCACTACTACTAGCAGACCTACTCCTGTTGATGTCTCTGACTTAACTTCCGGAGTTACACACATCGGAGGAGGGAGTGCGCACACGTGTGCCGCTCTAAGTACAGGCGGGTTGAAGTGTTGGGGATCTAATGGAGCAGGCCAGATTGGCGATGGAACTTTGGGTGGAAGTCGCCTCTCGCCTGTTGATGTCGTGGGGATAGGTTCCGAAATAATTGGAATCGCCGTCGGTGGCGAGCACGCGTGCGCGCTCCTAAACTACGGAGCGGTGAAGGGTTGGGGTGCCAACGGAAATGGCCAGGTCGGCGATGGAACCGCGAGCTCGGGAGGTAAAACTACCCCAATCGATGTCTCTGGTTTAAGCTCGGGAATAACGCAGGTCGAGGGAGGTGGCAGCCATACTTGCGCCATACTGAACACAGGACCGGTAAAATGTTGGGGCGACAATGGTCGGGGCCAAATTGGCTCCGGGACATCCGGGAACTGGGCTCTTACCCCTGTCGATGTTGTTGGGCTTTTGTAATCGTGAAGCAGTGAATTGTCCGCAAACGATCTAGTGTGTTCGAGATATATTCAGTCAATTATTAACACGGCAAGCTCCTCCCAGCGGCCGCCAATATACTTCTACCAACAGTGGCTCCATTGAGTCGTTATGAGAATGAAATGGGGCCCCTAGAGGCCCCATTTCACTTCTTGCTTCACCAATGTATCGGTTAATGCACTCGCTGCGTCTACTACGCCGCCATCTCCTGCCCACCCGCAGCAAATTTGAGCATCCGCTCAACGCCGCGCAGTTTTAGAATCTTCAACTGCCGCTGCTCTAGCTCTTCGCTCTGAGTTTCGTGGCGTTTCAATCATCATCAAACTCTAATGGCTACTCAACTGGCGGGTTTCCGACAATATACCGGCGAGACCGCAGCGGAGGCCAAACCATACGTATTCCAAATGGCCTTCAGGGGCGGCGCCCAACGGTTCAAGTGCCAACCCGCGCATCAACACATCTGGTAGGCACGTTGTGGTCGACTCAGACGCATCGAACTTGGTTGCAGGTGACAGTGCGGTGAGGGATGTGTTGCGGCATGACACATTGAACCTGCCCCTAATATGTTGACCACAGTCAAGCAACTGGAGTGTCTCCACTGAGTAAGTGTAGAGTGGAAACATCTCGGAGAATAAGAGACGTAAATACAGTAAGGAATTCAAGCAGGAGGCTATTCGGCTGGTAGCTGTCGAAGATCGCAGCATGACAGAGGTGGCGGAGAGCCTCGAGATTGAAGCATCTCTGCTATCGAAGTGGGTTCAATCTCAGCGACAGGACGGCGAGGAGGCGTTTCGCGGTAACGGCAAAGGCACGGCAGTGGCGGAGGAGATCTGGCGTCTCAAGCAGAGGAATAAGGCGCTTGAGGAGGAGCTAGAGTTCCTAAAAGAAGTGAGCCGATACTTTCTATTTGGGGGCTCTTCAACGAAGAGCCGGTGTGTATGTAGCCGTATCGAGACTTATGGTGCAACGAATTTAATTCGAACCTCGCCATGGAGGTGTACAGACGCTGCCTACGAGCCCGCACGAATAAACGCGAGTATCGCCTGATTGGTGAGGTTGGTAAATGCGCTGCGGTCACCTATTGCGCACGTGATGTTGGTACCCGTCGAGGTTATGCCCGCAAGGGCGAGACCTCCATCTTCAGCTTCTACGAAAGCCGGCCCCCCTGAGTCGCCGAAGCAGGTATTTGACATAGCAGGGGGTGTGTAGTCACTAAATATTGAGTCAGTCGTAACTTCGTTGACTCGCATCTCTCCGATACGCAGAACCCCAGAACCTACTTGGGTGACACCGTTGGTTACGCCATATCCAAGTATAGTCAGGATATCTCCCTCCGCTACGCTCTGCGCTATCTGCACAGTGGGCGGGGTAGTTCCCCCTGCAGGTGGCTCGATGGTCAGGATAGCCACATCGTTGATGAACAGCGAGCCCAAATCCGTAGCATCGGGGTGCCGCGTAATCTTTGTAGGCACGATACGTTCGCCAGACGCAAGCTCCACTAACACCGAGAACACGGATTCGTTAATGCAGTGTGCTGCGGTCAGCACCGAAGTGACGTTCAATCGAACTCCGGAGCAGATCGTCTGATTCTCCTCTTCGTCAAAGAGGAGGATTTTCACTACGGTGCCGTTTGATGACCCGCACTCCCTCCCACCAACGATCTTCGTGGTTGGATTCGGTAACACCGCTTTGCTACACACGGTCTCAGCTGTAAGTATCTGCTCTGCTGAGTTTGACCCCCCACACCCAAGCAGTAGAAGAATTGGGAACGTGGTTACTAAAATAGTAGTTGACTTGCCGCCCATACCGATTACCTACTCTATGGATGTAAAAGCGGGGTGCGCTGGAGTGACTGAAGATTAGTAGCCCCCTCCTTACCACCGCCGTCCCAATTGTTAGGTTAGTGGATTGCGCTAATCCCTGCCTTACAGAATACTTGGTTAGACGTTGCTTTTAAAGGTTCTACATAATCCGGAGATAGTATGAAAAGAGTAATTCTATGTTTGTTTGCGATTGTGGGTTATCAGGTACGCTTGGCTGATGCCCAACTTTCCGAGGTATGCCCCACCGTGTTTAACCTCAATGAACGGTCCAGTATCGGCGCCTTGATTCAGTATAAAAATAATCAAGTGCAGCGCACAGGTGGTGTTGGTACTCCGCTGGCAGGGTTCCTACGTCAACCCACGATCATAGCAACCCAGGGCCGGAGTCCTTTTACTCTTCCGCGTGCTACGATTTATAACAGCGCGGGTAACATCGTGTGTAAAAGTGGGCCTCGGCAGGGGTGCTCTGCTTCACGAGGTGAGTGCCTGGCACGTTACAAGTTCCCGTGCTCAACGGGCCGGGTTCGTCGTGCCACAAGGGGCGGGGCTTTTGTAAAGGTCGCCCAAAATATGTGCATCCGGGTTCCGAGTGCGGGCAAATGCTACAACGTCAAGGTTCGAGACCTTTGCGATGGTCGAGAGCTCTAACTGGTCTGACTGATTGGTCTGCGCACTCGGCCTAGGGAGGCTGAGTTAGCATAGTGGTGTAAAAAGACTTCCTGTTGCGCATTTTGATAGGGTGGGTGGCTCCATCGGTGATGGCACTACTACTAGCAGACCTACTCCTGTTAATGTCTCTGACTTAACTTCCGGAGTTACACACATCGGAGGATGGACTGCGCACACGTGCGCCGCTCTAAGCACAGGCGGGTTGAAGTGTTGGGGATCTAATGGAGCAGGCCAGATTGGCGATGGAACTTTGGGTGGAAGTCGCCTCTCGCCTGTTGATGTCGTGGGGATAGGTTCCGAAATAATTGGAATCGCCGTCGGTGGCGAGCACGCGTGCGCGCTCCTAAACTACGGAGCGGTGAAGGGTTGGGGTGCCAACGGAAATGGCAAATGTTGGGGCGACAATGGTCGGGGCCAAATTGGCTCCGGGACATCCGGGAACTGGGCTCTTACCCCTGTCGATGTTGTTGGGCTTTTGTAATCGTGAAGCAGTGAATTGTCCG
>JBIJBZ010000093.1:0-13085 GCA_044344945.1 Bdellovibrionota bacterium | reverse complement strand
GGCGCCTGCATCGTTTGCGGTTCTGTTTACTGATGGAGCGCCGAATGTGTACCGGCTTGGTTTCTGCGATAACTCAGGAGGGTGCACTCAGCGCCCACAAACACCGAACATGAACGCCCTCAACAATTTACCCAGCAACGACTGGTACGGGTGGACCGTCAAATGGGGGCAGCGACAGACGGTTGTCACTCCGACGGCTACTCCAAATACAGACCCGCTCGCAGACCCCGTTTTTGGCCTTCCCCAGATCGTTCGAGATACAACTCCCCACGGCGGGCTCCAGCAAACCACGTGGAGCGGAAGTAACATCAATACCCTAGGAAATCTGGTAATCGACCAGACCGGTAGATTTCGCTTACGCGCGTCCGACAATAGGTGGTACACATTGAACCAGGTGCCCGACACCTCCAGCCCTCCTGGGCCTTTCAAACTTGCTTTCCAAACTCTCTCACTGGCGCAGGACAATTATCTCTGGAATGGTCCGAGCTACCTTGTACATGCCAACTACCCGATCAGACAGCAAAACGCCCTTATCGACCGAATCCTTCGCTCTCCAAACGACCCCACGCCAATCACATGCGGCCCGCCTACCGGAACAGGAGCGGACCAGTTTAGCTACAACCACTCTCGATACTTTGCATCGCGTGTTTTGGATTCAACATGGAGTTTGGGAGCGTCGCAATCCCGAACGGGCTTACAATACCTTATGAGTAGCTCCAGCTTTCCCGTACTTGCTGCAGGACGAACTCCTCTCATCCCGCACCTCCTCACCTTTCCCGGCTTACTCGACACATCCGGGCAGTCTACACCAACAATGCCCTATCCAATCCTTCCGCTACCAACGACTAGCCCAGGTTGCTTGAACACCCTCAATTCATTCGTGCCGGGGACGCCCGCTGAAATACACGTCCGGGGTGGGAGCGCGCAGGATGCCTTTATTTCAAATCGACAGGCGACTACCATAGAAAGCCGCGGTGAGATCGTTAAAAGTGCAGAGCTCCCCTACTACTGTGCGATCCGAGCGGCTGATTACCTCAGAGAGAGGGGTGTCATCTTATTTGTTATCGGTCTCGGCCCCGCGGCCTCGGACAGGTACACCTCGTTGTGTACGGATCCCCTTCAAAACGCCCTGGATTTTGATACCCGAAAAGACATATTCCTCCGTCGCCTTGCCTTCGCACCGGAGTCGCTAGCCAACCCGGCGAACTTTATCGCGAGTGGCTCGGATAGCTGGGCTCCAAATCATTCCTTCCGTTTTAACGAAAACTTATCGATCTCCGGGTGCAGCAACCATCCGCTGGAGGGGATCGCGGTACGAATGGGGTACAGCGACAATCAATTTACCGAAACCTCCGACCTCCAGACAGGCTCTCTCCCCGGAGGAGCCCCTGGCGTCGCCTCCTCAGAGCAGTTAGGTGCATACTACCCATCGACCGATCCCTCGGAGCTAACTCCGCTCTTTGGAAAGATCGCCAAACAGATCCTGCTGCGGCTATCGATGTAGTTTGAAGCGCGTGAGGCGCAATCATATGCTGGCTCGAGCCTGGTCGGAGTTCTGAGCACCTTACTCCTTGTGAGTGGACTTCTCTGGGCATTTAACCCGCATTTTTCATGAAAAATGAGGACTAATCCCTGAGGTAGTGGCAGGTGTATCCATCAGGGTGCTTCTGTAGGTAGCCCTGATGGTAGTCCTCGGCTGGATACCAGGTTGAGCCAGCCACCACCTGGGTCACAATTGGCGCCTTCCACTTGCCTGATTTTGTTACCTCATTGATAACCTCGCGGGCGATCTCCTCTTGCTCGGGTCGGGTATAGAAGATGACGGAACGGTACTGCGTTCCACGGTCGTTGCCTTGGCGATTTGGGGTCGTCGGATCGTGGAGGCGGAAAAAGTAGCGGAGGAGATCCGCGTACGAGAGCTGCGCTGGATTAAAGACAATCTGCACACTCTCTGCATGCCCACTCGTTCCAGCTGATACCTTCTCATAGGTTGGGTTTGGGAACGCCCCTCCAGTGTATCCTACCTCCGTCGACACCACCCCAGGAAGTTTGCGAATCAACTCCTCAACCCCCCAGAAACATCCACCTGCCAGGATAGCAACCTCCTGGCCTCCTACAGAGGCTACCTTCGATGTAGACCCCTCGAATAATTCTTTGAACTCTCGGTACCCCTCCGCTTCAAGCTTCTCAACCGGAACGAATCGGAGCGAGGCTGAGTTGATGCAGTAACGCAGCCCCTCTGGACCTGGACCATCCGGAAAAACATGCCCGAGGTGAGAATCACCCTGAGCCGAGCGTACCTCGGTCCGGAGCATTCGATGAGAACGATCCTGCTTCTCCGTAACGGCGCTCGATTTGATTGGCTTAGTGAAGCTAGGCCATCCCGTTCCTGAATCAAACTTATCGAGAGAGCTAAAGAGCGGCTCACCTGAGACGATATCAACGTAGATCCCTGGCGCATGGTTGTTCCAATACTCGTTCTGAAATGGGGGCTCAGTTCCACACTGTTGGGTTACCTCATACTGGAGGGGACTCAATTTACTTTTCAGTTGTTCGAGATCCATCTTCTTATCTTCAGCCATGCCGACTCTTCCTACAAAAAGAGCACCGAGCAACACCGCCACGACAAGTGCCCGCTGCGCTAATCTGCCCTGCCACTCCCTGCAATGATCATGCTGTGCCATACGACTCACCTAGGCGTGTGCGAGCAGATCGCCGCGCCGATACAGCGCGAATCACCCCTGTGTCCGTTTCGGCAACAGAAGGAATGGAGGTTCATCGCGATCACTCCCACCAACCCCTTTTTGACGCTCAATAAGCTCTGTTAATTCATGCCCGATCTTTTGGCTAAGGGTGTATGCAAGTTGTTGTATACTTTCGACATCGCCACTAAAAGATTTAGTAAGGACAGTACTAAGCTCTGCTGAACAGATCGCCTCGATGCGTGCCCGTATATCCACGATAGCCGGCTGCGCAGCGAGCTTTCTGCGCCACCGTTCGAACTGCATCAAGCCGTAGTCAATCACGATCTCAGCTTCCTGCGCGGCACTCTCGCGCAACGCTTTATTCTCTGCTGCAATCGCGGCGAGGTCGTCAATATTGTATAGGTACACGTTATCGAGATCGGCCAAAGCCGGCGAAAAATTACGAGGGACTCCGAGGTCAATCAGAAAAAGCGGCTTACTTCCCTGCCGTGACCGAACTGAATTAACACTTAACACTGGTCGATCGATTGAGATCGAACCGATCACGATGTCTGCGCGCTCGATCGCTCTATCGATGTCTGAAAGAGATACCGCCAACCCTCCGAAACGTTCGGCAAGCTCCGCCGCGCGCTCGACCGTGCGATTGGCTACGATGATGTTGCGGCATCCATGCGAGCAGAGATGCAGCGCCGCTAGCTCAGCCATCTCTCCACTTCCGATAATCAATACTGACGTTTCAGATAGGTCAGCGAATATCTGCTGTGCGAGCTTAACCGCTACGTAGCTGAGCGAAACCCCATTGTGTGCGATATCAGTATGAGTCCGAACCTTCTTTGCGATGTGAAACGCGCTCTGAAAGAGGTGATGTAAGTATGACCCAACGCTTCCGATCTGGACGGCTTGCTGATAGGCACGCTTGACCTGGCCCAAGATCTGCCCCTCTCCGAGCAACATAGAATCGAGGCTCGATGAAACACGGTAGAGGTGGCGCACCGCCGAAGCATCGGTGTACTGGTAGAGCGCCTCACGGTGGTGCTTAGGGAGCGCGATAAGCGACTCGAAGAAGGCGCGAATACCGCCACCATTACCACCAACTGAAACGATCTCAAAGCGATTACAGGTAGAGATGACAGCCGCTTCCTTCGCAATCCCCTGCTCCACCACCTGTTGCGCGAGACGCTCCGGCTCCGGCGCCACCCGGGCGAGTTTTTCACGGCCAGTTATATCGAGTGTTCGGAAACTAACGCCCGTCACCACCAGGGCTGGCTCGTACACTGTTTCTGAGAAGAGTGAGCATACAGCGTTACCCATCATATCCCCGATGACCACAAACTTGCGTGAGTCAGTCGGCCCGCAAGCACAAACACAACAAACTCTGAAACGAAGAATAGCGCCGTCACAGCTACCGTCAGACGCGACATCTTCTTGGGTGACCACCTGAGGACCAATCGCACGTGCAGGATGCAGGCCAAAAAGAGCCAGATCAGGATTCCAGAAACCACGGAGCTATCCAGCGAGAAGACGGGCTTCTGCTGACTCACTGCCCATAGTCCACCACTTACAATCACAAGCGATATCGCAACAAAACCTACCTGGATAAGCTGCTTGTTCAAAAGATCGAGGATCTGCAGATTTGGCCCTGAGCTTTGCAGAAGGGCAGCAGGGCGACGCTTCAAACGCCGCTCAACGATGAGAAAAACCGAACTCACGACCAGGGCTAACACCAGGCTCACAACCGAGATAAGCGCCGGCACACCATGAACCACCGACAACCACACCTCCGCTCGCGTACTCCCCTCAACTGCCTCCACCAACGAGGCCGCACTTTTGTGAAGGAGATACGATGAGCTCCCCATAAAGAGAACAATCGCTGGAACGACAAATGCACCAACGATCGGATATCCGAGTCGCTTTCGAAAGATTAGGTACATAAGCGCCGTCGCCCATGACACCCAAAGGAAGTAATCTCCTCCGTTATCAAGCACCAAGAGATGAGGCTCGGCAAACACAAGCGCCATCGTCGCAGTATGGAGTATAAACGCTGCTATGAAGCAGACCTGCGCAGAGCGTGTGGATCGCCCTGCCCGACTCGGGCGCCAGAGCTGCACAAGGTGGAGCACCGTCACAACAATGTAGAGCAAGATACTGCATACTGCCAAGAGATGCGTCATGCTCGATAGCTCCCTACAAAATCAACGAGCCTCTCAACGTTCTCAACTGGGGTGTGCGGCAGGATTCCGTGGCCCAGGTTAAAGATATGAGCCGGAAGATCCCGCGCCTCATCGAGGATCGCCTGTGAAGAGCTGCGCACGTACTCCCACGGTCCTGCTAGGATCTGCGGGTCGAGGTTCCCCTGTAGCGGAGTGCTTCGCCCGAGTAGGTCGCGGGCCTGAGGAAGGCTCAAGCGCCAATCAACGCCGAATGCATCAACGGGAAGCTTCGCCAAACGCGGGAAAAGGCCTGCTACGCTCGTAGCAAAGAATACGATTGGAACCGAAACTCGAGCCTTCACCTGATCTATCAGTGAGAGCAGGTACGGCTCAACGAAGCGGTCATACTCGCGCGGACCTACATATCCCAACCACGAGTCGAAGATCTGCACCGATTCACACCCTGCTTCGACTTGCGCCACGAGGTAATCAGCAGAGAGCTTCGTGAGCTTTGTCTGCAGGGCATGCCACAGCTCAGGCTCACCAACCATCAGCCCCTTCGTGTACTCCAGGTCGCCTGGGCTCTGACCCTGAATCAGGTAACACGAAAGTGTAAAGGGTGCGCCGCAAAAACCGATCAGCGGCGTCTTTCCACCGAGTTCACGAACCACTAGTCGGATTGCATCAAGGGTGTAGCCGACGTTCTCCTGCGGCTCCAGCACGCGGAGATTCGCTACGTCATGTGAAGTCCGGACCGGATTCTCGATCACGGGGCCCTCGCCCTTCTTGAATTCGAGCTTTGCACCCATACCGATTAAGGGGGTGAGGATATCAGCAAAGATAATCGCCGCATCGAGCGGGAAGCGTCGGAGTGGCTGAAGGGTTACCTCACACGCTAGCTCTGGTGTCATCACCATTTGCAGCATCGAGTTACCTTCGCGGAGCTTTCGATACTCAGGCAGGTAACGCCCAGCCTGTCGCATCATCCACATCGGCGTCTGCTCGCCCCGTGTGCCTCGAAGAGCCTGTATAAACTTTGACACTACTACCTCCTTGCGCCGGTCTCCCGATCATCACCGCGTTAGCGGCCGATACTAAGCCGTGCGCGCAATAACTTCCTGGCCACCCATGTACGGCTGCAGCGCCTTCGGAATTGTAACGGAACCATCGCTATTTTGATGATTTTCTAAAAGTGGAATCAGGATCCGAGGAGATGCAACCAAGGTGTTGTTTAATGTGAAGCAATATACGTTCTTACCGGTTGTATCCTTGTACCGAGTGTTGAGCCGCCGCGCCTGGAAATCGTAAAAGGAGGAGCAGCTATGCGTCTCGCCGTACGAATTGCGCGATGGCATCCAGGTCTCAATGTCGTGCTTGTACACCTGACCTTGACCCATATCCCCGGTGCAGACATCCACAATCCGATACGGCAGCTCGAGAAGCTGCATCACTTTCTCGGCGTTGCCGAGCAGCTCATGGTGAAGACGCATACTCTCTTCAGCATCCGCTTTGCAGATCACAACCTGCTCAACCTTGTAGAACTGATGCACTCGGTAGAGCCCGGCGGTATCTTTTCCATACGCACCCGATTCCCGTCGATAGCACGGCGAATATCCCGCATAACGCTTTGGAAGCTCATCTATTGAGAGGATCTCATCTGAGTGAAACGAGGCCACCGGTACCTCCGCCGTTCCTATCAAGTAGTACCCCTCGTCACGCTCATCGAGGTGATACGCCATCTCTTCGCCACCCGGAAAGTAACTCGTGCCCTGCATTGCGGCGTAATTCACAATGTGCGGCGGATCCATCAAGGTGTAGCCGGCTTTGTATAGCACATCCAAAGAGAGGCTCATCAACGCGTGCTGCAAGCGCATGCCATCGCCCTTGAGGAAGTAACTGCGAGTACCAGCTATCTTCACACCGCGCTCAACATCGAAGAGATCAAGCTCCTTGCCGAGCTGGATATGGTCGCGCAGCTGAAACGACGGCTGTGGAACCTCTCCCCACGAGCGCCATAAACGATTCTCTGAGTCATCCTTTCCGACAGGCACGTTATCGAGGGGTATCGAACCGATGCGAAGCTGATCTCGATTCCACTGCTCTTCGATATCTTTGAGTTTCTGACCACCTGCCTTCAGCTTTTCAGCGAGTATCTTCATCGCTGCCAGCTTCTGGTCCTTTTCCTCTCCTTTGAGCTTTGGGATCTCCTTGCTCACGGAGTTCTGCTCAGCGCGCATCGCCTCAACCTCGCTCTTGAGCTTGCGATACTCACTGTCGAGCTTCAAGAAGGCCTGGATATCGATGGCGATCCCTTTATTGTCACATGCTTTCTGGTATTGCTCGGGGCGTTCGCGTAGGTCGTGAAGGTCAATCATTGGTAGGACTCCTGACAGGCGCGACTCCGGTGTTCCTTGGGCGCACTTGTTGCAGCCTTAACTCTAGCTAACCTCTCAAAATTTTTCAAGAAAGCTACTGCCATAGCCCGTTTCGTCCGGGCTCCTGAGGAGTGCTGGCTTTCCCGTAACGGTATCGAGGGGTTAATTCGCAAGGAGTGCGAGCAGCACCCCATCCTCTGAGTGCTCGCGAGCCTCGCGCCACAAGGTTAGCCCGGCCTTTCGAACCGCCTGCGAGGTGATCGGGCCGATTGAGAGTACCCGTTTATTGGCAAGGGTTGCGCCTGCTTGTTGTACTGCAGCGCGCACCGCGGATGGACTCATGAATACAACAATTGTTGTCTCGCTCGGGAGATCTCCCAAAGCCCGGATCCGATCAGCATCGGCCGAGAGCGGCACCAATGCGTACAAACTGAAGCTGTGCGCGTCTTTTCCCATCACCCGCAACGCTGGTCCCAAGAGATCTCGACCATCTGCGGATTGAGGCACAAGCACACGCTGCCCTGAACGAATCTTCGGCGCAAACTCCCGCGCAAACTCCTCGGCTACAAAGACACTAGGCACGAAATCAGGCTTTCGCCCGAAGCACTCAACGATCGCCTCAGCAGTCCCTTTGCCCTGACTTGCAAGCAAAAGCCCCTCCAGTGAAGCGCTGCTCGGAAACGCTCGGCGAATGAGATCGTGAAATACATGAACTGCTGTTGGGGAGAGGAATGCAATCCACGATCCCTTACCCTCAATAGTTGTCTGAACAACGGCTCGAGCGTCATCGCTCAACGGCAACGCCTCACACGAGAGCACCGGGAACTCGAACGGCTCAAAGCCGTGCAAGGCGAGCCTACTGGCGAGTTTCTGCGCTCCGGCATACGGGCCGCTGGGCCGAGTGATAACTACTGTCGGCTTGATCGACATTCACAAATCCGAAAATCCACGTGCTCGGGTTTCATCAGCCATCTTCTCACCAAGCGCGATCTCTCTGCCAAGTGGACACTCACCCGCAGTTTCGATAACGCGAGAGCCATCATTTGAGAGGCATCGACCCCGGAATACTACAACGGCGCCGTCAGAACGGTGCTCAATAACGGCGAGAGCACCGACAGGTGTGTTACAACCAGCTTCAAGTCGCGCCAAAAATGCACGCTCTGCTCCAACGGTCGCCGCCGTGTGCCGATCGTGGAGCTGGGCAAGCATCGAAAGCACCCTTGTATCACCCGCCCGGCATTCAATTCCGAGTGCCCCCTGGCCTGGTGCGGGTAGCATATCGTTGTGCGCGATCACCTCTGTCATCTCACCTTCGAGGCCGAGACGTTCGAGGCCCGCCCGCGCGAGTACGATCGCATCGTATTCACCACCTGGGGCACGAAGTTTCCGAATCCGGGTATCGACGTTACCGCGAATGTGGCGCGCTTGCAGATCGGGACGCAAGCGGAGGATCTGCGAAGACCGTCGCAGGCTTGAGGTTCCCACTGAGGCACCTGCTGGCAACTCCAATAATTTCTTGCCCGAGCGTGTTATTAGTGCATCATCGACGGAGCCTCGTGTTGGAATCGCTCCGACTACGAACTCTGGGCTTAGTTGCGTGGGAAGATCTTTAAGGGAGTGTACTGCGAGGTCTATCTCTCCGGTTTTTAAACACTCCTCCAACTCCGCAGTAAAGAGTCCCTTACCGCCAATGGACGGAATAGCCGCGTTGCTATCTTGAGTCTTATCACCGAGCGTTACCACATGCTTGAGGGCGACAACCAAACCGGGAAACAACCGCTCCAGAGACGCCTTGATGAACTCGCTCTGCCACAGAGCCAGCGCGCTCTTTCTCGTCCCTATTATTAACTGCTCTTTCATGTCTCTAGTTTTGAACCTCGGACCTACAACCGATTTGAGGCCCCGACTTCGGGGGCACTATAGGTCATGCGCGGACAGGTGTCGATAACCCCCCAGAAACTATACGAGTTCCCCCCAAAAAAACCCCGCCTCAAGCCGGAAAGACTCATAGATCCATACACGTCCCGTAAGAGGGTTAGCTGGTAACTCGACCCCAAAATGGCTCCGCCGCCACAAAGGCGTCTTTTAGGCTAATGTTTTGCGCCACGAGGTCGACCTCTAGGAGGTATGAGCGTAACGTTGTCCCCTCGGTTCACCCCCCCTACACTGCTCTTGGTTTTCTTTTTATTAGCTTCACCCTTGGCGGCATACGCCCAGCGCTGGGCCTATCCAGGAGCCGTGATTAGTGTGCGAGGATCAACACGCGCGTATGCAGCGATCAACAGTGGCTTACCCGATGTTCGACCGCCGGATATCTCAGCAAAAAGAATAGCGCCAGGCATCCTCTTTCTCGATGCAAAGAAGAGGGGGGTCTCAGCGCTCTCGAAAGAAGCAGCCAAACCACAACGCTACTCGCGCGCACTCAACCTCTGCTACCGCGCGAAGACACGTAGGATGCTCAAAAAGATCAAAGGGCACGTACGGTGCGAACCGAACTATGCGTACTTCGCGTCTGAAGTTCCAAACGACCAGTACTACTCGCTGCAGTATGCCAGTAACTTCCTCTCCCTCCCCTCGACTTGGGATAAGACCAAGGGCGACTCCTCACTTCTGGCCGTCGTCGTCGACACCGGCGTCCTCTATAGTCACCCCGACCTCATTGATAACGTGTGGACCAACCCTCTGGAGATCCCCAACAATAAGATCGATGATGACAAGAACGGGTACGTCGACGACATACACGGATACAACGCCATCACCGGATCCGGAGATCCACTTGATGACAATGGCCACGGAACTCACTGCTCCGGTATCATCGGAGCCAAGGGTAACAACAGTATCGGCATTGCCGGCGTTGCGTGGAATCTTAAGATCGTTGGAGCTAAGTTCTTGGATGGTTCGGGTTCAGGTAGCCTCTCAGCAGCCGTAGCTGCGATCAACTACGGAACGGTTCTGAAGAACAAAGGATATAACGTAGTTGTCAGCAACAATTCGTGGGGCGGCGGTGGATACAGCGCCGCACTCTACTCAGCGATCCAAGCTGCGAACAACGCGGGAATACTCTTCGTCGTGGCAGCCGGAAACAGCTCGTCCAACAACGATACTATTCCATCCTACCCATCCAGTTACACCAATCCTAACGTGCTGGCGGTGGCGTCTACTACGGACACTGGAAGCCTCTCATCGTTCTCGAACTACGGAGCTACCAGCGTCGACATCGGCGCACCGGGATCCAACATCGCAAGCTGTTGGATCGGTAACGGGTACGTCTATGCGAGTGGAACATCAATGGCCGCGCCTCAGGTCTCTGGCGTTGCACTAGTTACCCAAGCTATCTGCGGTGGCTCCCTCTCTGTAGCACAGGTCAAGAATACTATCCTTACCACCGGCGTTGCTTATTCCGGCCTGACCGGCAAGGTGCTAACAGGTTCGATCGCGAATGCGCACAACTCCGTAACGGCTGCACAGGCTCTGTGTGCAGCGACAGCAACTCCAACACCAACGCCTACAGATACCCCGCGAGCAACTACAACATCGACAGCAACAGCAACCGCAACCGCCACGCCGACACTCACACCATCTGCCACCAGCACCCCGCAGGGAACAGGCACAAGCACACCGACTGCCACACCGACTGCCACACCGACGAGTACGCCTACCCCTACTCCAACCAGGACCGCAACGCCAACGCGAACACCAACACCAACCTTCACTCCAACCCGCACAGCTACATCCACAGCCACTCCCCAACCGACTGCAACTCCACGTCCGAAGATGAAAATCTCCCCAACGGAAAATCTGACCCCGACAACCCCATTCTCAATATCGTTCTCTGATCTATCCACCGCCAAAACAGCAACGATCCAGATCTTTACCAAAGACACGAACGGGCGGACGTACGCCTGCAAGCGCTTCGTCGGGCGTATGCCGTCAGGAGCAGGGACCTTCAAGACTGTGCTCGGAAGAAACATTCAGTATTTCTCAAGCGTGCAGGTCGCAGCGAGCATCGGTTCCGCAGCCTTTTACCAGACAGCTTCGGTTAAAACCCCACTCTCGAATGCTCGCGCTGCAGACGGCTTGAGTCGCATGTCCTCGGTGTGCGCAGCATTCCAGACGCCGCTCGATCCATCCACAGAACGCGCAAAAGCTCGGTCGATGCAGGCCTCTCGTCGGCAGGCACGAGCACGAAAAAACTAGAGGCACCCGTCGATCCTAAACTGCCGACACCTCGTGCGATAATTGCCATGGCGGCGTTCACATAGAAATGCGGGATGTATGATTTAAAACGGGGATTTGCCGCTTCTTGTGGCCTCACAGCCCCCTCTTATTCCGCCGAAGACTCAATGTTTTGGACCTGTCCTACGCGGCGTTCATTCGCACTCGGCGCGCTAACGCTCGAAAAGCGTGGGACAAAGACACACTACTGACTTTATCAACTCGATATGCTCATAATCGTGAGCATGAATTCTAGACTCATCTCCGTTTTCCTCGCCGCACTTCTATCGACAACCCTCGGATGTACGACGCAGGAGAGCGGCGCGTCTAAGGCTCCACACATCGCGTACATCTCTAACGGAATCGCCTCGTTCTGGACGCTCGCGAAAGTAGGAGCCGAATCTGCTGGCAAGGCGTTCAACGTCCAAGTATCTGTTCATATGCCGGCCGAGGGGATCGCCGATCAGAAGCGAATTGTAGAGGACCTGCTCGTACGCGGGGTTGACGGCATAGCCATCAGTGTGATCGATGCAGCGAACCAAACAACGCTCGTTGACGCAGCTGCATCTCAAACAAAAGTAATCACCCACGACTCGGATGCTCCAACCTCGCATCGACTTGCATACGTGGGCATGGATAACTACCGAGCTGGTCGGATGCTCGGAGAGGCCATCAAAAGAGCCCTGCCTCAAGGCGGCTCTCTCGCGATCCTCGTTGGCCGCATCGAACAGGACAATGCACGCAAGCGTCGCCAAGGGGTTATCGATGAGGTCCTCGGTCGCAACTTCGACCCTGAACGTTACGAGGCTCCTGGGTCAGAGATCTCAGCCAACGGCTATACCTTCGTAGTTACGCTGACCGACCAGTTTGATCGGGTAAAAGCAAAAGCAAATTGCGAAGATGTGATGCTCCGCTATCCAAACCTCTCAGGGATGGTTGGTCTCTTTGCATACAACACCCCACTATGCTTGGAAGCGTTAAAGCAAACAGGTAAGCAGGGCGTTGTAAAGCTCTTTGCGTTTGATGAAGCGGATGAAACGCTGCAGGGAATTAAAGATGGTGCAGTTGTGGCGACCGTCGTTCAGAATCCATACGAGTACGGGTTCCAATCAGTAAAGCTTCTGCGAGATATCCTTGCGGGCGCACCAGATGCGATTCCAACTTCCCGCTTTATCGACATCCCTGCCCGCACGATCGATGCGAGCAACGTCAACCCCTTTTGGGATGACTTAAAGAAGAAAGTAAATACGAAATGACGAATCTCCTTGAGGTTTCCGGAATCTCCAAGTCGTACGGTTCTAACCAGGTCCTGCACGGCGTGAGTCTTGCGGTTAAGAAGGGAGAGATCGTGTCGATCATCGGGGAGAACGGCGCTGGGAAGAGCACCCTTGGAAAGATAATTGCCGGCATCACGCAAGCAGATTCCGGAACGATAGCGTGGCGCGAAAAAGAGCTACGTTGCACTGGTCCTGGCGATGCAATCAATGCCGGGATCGGAATAGTACATCAGGAGCTAAGCCTCGTTGATACCCTCACGATCGCAGAGAATATTTCGTTGGGTCGAGAGCCGAGTCGATTCGGCTTCTTGCAGCGCTACGAAATGAATGCGAGGGCGCAGAACGCTCTCGCGCAGCTGCAGT
>JBIJBZ010000092.1:0-13128 GCA_044344945.1 Bdellovibrionota bacterium | reverse complement strand
ATAAGCCCCTCGAAGAGTGCTGCGAGCTTTACATTCGGGAGCCCTTCAGAGCGTTGTCGTTTTTCAATTGCCTTGGTCGATTGATCGCCTGACGAAGACGGAGCTCGCTTGTGCTCATTAACGCAGAACCTTCGTAATCGCTGGGCCTCCGCCGGACGAAGGTGTCCTCTATCCACCACGGATTGAATGAGCACCTCGAAGAGAGGTACCGGTAGGAGATCGTAACGAAGCAGCATCTTGCGCTCCTGCTCTTTTAGAAAGGGATAGGTTCGCGCGATGTTTTCATCGGTAGGTCGCTCGCCCGTAAGCTCCAAAGCACACCGAAGCAGCGTAGTTGACAGAGACCGACCTCGACGTAGCGACGCATGGAGGAACTCTCGGCGAGCCTCCACCACCGTCGGATCGCGCCAGAGCGATGCCTTTTGCGGAGTAGTCAGCAGCTTTGCACTTCGGGCTATAGTAAGCAGATCAGAGAAGTGAGGATTAAAGCCGTGAGTTCGATAATTACAGACAAGCTTGGGATCTAACTTTGTCCTCTGCTCGAATTCAGCAGCCCCGATGCGACACTGCCAACGGGTGATCAAACCGGGGATACCCAGATATTTCTTGCCAAGCAGCGCATGCATCAGAAGCTTTGATGCTCGCGAAAACTGGCGCCCATGCTGTGAATCGGAACGACTCCGCTCCTCCCAATCCCTAAAAAAGAGGCTGAATGAAGAGGGCGAAACGTTTTCTCCACCCTTCTGCTCCTTCGTAATCAGAGAATGAGACGCCATGCCGATCTCTGCAGCATACCGATTCGCGGTGAGCCCAAGAAGCTCAGCTCGTGCCCTGACGAGGATCCACCGCACCGGATCTTTGGAGTCCCATGCACTCTGAAGCGCATTGTTGAGGGCGGTTCTATCCCGCTTTGAAAAGCGCGCGTCTTCCGAGGAAACCAGTTTTAAATCGCCCCACAGCGATCTCTCTTCGATGTTTTTCGGATTGGTATACGTTCGTCGCGTTTAATTTCGCCCTCATTCTTGGCAGGGGAAAAGAGAAGATCGTTGATTGACAACTGCGACATGCAGAGGTTGTATCAGAGGGAGCCCGCTGTTTCAAAATGAATCTTCAGAAAGTGGGGGCAGTTACGACTACCTGCAAGAAACCTATGCTACGGGAAAGCCCGGTGGTAAACTCAAGGGGCTGTTTAAGCTGATCTACATCATGCCTAACTTACGCACTTCACCTCGACTCCCCTACTACATCGGTGTGACCGGAGTTCAATCTCCTTCAGAGGTTACCACCCTCAGTCAACTCGCTTCGAAGCACCAGATCGACTCCACATATCACCACACCCTTATGCTCGGAGCCCTCGCGAGCCCAGCCACACTCAACAACCTCCCCCCGATCAACACCGCTCGGCCATACCGCCACATCGCCTCTCTGGAGCTACTGCGGGACACGATGCTTGCGGCGAAAGAACACAAGATTCTCGGCATGATTCACATGGAATTGCGCAAAAGCTGGCCCGGAACGGTCGGCGATGCCGGCTCGGTTATCGCCCTCCTCAATGCGCTGGTAGCTGACGGAGTAACACCTGCTGCACAGCTGAACGGGGTACTCCTACCGGGTGAGATACAGGAGATCCATCGTGAGACCGGAGCTGCCCTCGTGCTCCAGCTACGCCCAGAATTAGCCGCGCAGGGAGAATTCGGACTCTTGTCATACATTGAGCAGATAGCCCCTGCTATTTCGATGATCCTATTAGATCCCTCGGCAGGTACGGGACAGAGCATTGAGCTCGCATCGGCGATCTCACTGCACAACGCGATCCAAAAACGGTTCCCGAATCAATTTTCATTTGGGTTCGCGGGAGGACTTGGAGGCCAGAGCGCGCAAGAGCGAAGTCACACTACTGCACTTGTGCGCGAACTTCAGTCACAGCTCGGAACCAACGGATTCTCGGTTGATGTTGAGAGCAAGGTACGGATGTCACAACCCGCATCGAGCGATGATGTCTTGGATATCGATCTATGCGAGGCGTACTTCGCAGCGGTCATGGACGGGTTTAGATAACCCCGATTCCTTCAGAGAGAAACTCCTTGCAGGGGCGTTGGATCTCACGGGCCCGAGAGGACCTCCAACTCTGAGAGGCGAACAAGTATAAGCTAGTAGCCGGCGACCGAGAGTCCACGGGGCGACAGGCGCATCTTTGCGAAGCAAACCTAGCCTAGTGGTGATCTAACAATAAGAACCAAGGACTGTTGGGGTCCAGGGGGCGAGAGCCCCCTTGGGCGACAGGCGCATCTTTGCTAAGCAAAGTGCGCATAGCTAAAGAAATTGAGCCGAGGCGGATTTGAACCGCCGACCCACTGGTTAAAAGCCAGTTGCTCTACCGACTGAGCTATCGGCCCACAAAAAAAACTACATTACCGACTGCTTGTCCTTCGAAGCTCCGCAGGAGCGAAGGAGGAAGCTATCGGCCCACAAAAAACAAGAAACCTGCAACCCCTCGACAAGCTCGGGGCTTGAGGCCGCCCGAAGTATACGGAAAGGCCTGCCGATTGTCATCACCTTCAAAGGAGCATTTAGGGCTAAAGACAAATTACTTAGGACTGACAGCTATCGCAGGTCATTGAAATTTGTATCGATCCGCCCTCAGGGATGGTGCGATTGATGTCTCCGCTAAAGGCCTCGGCTCTCCCTGAATCGACACTAAGAGGTCCCTGCAGCGGATACGCATCGCTGCCTATGACGGCCAGGATCTTAACGTTCGTTGCTGTCTTTTGCCCCTGATTAGCAACTTTGACCGAGACCGACTTCACGCGAGAGTTCGAGCCCCCCTCCCAGACCTGCGCCGGACCAAATACGATAACCAACTTAGCTGATGCTCCCGACAGCACAGGGCGATCCTGCGTTGCCTTCAACCCCCAAAATCCGAAGGGAATAATCACACCGATCAGAATAACGGCTACCACGATCCATCCACCGTACTCCACCGCCCACCACGGCCACTTGCTTTGAGGCTTCTCATACCGGGCGAGGCCGACATGTAAGGTATCCTCTTTTCGGGTTATACGACCCTTCGGCTCTTTACTCACGTTCCTAGACTCCTCAATTCGTCGAAATGGTGTACAAACCGCTGCTCGATTCGTTCGTTATTTAGTTGCAGCGGCCGGCTCTCTGAAACACCATTCGGCATCTCTGCCCCCAAAATAACACGAAGATCTACAGGCCGCATCACTACTTGCCAAACCCCAAGTGCACAGCGCCAAAGAATACTCCCCAACGGTTTGAAAAAAGGGGTGAAATCTGGAATAGTTACCGGAATCAACATGGACCCAAAGCGCTTGATCAAAGTCTGCATCACCCTGGCACTTCTGGCTGTCGTTGCTTTCTCGGTTTCCTTTGACAAGTTCCTGACCACTCTCAGTTCAATCAGCCTTTCAACCGCGTTAATCGTAATAGTTGGGTATACGATCGGTCAGCTCATGAGTTCGTACAAGTGGTGGACGATTGCTCGATCGGGTGGCATCGACGTTACCTATACCGTTGCTCTTAGAGCCTATTTTGTGGGGATGTTCGTAAACTGTTTTGGCTCGGGTCTCGGTACCGTTGGCGGAGATGTCGCTCGTGGAGTCCTTCTGGCTCACGGACTTCCGAAAAAAACCGAGGGTGTAGCTGCGGTAGTAGCCGACCGCATTCACGGGCTAACGATCTTGAGCATTATCGCTCTCGTTACAAGCACCCTATTTCACAGCGATCGGGTGCCTCAGTGGATGATTCTGGGGCTACTTGGCCTGGTGGTAGCGTTCATCGCCGGCTGGATTATCGGGCCGTGGATATTAACGATCCTTCCAGGCCACAACAAATTCATAGTTAAGCTGCGACAAGTAGCAGCAATATTTCCGCGGGACGTAAAAACGATCGCGATTATTAGCGCCATCTCGGTCGTCTTTCACTGCACACAGATCCTACTCCACGCAGTTATGGCGATGGCGGTCCAAGCCGACATCCCTCTCGAGACCCTCTTCGTTGTTATCCCCCTTGTTAATATCGCGAGCAGCCTCCCCATAAGCTGGAACGGGTTGGGGGTGAGAGAGAATTCGTATATGTTCTTTCTAACAGCGGCGCCTGCCTTGGTTTCGAAAGAGCAAGCAGCAGCGTTTGGCGCCCTGTGGCTCCTGGCAGTCACGACAACAAGTGCGATCGGAGGAATCGTGGCGCTAGTCACTGGAGACCTCAAGCTCCTCAAGGCTCAAGTGAAGAAAGACTCTGCTCAACCAGCCACGTCGGCTGCGCAGAGCTAACTCTCCAAAGATCTAAAGAGCCCTAAATCCAGATATCCTTGAATACTTCGCTGTAGTCTAGGCATCGTCCGGCACCTTCTGCCACAACTCCGAGTGGATCGGCTGGAATGGTAACTTCCATCTCCAACTCCTCCGAGAGTCGCTTACCTAGGCCACGCACTAACGCTCCACCACCAGCGAGCGCCACGCCACGATTGATGATATCGCCTGATAGTTCTGGCGGCGTGTGTTCAAGGGCCTGTCGGACCGCTAAAACGATCTGAGAGATTACCTCGTTCATCGCTTCGCGTATCTCGGCACCGGAGACCATCAGAGTCGTTGGAGTACCGTGAATAAGGGAGCGCCCCCGAATCTCCATGACCTCATCGTCGTAATCAGGATGAGCTGTTCCCACCGATTTCTTGGTCTGCTCGGCGGTTGCCTCGCCTATCAAGAGGTGGTGACGTCGCCGGATGTAGTTGATGATCGCCTCATCGAGAGCATCGCCACCCTGACGAACTGAAACCGAGTACACGACGTCTTTGAGACTGATGACTGCTATATCGGTAGTTCCACCACCCATATCTATAACGAGGCTTCCGGATGCCTCGGTCACAGGGAGGTTGCACCCTATCGCCGCCGCCATCGCCTCATCGATCAACCGCACCTCACGAGCTTGATCCTGAACAGCCTCACGAATCGCGCGCTTCTCTACCTCGGTAATCCCGCATGGCACACCAACCATCACACGTGGCTTCACCATCGCCCATGAGAGAGCCCGAACTCGCGAGATAAAGTGCCGCAACATCAGGCTTGCAACCTCGAAATCAGCGATTACCCCGGTACGAACTGGTCGAATAACCTGCACGCCCTCGGGGGTTTTCCCGAGCATCGCTTTTGCCTCAGCCCCGTAGGCAACAGGCTGCCGACGACCGTTTACCTCTTTCAGGGCAACCATCGAAGGTTCATTGAGCACGATCCCCCGACCCTGTTCATAGATCAGGGTGTTGGCCGTTCCCAGGTCGATGGCAATATCTCGGGCAAACAAACGCTTCATAATTGGTACTCGCACGATAAGAGAGATCTGGCTTCTGAGAGTGCCATATCTAGCTCCGAGAGTACAAATCTAAAGGGGTTCACCTCAGGTTTTCTGGCAGGAACACACATTCACGACCTCCGACAAGCCTGTTACCACCCGTTTACTCGTTCTGGGCAGAGCCGACGGTCCCTGTTAACGGTTCCGAGCGCACTGCGGATTGACAAGCTAGGGGCATCCAAACTCTCGCACTACCGCTCACTCCTGCAACCTGGCAGCTCCAAAAATAACAAGTGCTTCAACGGTGAGCCCCGAGTATCATAGCGCAGAGTGAAATCTTACATTTCTAAGACGGTATAAAGATTATGTTTACGAAGATCGGAGTTGTAGGCGCGGGACAGATGGGGGCGGGAATCGCTCAGGTGATTGCCACTGCAGGGTTCTCAACCCTCCTCTTTGATGCAAACCCAGATGCTCTCAAGCGTGGCGTGGAGGGGATCCACAAGCGACTCGATCAGGCCGTTGAAAAAGGGAAACTCGATGCCCGAGAACGCGATGCGATTGCCATTCGACTTCAAGCTGCGTCTTCCTTACACGATTTTGCCGAATGCGATCTTGTAATCGAGGCTGTTATCGAACAGTTCGACATCAAGGCCGCTCTCTTCAAGCAACTTGATGCAATCGTCAAGAAAAGCGCCCTACTTGTATCGAATACCTCATCGATCTCTATCACCCGCATCGCTGCTGCGACCTCCCGACCAGACAAAGTCATGGGGGTGCATTTCATGAACCCTGTGCCGGTCATGAAATTGGTGGAGCTGATCAAGGGCCTTCAAACAAGTGCGGAGACGTACGACCTGATCCAGAGCTTCTGTGCGCGCATTGAAAAGACGACGGTGCTCGCGATCGACACTCCCGGCTTCGTTGTGAATCGAATCCTGTGTCCGATGATCAATGAAGCGATCTTTCTCGTCCAGGAGGGTGTAAAACCGGAGGATATCGACAATGCAATGAAGCTGGGCACGAATCACCCTATGGGTCCCTTGACCCTGGCTGATTTCGTGGGGCTCGACACGCTCCTATACATCTTACAACTTCTTCACCGGGAACTGGGCGAGGATAAGTATCGCCCATGTCCCCTCCTCGTGAAGTACGTTGAGGCCGGGTGGTTCGGTAAAAAAGCTGGGAGAGGCTTCTACAAGTACTAAACGCTCCAGACGCCGCAGCCCATGACTATGCTGCCCGACGTCCGCACATGGCTTGCTTGTACCGAGAGTCTCTTTCGAGTACGGCGAGCTGAACAAGTGCCTGCTCCTTCATGGGCGATTCCACCTCTTCGATGATTGCAAGCGCTGCAGTGAGAAACGCGCCGTTGTATGAGGTCATCCGAATCTGTTCGTCAGATGACAATTCAGAAAGCACTCGTGAAACATACTCCGCTGCATTCATATCCGGACCTCCCCTTCTCCGCGTGCTGACTCGCCCCGCTTTGAAAACACCTCTACGGCAACCATATCAATCATATCGTCACTCAAAACTGTTAAGGACCTCTCCATCTGGTCCTCTTCGTTACGCAATCGATCGAGCGTCTTCACGAGATCAGTCGCTTCGAGCACCTCGGCGATTGAACGAGCGATCTCGTATGATCCACGTTCAAGGTCTTCGATGTGTCGCAGCACAAAAATCAAGTTCAGATCCATACTCATTTCGTTTCCGCGGCGCTCAATTATCTCAAGCCCTTGACGCACCAAGGCGTCTATTCCTCGATGGTTTCGACCACGTAGTGGCACCCCTCGCGCTTTGAGGATCTGCTCAAGCGTATCTAACTGCTTTTCGGTTTGCTCTACATGCGCATGCAAAGAGTGCTTAAGTTCTGAGGAACTCGCTCCCTCCGCGATTAATGGCAGGCGTCGCGCAAGCTCATGTTCAGCACTATAGAGCTCTTGAAGCTGCTCATCTAAGAGCGTATGCAAACTAGAATACATCGATAGCCCCTTTTAAATGGTGGCTTTCCGAGTGCAGAATGTCCGATTTGAACGAACCCCGACACACCACAGAACCACTTTACTCTTGCGCATAGTAGCGCCATGAAGCCACGAAAAAATGATGGTGATCACACTCACTCGTCGTTACGAGCTAGAAAAATTCGGATCACGGTTGGGGGCTTATACTACTGAGCGCACCAGACTTCACATCTCCGACAAAACGATCGTAATTCAAAGGTTTCGAGAAGCACTCCACCCCTTGAAGCTCCGCCATACTTTCTTGTAGATCCTCCACGGAATATCCAGAGACGAAAAACACACGAGTATGCGCTGAGATATTCTGCAGGTCGTGCACCAACTGTCGCGGCGAGAGGGTCCCCGGGACGCACCAATCAGTAATCAGGATATCAGGTGGAAGATCAAGGCAGCTCTGGCGCGCATCGTCGGTGTTGTGGAAACAACGAACGGAGAACCCTTCTCCCTCTAACAGATGAGCCAGGGTCATGCATGCCAACGGGTCGTCTTCGATAATCACAGCATCGGTCACAACAGCTCTCCTTGGGCCTGATCCGGATCCCCCCGAAACCAGCCCCTCGTAAAAAAGACAGCAGCACTACTGGTACAACGCAAGACTTCGCAGTGGCAGCTACACCCCCTGTTACGGGGTTGTTTTTGCAGTACCATCTGCACGGTCGACCTTCGGCCAGCTAGCACGATAGATCAAGTCTAAAAAGAGGTTTTCACAACCCAAGTAGGGGCCGCCTGACCCCTATCATACGAAGCCACCAGATTCCAGCTCTTTCCGGTGCTTGCTGAGTAGATGGGCACGCTCTAGTATAGGTCATAATGAAACAGTGTGCGAGAAATGGAGAGCGAGGGATTGCGCTAATCATGGTCATTTTTATGATTGTGATCACCTCTGCTCTGTTAGTGTCTCTAACTGACTCAACGTATATCTCGATGCGGCTTAACCGAGCGACTGAGCAGCGTCTTAAAGCCGAGTACATTCTGAAATCTGCGGTGAATGTAGCGCAGGTTCTTATTAAGAGTGACACCACCCAATACGACGATCCACAACAGGATCTTTGGATGAAATTTGTGGAGGGTGCCGAGCTTCCGGGCGAATTAGTGGGTGTGACCGAGCGCAATGTACGAGTTTCGCTTCTCATCGCCTCAGAGAAGGGGAAAATCCCCCTTCTCTCAGTTCTCTCACCGACCGGAGCGGATCCTACCTGGAGGAACGTTTTAGCCGCTCTTTTTCAAAATCTCGGGTTTGACAATGAGCAACAGAGCCCAGCCCAATCCGGCGCCTCCACTGCAACCAAGATGTACTCCTCAAAACAGATGGTAGCTAACCTGATCGATTATCTCGACGTCGATAAGGATAGCTATTCAAGTAGCGACTTTCAGGCTCAAGGGATAGAGGGAGAACTTCCAACCGGTGAGGAGTTTCGAAACGACCGCTCTATGGAGTCACTTGCTGGCGAACTAGGCTCTGTCCCGGGTTTCACTCCTGACAGGGTACAACGCATCCTTCCCTTCATCTCAATTCGAACCCGCGACACCATAAATATAAATGCAGCATCTGTTGAGGTGTTGCAGGCGCTGATTCAAGGGACAGATGCCTCTGCGAATTCCGGAGAGGCTCAAAAATTGGTTGACTGCAGAGACCCGGCTCAGGGAGGCCCGTTCAATCAAAACTTTGCATCTCAGATGAGTGCCTGCATCGACTCCAACGTCGCCAATGCCATTAAGCCAAAGCTGGTTGCGCAAGGGGACGTCTTCTCCGTAATTGCTAAGGTCGACTATGGCATAACCACTTTTATGGCTAGCGCCAACCTCAAGAGCATCAATGGCCGCTTACCTACCATCGAGAACTTTCTGCTCTACTGATTTCCGGATACTCCAATCCAAACGGCGACAATTCTTCACCAAAAAACCGCGTAATTACGAGCACATACCCCACGATCGCGGCACCTCCTGGCATGCCCTGCGGGCCTTTTGACATTCACCGCAAGGACATATATCCTCCTGGCCTCATTACGATTTTTTTTGAAGAGAAGTGTTATGGCGCGTCGTTGTGTTATCTCAGGAGTTACTCACCAAAATGGTCATCGCGTAAGCCACGCGAACAACAAGACCAACCATACGTTTGAGTCGAACCTTCAGACTAAGAAGCTCTTCGTATCCGAGCTCGGCAAAACTGTTCGCGTACGAGTTTCTACTCGTGTTCTCCGGACTATCGATAAGCTTGGGTTCACCGGGGCCCTCAAGAAGTACAACCTCACCCTCAGCGACATCACGAAGTAACATGAGCCTGCCGACAGGCATGGCGTACAGTGTTGCTTGAATGGGACTGAAGTCTCTCAAACGGCTAGTGCATTGCATTCTTGCGCTGTGCGTTCATCCGCTCAGCATTTAAACGCACCGCTGCTATACCGGTCAAAATCGCCTCGCCACTGTCAACACTGTCCTTCTCTACCGCAGCGCACAGGGCCGAGTAATCGAGGACACCTAATCGCTGCGACGTAGGCACAAAAATCTCGTGACACATCTTGCATTGCACGACTACACAGATCCCTTCCAGAGTTACCTTGGTAAACTCCGTTGCAAAGTGCTGGTCATCTGGTCCCGCAACGCCACAGGCTGGGCAGGAGATGTGTTCCAGAAATGTCTCAGCTAACCCCTTAACTCGAAACTTGAGTGCCATATCCTTTCAGCTCCCCTGACTGTGTAAATACTTCACCAGTATTACTTCAGATCCATTGTGACAAAATCGCACTTCATCAACAGCACTGGTCATTAACGTCATTCCGCGACCGGAACATGAGAGGTTTTGCGCCTGATGTGTCGTATTTGACCACGCATTTAAAAAACCAACCCCTTCATCCTTAATTGATATCTCAAGCCGCGAGCCGTTGAAGTAGCTGGTTAGGAATACCTTCTTGTCTGCATACGCTGGGTCAGCCATGCGTGCGCGCCGTATCTCGGAGAATTTATCAACGCCGTCTTTGTTAAGTTCCTCCTTCCACTTTGAATCGAGCTCCAGATTGCCATGCTCCAACGCGTTTAACATGGCCTCCTGCACGGCCAATCGGAGCCTGAGAGCTTCATTCTCGGCGAGCTGCCGCCCATCAAGAAGGCGGGTCACGATCGGGAGCGAGATCGCCTGAACCTCCGCAAGCTCCCGGCATGAAAACTTCATTTCGGTGCGTTCACTGGTGACGAACGAATACGTTTTGCGCTCCCGTTCATCACGTCGACGCGAGCACACAGCCTGATCCACGCAGCGCTCCAGCCATGCAAAGTCAACGGGCTTGGTGAGCACGTCAGTAACTCCAGCACGAAGCAGCCTAACCCCAGCGTCAGTTTCAGGGGATTCTCCGATCAGGATTAAAGCTTGCGCTGGGCGCTTTTGGAATGCCTGACCAAGCAACAGGTTCGGGCTCAACCCTGGCATGCGGGCATCGGCTATAACGATATCGTAAAAGTCTCCTTGCAGAGCCTCACCGAGGTGTCCCGCATCCGGAGCGATGGCAAGATCCCACCCTCTTCGCTCAAAGAACGAGCGAAATATTCTCTGACTTTCGGCATCTCCGTCAGCCAGAAGGATATTGGGTCGGAACAAATCCATCACAATCGCCCTTTGATAACAGCGACCACTCACATACTCACTTCTCCACAGGAAGCAGCTTGTCCAACATCAAAAGCTCGAAGGTTTCCTTAACGAAGCCCTCCAGAGGTTTCACCATCAAAACACCGCGCTCTGCCTTCAGTCGCTGATAGCAGCTCAGAACCTTGCCGATGCCGTAGCTATTAATGATTTGGGCTCCCGAGAGATCGAGTACGATCGTTCTCTTTCCCTGCTCATAAATCTCGTTGAATGCCGAACGCAGCGCCTCGCCGGCTACCTCTGAGTCCAAGTCATTTGTTACGTGAATGTACCCTTTGTCGCCAATTATCTCGGTAGGAAACTCCATAAGCCTGCCCTCTAAACCCCTTGTCTGTTAAATCCGAATGGCGCTCCCTACCCGCATTGCTGGCACAGATGAATCACCACCCTGTGGTAGTACTTCGGCATCGAGCCAGAAAACCTTGAGAACTTGCTCCAACTATGCGCCGGCCGGCTAGCGGCTAAGTGCGTGATTTGAATTGATTACTAATACTCAGGCCCCGATTTACACGCAAACCGCGGGCGTCCCCGTTGCACATCCCCAGCTAGGATTGAAGGACAGTTCCCGCTTGCGCTTGCTTGCTTTTTTCTTCAATAACCCTCTATACTTCTTACGATTTTCCCCTCCTAAAGGAGGGATCTCAAGGCTCTAGTGAATTGATGGAAACGGCCTCCTCAACGCCCCTGGTAGACTCTCTTTCTAGCCCCCTTCAGCCACTGGAGGATGCTGACCTACACGCATCATCAGACGAGTATGCCCACCGCTTCCACGGTGCTGTTGGCGAGTGGCTGTTAGAGGTCCAGGAGGAGGCTCTCGCAGCCCTTGTTGACCCCTCCCTCACATCGGTGCTTGATATCGGGGGTGGTCACGGTCAGATCGCAATCCCTTTGATGCAACGGCAACACGCGGTTACTATCCTTGGCAGTTCTCCCGCATGCGCCCAGCGGGTGCAACACCTCGTGGATGCGGGTGCGATCTCGTTCAAGAGCGGAAACCTCGTCGATGTTCCATTTCATGACCGCTCCTTTGATGCTGTGGTCAGTTTTCGACTCATGAGTCACTGCACCGCTTGGCGCTCGCTCATTGCTGAGATGTGTCGTGTAGCGGACCGCGCGGTGGTGTTTGATTATCCTGTGTGGTGCAGCGCGAACTTTTTAACTCCGCTCCTTTTTGCGTTAAAGCGTCGCATTGAGGGTAATACTCGAGCCTACCGGATTTTTAGCACTCACGAACTTACGCGCGAATTCGGCAAACATGGATTCCGGCGCCGCGCCGTGCGCAAGCAATTCTTCTTTCCGATGGGTCTTCACCGAGCCCTCAAGAACCGACGAATGTCGAGGCTACTGGAAGCAATTCCGCGCGTGCTCCTCCTCACTCGTATCTTTGGATCGCCCGTCATCGTCAAATTCGAGAGGCTCGCCGGCGATGACAGGTAAATCTTCTGTTGTCGATATCGGTGATGCCTCCAGAACTGATCGCAAACGATCCCTTAAGGTGCTTCAGGATACTCCGGGCTTCACGCCGCTCCGCAAAGCGGGCCCTTTTGTCGATCGCTTCGAGTGGTCCACAGATCATGACGACAAAACCCCACGAGCTTTGCGCGGGCTAAGCAAGATAATCGATGGCGGTCTCTGTCATCGGTGCGGATCATGCATCGGTATTTGCCCAACTGCAGTGCTTGGCCTCGATGAAGACGACTACCCGGCTGTCCAAAACCTCGCTGCATGTACCGATTGCGAACTGTGCGTCAGGGTGTGTCCGGGCGATGAATTTGATCTCCGCGATGCCTACCGAAAGAATTTCAACGAAGACGCGGATCCAGCCTCAACCCATGGACATTTTGACGATTCATTCATTTCATACGCCACCGATCCTGACATTCGAGAGCGCTCAACGAGTGGAGGATTGGTCACCGGTATACTCCTTACGTTGATGCGCCGAGGTGAGATTGACGGCGCCGTGGTAATCGTGTCCGACGAGCAGGAGTTATGGAAAGGGAAACCGATCGTAGCCCGCTCTGAGGAGGAGATTCTGGCTGCAATGAAGTCCAAGTACGCTATCTGCCCGACTAACTCGGTATTCGGGGAAATCCGGAATACTCCGGGTCGCTACGCTCTTGTAGGACTTCCGTGTCAAATCCACGGGTATGTTAAAGCAGCGGA
>JBIJBZ010000220.1:0-4699 GCA_044344945.1 Bdellovibrionota bacterium | reverse complement strand
GTTGCCTATTCAGCGTCAGGTAAACGTCGCATCTGACTACCTAGGGAGATCCAACGTAACCCTGGACGTGCTCGCGAACATGAACGCACCCGGAAAGGTGTTACGCGGGCTCAAGACATCGCGTAGAGAGTAGCAATACGCAAACCTATTTCCCGATCGGGTACGTTTACGTTCACGTACGAGCACGTTCACGCGGAAATAGCTGATGTATCACTAAAAACAATGGGTTATGCCCCATCAGCAGTCATCGGCACCCATTTGATTCCCCGATGACCCCACTTTTTAACGGAACTACAGCGTGACTTCTTCGCGAGCCAGGGCGAAATCAAGAACTGCCAGGTAGTAGAATTTACTTCGGTGGATCCTCGATCCAATGAACCGAGTGGCCAACTCCACTGGGTGCGCAGCTCGTGCCCGCACGCAGAGCATGAAGGCGCATGGACCGAATTTCAGTATCAGAAATTTACGCCAGAGGAGCAAATCCGTACCGTCCAGCAGTATCCGCCGATACCTAACCGTGACCAGCTTGTGCGTCAGGGATGATGACATGATCGCAATGTCAGCCGTGTAGACCCAAAACTATCAAACTACTCCCTACTTCTCTTCAAGGCTCCGCGCATCCCCGTTAGGATCGAGAACCTTAAGCGCACACGGTAGGTGGAATCGATTATCTCCGGTCGAGGTTGCAGGCCCTGATGCAGTAGGATAGTCCCTCAGACCCTGTAAGAAGCTGACAACCGCTTGGGGATCCTTGGTCTTCTTCGATGCCTCAACCAAGAGGTGAATAATATCGTAGGCTTGATTTGCTGTGTAATACGAGGCATCCCCAAACGCCGCCCTATAGCGTGAAATGAAATCAGGCCTTGGATCGGCGCCTGTGGAATAGATGGCACCTGCCAGAAGACCCCCCGACGCCTTAAATTCGTCCTTATCTTCGAAGGTCTCAAATCCGAACAACGGGGCTTTAATTCCCACCTCTCGCGCCTGTTTGACGCTGACTGCGAGTTGTCCCGGGAACAGGATCGGTATCAATCCATCGATATCGCCCTTGCGCTTTATTCGGTTGAGCACGGTTCTAAAGTCGGTAGTATCCCCAGCAACCTCTTCGCTCGCCACTACTGATACCTGCCCTCCCTTCTTCGCGACTTCAACAAACTCGTCCCGAATAGCGAGAGCGCCGTTGTGGATCATAGTAAGCACCGCGACCCGTTTGATTCCGTGCTTGGCTAGGTAGTCATGGAGAATCACAACTTCATCCCGTGGGATAGGCCAATAAGTGAATGAGTATGTGCGCCCCTTTACAACAGCAGGATCCGATGCGATTGAAATGTGAGGAATCTGTTTAGCCTCCGCAATTCCCGCCACAGTCAGACCAGAGCCCGAGGACCAAGACATAAGTGCATCGACCTCATCGCTACTGATAAGTTTCTGCGCCGCAGTAGCAGCCCGAATGTTCGTCATTCCATCATCTTCATACAGAACCTGAATTCGAGCGCGATCCTCAGCAGTCAGATCTTTCAGCGCGAGCTCAACTCCGTTTCTGGCAATCACGCCAAAGTTCGCTGTTGGACCACTTAATCCGAGGATTACGCCTATCTTGAACGGCGAGGCATGAGAGATAGACGGCTCAGCGCTACACGTAACGAGCCCCATAAAATAGATAGCGGCTGCTGCGAACACACACATGAAATTTTTCATAGAGATCTCCCCTGTACGAGCCCGGTTGATGATAGTTGAAGCTAGAGTGAGATCCAAGTAACTAAACCGCACACCGTTGCCATAAAACCTTACCGCCCGCCCGCATCGAGCACCCCGAAGACTAACCGGTGCGCATCAAAGAGAGATGGGACAATAACAACACCATCCCTCTCTGCATACGACGTATCAAACTGCACTAAATCCGGAATCGCTACAACACGCATACCTGCTGCGCAGGCAGCGTCAACTCCAGCCATAGAGTCCTCAAAGACAACACACTCCGCCGGCTCGACGAGTAATCGTGCTGCCGCTTCGAGGAAGATATCTGGCGCGGGCTTGCCACGAAGTACCTCATCGCCACACACAAAAGCATCGAAATGGGACTCGATATTGTGCGGGCGAATCTTGGCATCGACTGATGCTCGGACAGAGCCGGTAGCCAGCGCGGACTTAAACCCCAACGAGCGCGCCGTAACGAGAATTTCAACAGCTCCAGGCTTGGTAGGGATCGCGTTTTGAGAGAGATAATCGGCCTCTATCTCCCTCTTTCTCACACGCATCCGAGCAACTAAGTCTGCATCACCGAAATACTCTGCTAGGATCTCGTCAGTTCGAGCCATCCCTGTACCTATCAGGCGAGGATATATTTCGTCTATCGTACGATTGAATTCGGCGGCAGTCGTGTTCCAGATATCTCGACTAATTCGCTCACTATCGATGAGGAGACCATCGAGATCGAAGAGCAGGGCTTTAATGTTCGACATCATACCTACCGCGACCCCTGTATATTCTTGCCCTTTTCATGGGTTGAGGTTATCTCACACGAGCCATGCAACAGCTACCTAGCGTTTCGGGTAAGAAAGGACATCACCACATTGGCCCTATCCCAGCGCACCCGCCGGTGTGTGCGCTCGTTCATGGGAACCGACCTCAACCCTCTAATAGCACAACCTATTTTCTCTCCGATCTAATTCGTACCAATAATTACCTTTCGAACCCGCGACCTAGTGGTTTATACTGAAAGTGTGTAACGGCGGCCCTGTGAGGCTGAACCGGCGAGGTCTAGCCGCACCCAGCGCTGCATCACTCAGAAGGTGAACCTATGACTGAGAGCAAAGAGAGAGGCAACAACCCGCACATGTGGGAGAAGCTGCTCTCGGATCTGGACGAAAAACTCCAGCTCGGTCTGTTAGATCGACTACGACGCGTTGCCGCCTATCACTTCGAATCAGACACCCTTTTTATTGACCCCTCAACCGCCGAAGATGCGGCATACCTGACCAGAGGCGCAACTTTTCAGCAGCTCGAATTGCTCGCCCAGGACGCAACCAAGGTGAGAGAGGTGCGAGTGTGCAGCAAAGGGAAATTCCCCAAAACCGAGTAAATTTGCCAGGAGCAGATGGGGCCGCAGAAACGGAAAAGGGGCTAGCATTCGCCAGCCCCTTTTCCGCAGACGCTCTATTGAGCGCGCATGTTACTCAGCTTGCTTCCTGAGAAAGGTTGGGATCTCAAACTTCTCCTCATCCTCTGATGTAGAGAGGACCGAGAGCTTCTTGAGCTTAATAACCTCAGATGCACCAGCAGCTTGCTGCGGCTTGCGAGCAAAGGTCGGAACATCAAAGTTAGGAGCTCCGGTCGTTACAACCGCTGGCTTTGCAGCTGCGCTGGTCGTATTCGAAACCGTAGCCTTGTCACCAAAGCCCGTTGCAATCACTGTTACCCGAACCTTATCTGAGAGCTTATCGTCGATAACCATACCCCAGATGATGTTTGCATCCTCGTGAGCCTCTGCGTGAATGAGCTCTGCAGCCTCGTTAACCTCCTGAAGGGTAACATCTGGCGAAGCAGTAACATTGATAAGTACCCCGCGCGCTCCGTGGATCGAGATATCCTCCAGAAGCGGACTCGAGATCGCCTTCTCAGCAGCCTCGATCGCTCGGTTATCCCCACTACCCTCACCTGTACCCATCATCGCCATTCCCATCTCGGACATAACGGCGCGAACATCGGCGAAGTCTACATTTACGAGACCTTCACAGATGATAAGGTCGCTAATTCCCTTCACAGCCTGGTAGAGCACATCGTCCGCTTTTCGAAAGGTGTCCAGGAGTGAGGTGTTACGACCAGCGATCGAGAGAAGACGTTGGTTAGGAATCGTGATGAGAGTATCTGCGTGCTTACGAAGCTCCTCAATGCCCTGGTCAGCGTTCCGCATACGACGCTTTCCTTCAAAGAGGAACGGCTTCGTTACTACACCTACTGTCAGGCAACCGAGGCTCTTTGCGACCTCTGCAACCACAGAAGCACCAAATGTCCCAGTTCCACCGCCCATTCCAGCAGTGATGAACACCATGTCAGCACCCTCAAGCGCCTTGCGGATTGATTCAGAGCTCTCGCGAGCAGCAGCGCGGCCAACCTCTGGGTCTGCGCCAGCTCCGAGACCCTTAGTAATATCATCTCCGAGGCGGATCTTATTGGTTGGGAGCGCAGAAGCGAGTGCCTGGGCATCGGTATTAGCCGCAAAGAACTCTACGCCACTCAAGCCGCTGCGAATCATGTTGTTGACGGCGTTTAATCCACCACCACCAACTCCGAATACCTTAATGTTCGCGTTGCTCGCTTGAAGAAGCTTCTTATTTACATCATCCATGCCGCCACCCTCCGCACTACCTTGAAAATCAAAAATGAGCTGTTGACCGTCCGACACTCTATCACTCACTCTAAAAAAACCGAACAAAAAGCGTCACAGGAATACCCTTTTCATGCTTTTTTTTCGGAACCGCGCAACCTTTTTTAGAGCATCGGGTCAGAGCCCCGCCATTATTCCCCTTTGGTCGTAAAAGTAAAGAGATACAAAAGGTGTTTTCCTCTTGACCTTGGTTCCCAACCCGCTGCACAGGTCTGAGACTGGCTCTTTAATCTCCCTTCAATATGTTATCCCCGCTATCGGGAAAGGACCACATTATGACCAAAAAAACGACTCTAAAAATGCTCAGTAAAC
>JBIJBZ010000155.1:0-8436 GCA_044344945.1 Bdellovibrionota bacterium | reverse complement strand
AGCTGAATGCGTCGCACCATGGAGCACAAGTCCCACTGCAGCAGCATATTCAGGCCCCTTGATCAGGTCCAACAAGCCACCAACCGACTCTGGTCGGCCGATCCGGACCGGTAGGTTGAAAACGCTCTCAGCAACCTGCGCGATACCCGGTAGGTTTGCGCTGCCGCCTGTAATAACGATTCCGCTGGTGAGGAGGTCCTGGCACCCAGCCTTTTGAATCTCCTTCTGCACCAGGCTGAACATCTCCGAAACCCGCGGCTCGATAATCTCTGCGAGTACAAGCTTGGAAAGCACTCGCGGTGCTCGTCCTCCCACTGAGGGGACCTCAATAATATCGGCCCGACTGACGCCTGCGGTAATAGCTGCGCCGTATTCACACTTAATTCTCTCTGCGGCAACGAGTGGCGTGCGCAGGCCGGCAGCGATGTCGTTGGTAATGTGATTACCGCCTACCGAGACGACTGAGGTAAACTTTACAGCGCCCGCATGAAATACTGATACGCTACACGTTCCACCGCCGATATCTAACAGCAGTACGCCAAGCTCCTGCTCCTCTTGGGATAGCACCGATTTCGCCGACGCAATCGGCGCCGCCACAATATCCTGAACAGCCAAGCCACAGCGATTAGCGCACTTCACGATGTTTTGAGCACTCGCAATAGCACCCGTAATAATGTGTACGCGGACCTCTAACCGGACACCGGATATGCCGATCGGATCTCGAACCCCATCCTGCTCGTCAATAACGAACTCTTGCGGCAACACGTGAACTATCTCTCGGTCAAGGGGTATCGCCACCGCCTTCGCCGCGTCGATAACCCGCTCGATATCGAGGCTTGAGACCTCCTGGTTCTTGATAGCCACGATACCGTGGCTGTTTTGAGAGCGGAGATGCGCGCCGGATATTGAGGCGAACACCGTGCTCACCTCACAACCTGCCATCGTCTCTGCCTGGGCGATCGCTCTTCCGATTGCGCTAACTGTACCCTCGATGTTAACTACCACGCCCTTGCGCAAGCCCCTCGAAGGACTTGAACCTACCCCGATAATGTCGAGCGAGCCGTCGGACTTACGCTCACCAACGACCACTTTGATACTTGATGTCCCGATATCGAGGCCTGCAATGATTGAAGAAGGAGTAGGCATGAACAAACCCGAAAAATTAACTGTCCGTGCTAGGTTAAACAGAGTTTGAGGTTACTGCAAGATGTTTTAAGTAGCCTAAAGTAATAAGAACTACAACTTCTCAGCCCTGACCCTTGACCCTGATCAAGACCATTACTCACCAGAGCGAAACTTAATGACCCCTACTCTATCAAAGGCGAGATCAACCTTAACAATGTCCCCGAAGCGGTCTTGGACACGCTTCAAAAGCTGTCCACAGCGCTGCCCCTGCTCCGCCAACGGGACTTTTGAATCGGGGCCTGCACCGAACACAACCGGAAACGGCACTCCTTGAAACATCACCGCGAAATCTCCATCAGAAAGGAACTGCAGGCCGGTAATTCTGCGCCCTACCCCTTGCTCAACAGTATCTAGCAGTCGGGTAGCAGCCCCGAGTTGCGCACGCACGACATCAGGCGAGCTGTTTTGGGAAGCGAGCCCCTCTACTGAAATCAATCCCTCCGAATTGGCTCGCGCTGCACCTTCGGTATATGGAACGATGAAGGAGCCATCCCGATCAATAATCCACCGAGTGTTGTCGACCGTTGCCAGAAAACGCGGGGTACGTTCCGTTATAGAAACCACAAAACACCCCCACGAATGGCGCAGACTGCCGGGACAGGCGCTCACGACCGCATCCGCAACCCACGGATTCTGCGAGATGCGTGCCTGGATGTCAGTCTCGTGGAGCTTCCACCAGACAGCAGAGCGCTCAACAGGCAGCACCCGGTCGATCTCGGTGCGCGACAACACAGAGAGGCCCTCGATTCGAACCTCCTTGTCCTGAACGAGGGCGTGGGCTTTTTGAGTTACAAACTCAGTGAGCTGCTTGGTACCCGTCGGATTATCAAGCACATGCAGGACCAAAACCCCGCTGGCTATCAACAGTGTGAAGAGGACTCTCATATTTGGTAACAACTCACTACCAGCCTTGCCCTTCGCGCTAATCCGAGAGAGGCCTGACCAGTGACAACAACAGGGTACATCTCGGATGCGGGAAGTTCTCAAACACTATACCGGGTCCGCTCTCGGAAGCCGAGGGGTAAAAAAGCGGCCTCCATTAATCCCAGAGTCGGACCTCTACTTCGAGACTCACTCCAGCCCGAGCGTGCGCTTGCGAACGACAGATCCCGATCAGCTCTGTCACATCACGAGAGGAGGCCCTGCGATCAGGATTAACGATCCAGTTCGCGTGGAGTGGCGAGACCATCGCACCCCCGACGCTGACTCCTTTAAGCCCCGACTCCTCAAGCACCCGTCCAGCCGAGAGCTCAGGGCTAGGGTTCTTAAAGACAGATCCCGCCGAGGGGAGTGAAAGCGGCTGCGTTGCACGACGATGCGCTAAGTTCTGCGCGCACCTTTTCCCTATTTCTCCCCGGTCCCCCTCCACCAAGCGTAACATTGCCGAGGTTACGATCACCCCTGAGGGAAGCCCAGAGCATCGATATCGCCACGGGAGATCCTCTCGTGCCCAAGTGTGAAGGGAGCCGTCGGCGAGGACACCGGTAATCTGCACTACCCGCTCGCCGATCTCAGCTCCGTGCGCACCAGCATTCATGAAAACTGCTCCACCAAGAGAGGCGGGTATCCCTGCCGCAAACTCCAAACCCGAGAGTCCCGCGTCGGAAACCTTGCGAGAGAGCGCCATTAAGGAAGCGGCAGCGGGAACAATGAGATCCCCACTGGAGTCTCTTTCTACCTGACGAAATGCAGCTCCCAGCTTGATGATCCATCCGCGAAGTCCTGCATCTGGGACGAGAAGATTACTACCGAATCCGATTACTCGCAGCGTTTGACCGGCCTCTGAAATCAAGCCCACGACCCGCTGAAGCTCCTCAAGACTCTCCACGGTCACGAGATAATCGAGCGGCCCTCCGATCGCAAAGGTAGTGAGCGACGAGGCCTTGACTCCCTGACGGAGTCGATTTCCAACGATCCTATCAACGGCCCGCAGCAGTGATGCCTCGTCTGAGGCTGACAGGATGCTATTTTCCACCCACGACCACCTTTAATACGCCCGTTTCCGCCTTTTCGGCCTCGGGCTGGACACCGTCAGCGCCAAGCGCTGCAAGGAGCTTTTCCGGCAACCCGCCAACGGACCCAGCTCCGAGACAGACAACGAAGTCACCATCCTCCAGACGCTCAGCGAGTGCGCTAGGAAGATCCGCCATTGACGGGCAGAACTCCTTGCTCGGATGCTGAATCTCTGTGAGCAACCCTTCACCGGATACACCCACTATCGGCTCCTCGCTTGCAGCGTAGACCTCTAATAGAATGAGGTCATCGGCATCGCGAAACGCGGTCAGATACTCATTCCAACACATCTGAGTACGCGAATATCGATGCGGTTGGAAGACAACTACGAGTCGGTGAATCGCAGTGCCAAAACACTCACGAACCGCCCTGAGAGTGGCTCGGATCTCAGTCGGATGATGTCCGTAATCGTTCATCACGGTAATTCCGTTTGCCGTCCCAATCACTTCGAGTCGGCGCTTCACCCCACCAAACGACGCTAATGCGCTGCGAATCGTCTCGATCGAGAGACCGAATTCAAGCCCAACAGCGATAGCTGCAAGGCAGTTCTGAACAAGATGCCTGCCGAGCATCGGAAGCTTAAAGGTACCAAGGTGCGCTCCGAGATACCGAACGCCGAACTCCATTCCGTCACGATGAGGTCGGATGTCGATCGCAGTGAGCTGCGCATCGGGCGAGAACCCATAGGTGAGCACGCGTCGTCGACAGTCGCCCGCAATCTGCCGCACGGTCGGATCATCAACGCACAGAATAGCAAGCCCGTAAAACGGGACCGAATCAACGAAACGACGGAAGGAATCCTCAAGATCCTTCCGCGAACGGTACGCGTTCATATGTTCGTCGTCGATGTTGGTTACAATTGCAACGGTTGGCCTTAATAGCAGGAAGCTCCGATCGCTCTCGTCTGTTTCCGCTACGAGGTACTCTCCCTGACCGAGTCTAGCTCCGGTTCCAAGCGCCTTAACTTGTCCGCCGATAACAACCGTGGGATCAAGCTTCCCAGCGTCCAGAATCGCCGCTGTCATGCTCGTCGTCGTAGTCTTACCGTGCGAGCCAGCAACCCCGACTCCGAACTTAAGCCGCATCAACTCTGCCAAGACCTCGGCTCGGCGAACGATCGGAAGTTTGCGACGTTTCGCCTCCCGAATTTCCGGATTCGTCATCGTTACCGCTGAGGAATACACAACGAGCGAGGCGCTCATCGGTACATTACTGGCCGCATGGCCAATCGAGATCGTTGCGCCCAACTGCTTCAGCCGCGCGCAGATATCACTGTGCTTAATGTCCGACCCGGACACCTGGAATCCGGAGGTCAGTAGTATCTCTGCCAACCCCGACATCCCCGAACCTCCGATCCCTATGAAATGAAAATGAAGACGAGGATTGTACATGGTGCTTTATCTTACTCCTACCCGGGCGACGGCAACAATTTGCGCTTTGCGCCCCTGGTCGTACGCGATATAGATAGGGATTTGGTATCATACTCTCCCCGGGCAGGGAACCTCGAAGGCGCTGATTTTCGAGGTATCTGGTTGTTCTAGCCCATTCGCATGGAATCGACTCGTGACAGCGTCAGCACGGATACAAACACACACAAAAGGGGCCCACGAACGGTACCCGTTCAAACCCCTACGGGGCTCCAGTCACTCGTGGGCGCTCGCCCAGCTTAAAGGTAGGGTGGAAGGCAAACGAGTTCTCGACGTCGGCGCAGGATCGGGGTGGCTCGGAGCAGCAGTCCGGTCCGAGGCTCCTAGTGCCCTGATTGCCATCGAAATCGATCAACTCGCGCACCCCTCCCTCTCCGGCATCTATGATTGTGTGCATACCGACCCTTCCTCCTTAATGGGTCAGCAGTTCGACTTTATCGTACTCCTGGATGTGCTCGAACATGTGCCGGAGCCGCTTCTCTTTCTGCTGGAGCTGCGCAGAACCTTGGCTCCTGGCGGGCTGATGTTGATCTCTGTGCCGAACGTGGCCCACTGGAGCGTCCGACTTCCGCTCTTTTTCTGGGGTAGCTTCGAATACCAAAATCTCGGAATCATGGACCGCACACACCTTCAGTTTTTTTCGAGGAAGAGCTTTCGGCGCCTATGCGGGTCACTCTGTGATTGCACCCTCCAGTCGCTCTCGGCCAGTATCGAGCCATTTGAACTGGCCCTTCCACAGTGGGTCTCTCGAAGCCGTGTATATACCAGCTTAATCCCGCTACGGCTCCTGGTTGCCCGGAAACTGCCGGGGCTCATGGCATATCAACACCTTGCAATTATTGAGGCCCCTGCAAGCGGCACCTGAGCAGACGTTGCGTTCTAAAGCCCTATACTGGCATTATCGTAGGGCTTGAGACCTAGATCCTAGCAAGAGGCAGAACCCCGCGTGAATTTCAGCTTTTCGGAAATCCTAGTTGTCTGTGTAGTCGCGTTACTCCTGTTCGGTCCGGACAAGCTCCCGGAGATAGCGAGCCAACTCGGAAAACTCGCGGCCGAGTTCCGCAAGGGCAGCAATGCTGTCCGTCGTGAGTTTTACAACAGCTTCTATCAACCGGCAGCGGAGGTGCGTCGCGATCTAGGAGAGCCCGGGCAGGAGCTGCGTAAGCTCCGCGCCGAGGTACTCGCACCCCCGACCGGCGCTGTGGCAGCGCCAAGCGCATCGCAATCAAAGCCCGCAGGGGAAAAAACTGAATCCTCAACTCCGCCTCCTTCTCCTACCAGCGGAACGGACAACGCATGACCCCTGAATACGATCCCCTTCAGCATTCGATGGGTTTAATGGAGCACCTGCGGGAGCTCCGCAAGCGGCTCTTCTTCGCACTTATCGCAATCACATGCGGTTCGATCGTCGCCTATTTCTATGCCGCAGAGGTCTTCGACGCCCTCTGCGCCCCCTACTACAAAGCCTTTGGAAACAGCCCTTTGATCGGAACCGGTCCAGCCGAAGCGTGGGTGTTAAAGATTAAGGTCGCTGTATTCTCGGGCATCCTACTCTCCTCGCCGATGATATTTTACCAGGTTTGGCGATTCGTCGCTCCCGGCCTTTACCAAACAGAGAAGCGTCTCGTGATTCCATTTGTGTTGCTGAGCACCCTCCTCTTCTCAGGTGGTGCATGGTTCTGCTACCACCAGATCCTCCCGCTCACGCTTAAGTTCTTCTACGAAGAATTTCGCTCCATAAACATCACCCCGACCATCAAGGTAGGCGATCACCTCTCGATGGCTATCACAACGATGGTCGGTTTTGGGCTCGTTTTTGAGATGCCCCTACTCTCCTTCTTTCTCGCGCGGGCCGGGGTAATCGATCGTGCGTTCTTAATTCGCTATCTTCGACACGCCATTGTTATCATCTTTATCATCGCGGCAGCACTTACGCCGCCAGATGTACTGACCCAATTACTTATGGCAGGCCCACTGCTAATCCTCTACGGTATCAGCATCCTGATAGCAGCTGTGGCGGCCCCAAAGCCCCTTACGAGCCAAACGTCTCAAACAACCCTTCCTGCTGCTCAGAGGATCTCCCACTAACTTGCTTAAGGATCTGGCTCGCGACGGAGCAACTGGTAGCAATCCCAACTACTTATTCCTTATAAAGATTCGAGCAAAAGAGTTCCCGCTTCTAAAGACCGGTGGACTTTATGACGTACGTATCTACTGGTAACAGGAGAGAGGAGCCTCTCCAACCTTGAGTACGCGGGGCTGATATGAATGGGTCGTTAGAGATCGATGCAAGTTGGGATAGAGCATTGGAGGTTATCCAGGGGAGCATTAGCCCAAACCCAGGCCTCGCGCGCCTGACTCGCCTTGCCTGGAATACGCAGATCTCAAACAAGGAATTCGGCGCTATTTTCGGATTAACCGGCCTTACTGCGACTCCCATCATCCGGGCTGCGCAGTACTTTGACCCATCGCTGGATACCCTCGACCGAGCTCTCTGCCATATGGGGGCTCGGATGAGCGCGTTCGTGGCGTGCGTGTACTTTTCGACCCAGGAAGTTCTTCACAGTCCGCGGGCTGAAAAGGTTCATGATGCCGCCATCCGCTACCTCATGAACCACATCGAGACGGGTTATCACATAGGCATGACGAGCGATGCTATCGGCCCAGAGCTGGGCATGCTCATCGGATTCTCCCAAGCGATCGGCACAACGATACTGGTAAGTCGAGCAGCTCGAAATATTGATAATCCGGCCTCTTTCCTTGACCTCAAGGTCCCCCCTCAGTTCTTCAGAAGACCTTTGGTTGTGAGCCTCATCAAGTCTCCTCTCTTGCGCTGCAACGATTAGGATACGGCCCCGAGCTGGCCACAACCGCCGCAGTCGCCTTCGGAAAGTCTTCCCTCGTCCCTCTTGAGAACAGTACGGATCTGGAGTTGTGGCGCGCTGGGAGCGATTGGATCTCTGCGTTTCTGTGCGGCCAGCGGAAGCCGATCAGCTGTCGCTCCCGCGCATCACTTCCTGACCTACTACCGCTCACTGACGACCACGAAGGCTCAGCACACCTCAGCATGCTCTATGAACAGATCGATGAAATCTGCGCGAAGAATTCGACTTGGTCGTGGCATCTTCCAACCCATTCAGCCCAGGCTACAGATCAGCTACTGGATCCACGTAAGGATTCGAACCTCAGCGCTCTCGGACCTAACACTTCGCCATCCTAACTCTCATCAAAAAAATCAAATTACGGATTTCGCGTATATCACTTTTGTTGACACCACAGGTGCCACCCCCGTATCATTAAAACAGGACGAGGATCTTGTTTAGGAAACCAAAAAATCCCTCCCCATGTACTTAGCTTCCCCATTTGGTTTCCTCGAACAACGAATCGGCCGACACTGGGGCACCTACTTGGCGACAAGTAGGTGCCGTTTTTTTGCTGTGTGGCGAACCGCTCACAACGATCCATCCTCCTATTCTTCACCTTAATCCTTTTCACAATCCTGCACCTGCACGAGTGTCTTACTTCTCATCCAGTTATCTCGATGATCTTTCGAGCCAGAACATACTCACAATTCATGTAAGGTAGGTCTGGGCGAGCTCGGTCCGTTGACATGCCCTGAAATTCCCCAGCCACACATAGCAAACGGCGGACCGTAATACGCACACAGGAGTTCCCGCATGATGACCAGGAACCCGATGCAGGGGGATTAGAAGGGCAAGCATTAAGAGGCAGCCGAGTATAGCCTTAGACGAATTGGTTTCGAATCCACCGGCTCTTTGACCGCAGCTAACTCTCCATCTGTGCAACTGAC
>JBIJBZ010000248.1:0-3777 GCA_044344945.1 Bdellovibrionota bacterium | reverse complement strand
TATTTCTCAATAGCCCGAGGGTCCGTCATGGAGTGTGGTGCCCTCTTTGATTTGTTCAACGCCCTTAGCCACCTCTCCCCGGACGAATATCGCACCGGAAAGCTTTTGCTTACACGGATTGGTGCCAGGCTTTCTAAACTTTGCCTTCAGGGCGTGTGACCACACTTCTTCGGGTACGTTTACGTGCACGAGCAATGCTCACGTCCGAAAGCGCCAATTCTACCCACTCGATTCCACGAAGACCCGGTATCTACTTGTGTCGTAGGTACACGGACCCCGTTGACCTTACAGCCCATTTTCAGACACCGAAATACTCACGAGTTCTATCAGTATAACCAATAGGGCAAACTAAAGGATCATAGCGTTGATCGTTATGCTACGATCTACTCTGAGGACCGTGAAAAAATAGCGTCGAGTACTCGCTCGGACGAGAGACGACAAGCTTCGGGGCCAACGGTGAATTTCAAGGAAGAGACACCGCACCTGGCTGCGAGCAGAGCGAGCAGTCTTCAAGTGCGTAAGGCCACAATAAGAATACGAGCTAGCGAGTATTTTCTCATTATTGCTAACGGGGACTTGAGAAACAAAGGCCAGCCTTCGACCCGAGCTCAGGCCGAGGGTAAGACTCAAGCGGAACGCCTTAAACCTCAGAATGAGTGCTGACATCATACGCCTCGCACAAAAGTGATAAGTCGCTACATGCGCAGAAGTAGTGCGGGGTCAAAAATATAGGTAGCGCTTTACTCACAAGTCAGGGTTCTTTTACTATCTGGTTTTTAATCCCGGAGGACCGAGCTGCAACCGCAATATCACCATCGCTGCTGGCATCGCGGATGACGTGCACGTACAACCCAATACTATAGAAGAAGAGCGCGCCACCAACAGCGCGGACCGCATAGGAAAAATCAATCGATTTATTACACCATCCGAATAGCGGCTCGCCCGTTGCCATCGAATGTACGGCAAATGCTACCGCTAGATCCTCAAGCGAGGGGATATTATCTTTGCCAATCAGGGACTCTTGCTCCGCTCGACTCTTGTTGGTGCTATCCTTTACGTGACCGCAGATGCAGATTCGCTCAGACCGGTCTACCTCTTGCCTGAATGAATGCTCCTTCTGTAATTTAGCGAGGTCAGCATACTATTAGGTATCGATCGCCGGGGCAGAAAGTTGCTAGATCGGTTACGTTCACGCTAACGTTTACGAGTGCATTCACGCGGAAATACGTGATGTAGTGCTAAAAACCATGGGTTATGGCCCATCAGCAGTGATTGGCACCCGCTTGATTCCCTGATGAGCCTCTTTTTTCACCGCCCTGCTAGTTGTAGAGAACCCTATGACATCTTCCCATCCAGCCGATACAGCTCAATATCATCGCCACGAAATCATCAAGAAGATCTTCGGCGATGTAGCTGGCCGGCGTATCGCCGTTATCGGCGTTGGCGGTGGAGGCGACATCGTTTCTACCATTCCTCTGTGCTGGGAGCTTGAGCAGCTCGGGGCAAGGCCGATACCAGGCGGGCTCACATGGAAGCGAGTAATCCATGATCCGATACGTCGCCCGCGGACACTGGACGAGTTTTACAACATCCGGAGGATCGCGCACCACATCGCAGTATGCGGGGCAGACACCACAACGATAGATGGCTTTCGACACGTTGAGGCCGACATATCCCGTGCGCTGAACAACCAAGAGGTCCTGATCATCGACCCCACAGGCGGAAGTCGAGCTGTGCTTGAAAGTATTCGCGAGGCACAATCGAGCCTCAATATTGACGCCGTCATTGGCGTTGATGTCGGAGGAGATGTCCTCTGCAACGGGCACGAAATAACCCTGGAGAGTCCACTCTGCGATCAGACCCTCCTGCACGCCTTGTCAGAGCTAAACTCGACGATTATCGTCGCCAGCCTCGGGACCGACGGAGAGATCAGCCCAGCTGATTTCCTTGCACGCTTTCTGAAGATTCATGCGAGGAGTGGATTTTTAGGAGCGGTTGAGCCCCTCGATGCCGCTCTGGAGATGTGGGATGAGGTTGTGCGAGATGCAAAAACCGAGAGCTCCAGGTTTGCGATCGGAATCTGCAAGAATCTATCGAGCGCCCGACTTCGTGAGCTTCGGCACGATGTTAACACCGACACGGTATCGACCATCTCAATCGCTTTGAGCCACACTCAGCCGCTTTCACTGCGTAACGGCGCTCGGAGTGGATTTACATCAGACCTCACCGCGCTGTATCTGGGCTTTGATGCTCGGACGGTATGGGAGAGCGGGACCTTCTCAACTTTTTGGCAGGCGAACGCTGTGCTCACGGAGATGGATGAGATATTGCGCTCGCGTGGGATTAAGACGGAGTGGGATGAGCAGAGGAAGTCTGTTATGCCTTAACGCGTCTCCTTAGAAATCACCCGGACACGCACAATTCTTCCCCCTGTCTCAAACCCGCCGCCGCCTCTCCGTCTGCGCGCGGTCTCTGAGACGATCCGCAATAGGTCCTTGGGAGCACTACCAACTCGTCATCGAGGGTGTTGGTGGAGGCGAGACCACTGCGCAGCTATTCGCCAGGGAAGAGCAGGTTTTGATTCGATTATTGATTGTTGTAAACCCCGATTCCTGAGCCATAGGCCTCCGTCCTTGCCCGACCTAGCTGCTCCACCTCAGACCCCTTCTAGGCTGATACAGCAAGTCCTCTGCGCTCGTTATTAAATAAAACCAGCACCGTACTGACGTAACACCGCATTGCCCCCGCACATCATATACTTGCGATAAAACCCCTAATCTTTCAGGCAACCCCTTCGGGGACCGCCCCCCTTGAGTCATGGACGGTGCGGTTCCAGCAGGTCGCTTAGAACTCTTCAAATCGTCGATTTAATCCCACGACCGATCGTGCTCCGAAAGCATCTGAAATGAAGGTTATTGTGGGTTTGTTTTGGGGCTGTTACCGTTTATCTAGTTAGTCAATTTTGGGGCTTTGAAGCGCAGGAATTTTAATAGGTTATCGTCTGTGTAGGAGAAAATATGAAGGTACGTACATTGGCATTATTAGCTCTAATTGCACTCTCGGGCACGTCCACGGCGGTCGCTCAGGAGATGAGGGCGAGAACGTTAGCGCAGAATTGCAAGGCGGTTCAGGATGTAGGTTCAGCGAGCGGCACAATTTATAAGCAGTCAGCTCCAATCAGGACTGGAGGTGTTGGAACTGCGCTGATTGGTTATCGGCGGGAACCCACGCTCATATACAACAGGCGGAACTTCTCGGGGGCTTTTGCCACCATCTATGACTCTCAAGGCAACTCGCTGGCCCGGTGTCCTCATACATCGGCGCATGGCCATGCCGGCCGAGCTCGTTGCACAGCGCAGACGGCGTCAATTCGTCGAGCCGCGATTAATAGAACCGGCTCTCCTACCATATATTTTAAGGCTAGCAATCGCCTCTGCGTCAAAGTCCCCGATGCAGGTCGGTGCGTAGGTAGCGTGAAGGGACTCTGCACTCAACTGATCAAATAGGCTCCACAGTCTGTTGAACGGTTTGCGAACCGTCGTCAGGAATGACGACGGTTTTTTTGCCTTGGCCTGGCCGATCCTCACACTATCTCCAAAACAATGTGCCGGCGAAATGGCTTGAAATTGCCCGCGTGTTGTTGGGTACAGGTCTTCTCAGGGACCGCGCCCCCTTTTTTCCGGGCTGGCTGCTGCCCCTATGAATGCTTTACTTCGGACATCTGCCCCTTTAAGCAGAGATTGGCCCCATCTGCGCGCACTCTCTGAGACGATGTGG
>JBIJBZ010000246.1:0-3796 GCA_044344945.1 Bdellovibrionota bacterium | reverse complement strand
CGTAAAATTCGCCTCACAAGGGAGGGCGAGCATGTCGCTCGCCGGTCGCTGCGCCAATGTAAAATGTAAAGGGCCTACGGCCGCAGGCTGTGTTCGTTCACGTTACGAACGGCGGGCAACATGCCCGCCCTCCCTCGTAAAATTCGCCTCACACGGGGGGGCGAGCGTGTCGCTCGCCGGTCGCTGCGCCAATGTAAATTGTAAAGGGCCTTCGGCCGAAGGCTGTGTTCGTTCACGTCACGAACGGCGGGCAACATGCCCGCCCTCCCTCGTAAAATTCGCCTCACACGGGGGGGCGAGCGTGTCGCTCGCCGGTCGCTGCGCCGATGTAAAATGTAAAGGGCCTACGGCCGCAGGCCATATTCGTTAACGTTACGAACGGCGGGCAACATGCCCGCCCTCCCTACAACATCCCCAACAACTCCTGCTCTGTAAGGACGGGGACCCCTAATCTCCTCGCGTTATCGAGCTTAGAGCCTGCTTCTTCACCAGCAACAACGTAACTCGTCTTTTTACTCACCGACGATGAGACCTTTCCACCGAATTCGAGGATCTTCTCCTCGGCCTCCTTACGACTCATTGTTTCAAAAGTGCCGGTCAGAACAAAGGTCTTCCCTGCCAGCTTCACCGCTTTACGGGTGTCGATGTGGATCTCGGCCGGCTTCACACCGTACTGCAAGAGCGCATGCACAAGTCCGCGCTCCTCATCATCACCTAAGAATGCCGCGATGGAGCGCGCAGTCTCGGGACCAACATCTTCAATCGAGAGCAGCTCCTCATCCTTCAATTCCAAGAAGCGCTCAACCGTCTTACAGTGTCGCGCCAGCACCAAAGCGGTTTTACTTCCCACGTGCCGAATCCCCAATCCAAAGATAAACCGATCCAAGGGTCGCGTTTTACTCGCGGAGATTGCTTCCACTAAGTTCTTGCTCGAAAGCTCGCCCATCCGGGGGAGCTTTATGAGATCCTCGACCGTTAATGAATAGATCGAGGGCAGATCCCGCACCGCATCGTGCTCCAAGAGAAGCTCTACCATTTTGTCGCCGAGCCCCTCGATATCCATCGCATCACGAGTGGCGTAGTGCAGGACTCGGTTGTGGAGCTTGGCTGGGCAGCGCGCGTTCGGACACCGAGCCACCGCTTCGCCCGGGACCCTCTCTACTGCCACATCACACTCCGGACATTTCGATGGGAATTTGAAGGCTCTTTCACTCCCCGTCCGAGCGCTCGTAATCGGCGCAACGACTGCCGGGATCACATCCCCCTGTCGTCGCACTACAACACTATCGCCGATAAGGATCCCTTTGCGCTCAATCTCGTCCTGATTGTGAAGGGTTGCTCTGGAGACGATCACCCCTCCTACTCGCACCGGCTTGAGTACCGCTACCGGCGTAAGCGCCCCGGTGCGTCCTACCTGGATAACGATATCCTCAAGGGTTGTAACGGCTTCGACCGGCTTGAATTTCGCTGCGATCGCCCACCGTGGGGATCGTTGGCGGAATCCAAGTCGACGTTGCAGCTCGACGTCGTTAACCTTAATAACGATCCCATCGACCTCAAACGGAAGTGAGTCACGCTCAGCCTCTGCTCGCTGGTATGCAGCGATGAGCTGCTCGACACCCTTCACAACCCTAAAACCCGGCGAGATCGAGAATCCAAATGATTCGACCACCTTCATCGCATCACTCAATCGCTGCGACGAGATCGATGCCAACTTCGGGTGTCGACTCTCAACCAGACCGAGGCCGTAGGCGAAGAACCACAACGGTCGCTTGGCAGTTTCCTGCGGATCGAGTTGTCGGAGACTACCTGATGCTGCGTTGCGTGGGTTGGCAAAACTCTCCTCACCACGCGCGACTCGCTCCGAATTGAGCGCCTCAAACTCCTTCTTTCGAAAGAGCACTTCCCCTCGCACCTCAAAGAGCCCATCTGGCTCCGGATCCTGCCGCAGCTTGAGCGGTATCGCTTTAATCGTGCGCACGTTCGATGTCACATCTTCCCCGGTAGTTCCATCGCCACGGGACGCGGCTTTCGTCAGGAAGCCATCTTCGTACGTTATAGATACAGCAACACCATCAAACTTAAATTCGACCGTGTACTCAACATCAGGAATCTCGATCCCTTCCTTCGCCAAAAAACGATGCACCTGCCCGTCGAACTCTTTGAGCTCCGCTTCATTCATGGCGTTGTCGAGCGATAACATCGGGAGTCGGTGTTGAATCGTCGCAAAGCCTTCGAGCGGCTTTCCACCTACGCGTTGCGTGGGAGAATCAGACCGTACCAACTCTGGGTGCGACGCCTCTAAATTCTGCAACTCTCGGAAGAGTTGATCGTACTCGGCATCACTAATGGTGGGTTGAGAGAGGACGTAGTAGCGGTAGGAATGCTCATTAAGCGACGCAACGAGTTCGTTTACTCTCTCTTTGATACTGGCTGAAGCGTGGGCGTGAGTCATGCTGCAGTTTTACCGCGGAAAATACCCGGTGCACAGTCCCTGCAACATAAAACGTAAGGGTAGAAAATCAGCGCTAATTGCGATCAACGCATCCCAGACCGCTACTTAAGCGAATATCACGGCACCCACGCCGCCGCTCTTCTGGAGAGCACTTCCGCTCGCTCGGCGAGAACCCTGGTGGACATCTATCTTGGACCGGTTGACGAGAGGCTGGGGGCACATACGCAGGAGGCTCCTTCTGTCGTTCACGCTCACGCTCAAGTCGCTCCCGCTCCTCTTCGAGACGTCGGCGCTCACGATCTAACTCCCGCTGTTCGCGCCGGTAGTAATCGCTGCCACCATAGTACGGTCCACTACCGTAGTAAGGACCGGACCCATATCCTCCACCACCATAGTAACCGGGATTTCCGTATCCCGGGCTTCCATAGCCACCGCCGTACGGATCGTTGTAGTTTGCGCAACCCGCTAGCACTCCTAGAGTAAGCATTCCGGCTAGACGCAGATTACGTTGAAGGAGGGAGGTTATTGTGGGTCTCATACAGATTTAATAGTACTGCCAGAAACGGTAGGCAACGGGGTAAGCGCACCACACCGTATTGATGAACGATTGGACCATACCAACGAGCGATTTATTCAACCCGCTTCACGATGTGGCCCCCCGCAGATTCTCGACTCCAAACCAGCAATCCCCGAATGGAGAGCCCAAGATACAAGACCGCCAAACAACTGGTGATCCAGATCCCCTCGGCACCGTACAGGAGTACCGAAGCGAGGTTTATCACTATCCAGTACCACCAATTCTGAACGACCCGTCCCACGGTCATGACCGTGGTCACAATACTGCCTACTAGCAGAAAAGCATCGGCAAATGCCACGTATCCGACCTGCGTGTGCAGGAACACAAAACCACCGATGACGCTCGTTCCGATGCAGATACTTACCAGCGGAAGCAGATGCTGCTTCGGCCGCCACCTCACCAGCTCAACACCCTCACCCTGTTCACGCCACGAGCACCATCCCCACGCGCCCATGGCGATGAAGAAGACCTGTAGAACTGCATCAGAGTAAAGCTGAGACATCCAGAACACCGGGATGTACATCGCCGAACTCAGGATGTAGAACGGCCACGCAAGCCAGGTGCGCCTCGTGACGAGGAGCAGATAGAGGATCGCCGTTGTAGCGCCCGCAATCTCTAGCCCCACAAGCATCCGGGACTCGCCTATGCGTCGGCTAACACAACCTGTACGTCAAAACGCACTCCTGGGGCTGTCTCTCCCGGCACAAGCTTGGTTCCGCCCTCAATCACACTACCTGTGCGGATAACATCGTCGAGAACGGTGG
>JBIJBZ010000091.1:0-13347 GCA_044344945.1 Bdellovibrionota bacterium | reverse complement strand
CAACCAACTTCAGAGTAACCTTACCGGTCACACCAACGCCTGCTACGATATTCAAATTCGAGACCTCTGCTATGATCCGCAGAGCGCTGTCGATATCGGCATCCTGAAGATCCAGGGAGATAAGCCGCCCAGTGTAGGTCGTGTTATCACCCTTCAGCGCTGCAAGCTCCATCTCGCCCGGCGCTGAGACGGTCTTCTCGGCTGAAAGCTCATCTTTGGCGGGAGGCGTTGGCTTTTCTTGTTTCTTGCTTTCAACCTCTCTTGCTGTTGCTCCATCCTTACTTGGAAGCATCGGCTCCTTCTTGGCATTGGCGTCAACTTTTTCTTCTGCCTTGACCGGTTGTACCTTGGCTGGATCCTTGTCTGCATCCTGAGCAGGCGCATTCGGATCGAGTTGTGCTCTGATGTCACGCGCAACTTCCGCGAGGTCTTGAGTCTCTTCGACTACCAATCCATCAGCCGACTTTCGCGCTGTCAGATAGCTACTGGGCTGCGTAAAGATTCGCACCAATGTGTCTTGCCCCTCTTTGGTTGTTCGAACTGAACGAATGCCACCACCATCTCGAGCACCAAAAAGGGTCTGCTTACGTTGCACGGACGAGGTACTCGTATCTTTCAGCGTCAACACATACTCTGATGGAGCCGTTCGATTGAGCGAGAAATCCGGAGAACCTTTGAGGGCAACTACCACAGAGGGCTTTGTCCCCTTCTTCTGGCTGAGTGATACGTGAGTTATCGAAGACCCGGTTGAAGTCTTTTTCTCGGTCATTGCCTTAAATATGTTTTCTTGTTGAACAGTGGCATCTGCCGCCGGAGCTGACCTGGCGCCTAGTGCCTGGGCGTCCGCTCCCTGCTCCTTCGTTACAACTACTGGAGCACCCTTGACTCCTGGTGCCTCAAAGACTTCTGTTTTCGGCTGAGCGCGATCGTGACTAGGCTCAAGCTCCTTTGATCCCGCTACGAGAGCATCCTTAGCCAACGGCTCTGCAAGAGCTTGCGTTTTTGGTTGAGCCCGATCCCGACTTGGCTCCGTCGACGCGATTGTAGCTGATGGTATTTGGGCCTTCAGAGAGGCGGAGACGTGAGTCTCTTTCGAATTTTTTGCAGGAGCGGCGACTGCTTGCATCGGTGATTGTGAGCTACCTTGAACGAGAACCTCTTCATCGAGATCAAGCTTTGAGGCTGAAGCAGCCTTCTGAGTAGGTACTGACTTTGACTCAGTTGCAGCTTGGATAATAGGACCAACAGGACGCGCAACTTCAGTATCTCCCGGTTTCGTATCTGATACCTTATCATTCGCACCCGGATTCTTTGAGGCAAGGGTGACTACCACCGAACCATCACGAACCTGCGCGTTGTGCTCAAGATCCCCGCTTCCCTTTAGATCAATCACGACTCGTGTTTTGGTAGGATGCGCACCAATTCGCACATTCGAAACGCGCGACGAGCCCGATGCCGGTACGGTTCGCGTGCCTCCTTGTGTTGCTCCATCAATATCCACTACCAGTCGTGGAGGCGAGGATAATTTTTGAACCGAAAATGCCGGATTTTCAGACGTAGCGCGAATTGAAACTTGATCGGAATTTATTGAGCTTGAGATGGAGACAGAACTTTGTTGAGCGGCAGTCTTTATAGCAGAAGAGGAGATTGATCTTTTTAACTGAGCAGGTGTTGAGTGGAGGGTCTTTCCTGTTTGAGCTTTTGAATCAGCTTGCGCGGTCAGCGAAGGAACAACCGAGGACACCACCGCGACGGCTATACTTGCGAGATACAAACGCCTTAACTTAAAACTCATGACTCATCCCTTGAGTAATCACCACTAGATCACCTCTATTTTATCTAGTGGCTTCTACGACCAATCATCACATCCTGTATCCGAAGGGCAACCTTCCTGGGTATCCGCGGATAGCCCTTATCACAAACATCGCTTTAGAGAGAGAAACGGAAGAACTTACGTGCCCCCTCTTTGATTCAGGTCCTGAGTGATGAGATGGTAAGGGTGAGCCAAAGGAAGCGGAAATGTCGAAGAGAGTGGCTAAAATCCTCCCCGAAACTATAGCCACTTGCTATTCGATCTTATATCCACAATTAAAAACGCCGCATCAGACAAAAGGTGTTTTGCTTGGGCGATAATCTCGACAGCGCCTTTACAATTTCGATACAAACGCGAGACAAAGCTCGGCTTCGAGAGATGGTGCTTCTGCATCAGCTCCGCTATGAGCAAAGTGAGCTGTCGTCATTACTATGGGGACTGGCTGGGCGAGAAGCAGCGCTGAGAAGGTTTGAAAGGTTTTATATGCCCCTCTGGCACGGACTTGATATCCAACGCTCACGGTCCGATCAATCAGAACACATCGTTCATCCTGCACGAAGCCCTCCAACGTGAGCCCCACCTCAGCCGCCGAGGAATAGATTGCGCCCATCACCTGAGAGCCCTCCGCTCGCATTGGTACTCGCGCTGGAAGATTCGGTTCCTCTGAGACCTCCGTTATATCTCTCTGGAGCGCTCTCCCATACTCTCGTTCAATCTCCACCTCACGACTCTTGATACGAGCCAATTCTGTCCGCTCGAGACGAAGCTTCTCCAACTCCACGGCCCATGAGGCACCCACGGCCCACCAAAGACCAGCCACGGCGAACCACCAAACGGCTATCACTGCGCACCGCCACTCCCTCTCACTGAGACGCGCCAGTGTCGGCGGAAGCCTGGAGTGCAATACCTGAGTGAAACAGCCCCGCAGGCGAACCATCATAACTCACCCGATTTCACGATTAGCATGAGCCGGTCGAGAAGAGGTCGTCATTCCCGCACCATTCATCCCGTCAGTCTCTCTCTCATCTGCAATATGAATCTGTATGAGAAACTGGTCGTGCCACGCGCCTTGCTCCTCAATTCGCTGCACATTTTTAAGAGCTGCTTCCTTTACAGGAAGTAACTGGGCAAGACGGTTAAGGAACTCCTGAATTGCTCCACCATGAGCGGCGACTCCTCGAAGCCTCAATCCTCCCCTCTCAATCCACATCTCGCTTAACGAGAGCTCACTAGGCGTTGCTGATGCCACCCCCTTGAGAGCCTCTGTTACCGTTGTCCGCGCCCCGTCAACCTGCTCCTGCCACCTTTGGTAGCCTGCGAGCTGTCGTTCCCGCAGGCGTACACGCTCCACCTCCAGAACCACCCTTGCTAGTGCCTCCTCTGCATGACGGCGTTGTTGCTTAACCTGATGGCTCGCCATGCCGGTGGCTAGTTGACCTCCCCGAAAAACAAGGCCGAATGCACACGCCAGGATGATTACGCACGTAAGATGACGAGCCCGTTGCACGCCGATCGTATGCAAGTGCATCTCCTCAGTTTCAAGCTGTACTCGGATCATACAAGACGGTCCCTCTGCAACGCACTCGACTCACCGATGGAATACAGGAGACCGAGCGCTGCATCGTATGCAGCTGTCCGTTGATACAAGCAGTCATGAAATTGCCTCACCTGACGCTCTCGTCGTGATGACCGAGGTATCCCAAGTCGGATACGTAATTCACGTGAGCATGCCCCATCCCTCTCAATCACACGACAACGAGTTCGAATGCGCTCACGCCATGCTGCACTAAGTCCGTCAGTAATGCCTACAGTGCACTCCTCAATCCCCTCTGGACTCTTCCACCACGCCATTGTCGCCGTTCGATCTGCGTCAGGAACAACGCTTCGCCTACAGCCGAGCAAGGTATTCCGATACCAGAGAGTCGCTTCAACAGACGGTCCGAAGGTATGGACCACTAGCACGGGGTCGTGCTCTCCCTCGCGGAGCTGCGCGGACACTACATGCCAACGCGCGATACACGCCGGCATGACCAACGAAATCTCCCGCCCTAGAAATGCTGCGACGCTGCTATAGGCAGTGAAAAGGTCACGCTTCACGGCAACAACGAGAACGTTGCAACACTGCTCGTCATCGTGCGGACTAACAGCAATACCATATACAAGTGAGCTTGCATCACACGGAAGGATTCGCCGTATGGTTTCATGAACCCGCTGCGGATCGGCCTGGCACACTTTCGAAGCAACCGAGATGCTACGGAAAAATAAAGCTACAGAGGGAAGGGCGATAGCTACCCTATTTCGCATGAGCAACGCCGGTTTGCTCATCGCGCGTACGAGGCACTCCTCAATACCGCTCACATCCGTAATCGCTCCTGTCACGTCACATATACCGCTCGGGGGAATTGGAATACTCCAAGCGGAGATTCTTTGAGACGAGAATGCTCCTTCGTAGAGCTCTACTATCTCCAACCTATGTGGCTCGAAGGCTATCGCTGTGGTCCTCGTAAACCGCCCCATATACTTGCCTCATCCTCAACATGCTCTTCGACGGACCCGGTGGATACTCTGTGTGCTAGCCACCGAAAACCTGCTCCTGCCCGCGAATGTAGAAATTCAATACCTAGGTTTGGAATAAGGGAGTGGAGCCTCACACAATCTCACGGTCCCTACTGATTCGTTCGCACCCCCACAAAGACTGCCATAAGCATACGTTCCCAGCCGACCAGTATCAGCCGCTCGCCCTGTGACCGGCTGAAGACCCCTCAGTGCTCCCAAGGACGGGGCCATGTTGCCCTCTGTGGTAATCGAAATAGTGCGACTATTTGTTTCGGCTTTTGGGCGGTGACCGTCTGGGGAAAGCCATATCTTCGTCCCAAGTAAGGAAACTATGAGCAGCGAAGAGTCCCTACCTACTGAAGGGCTGATCGAAGGATATTGGGTCATCGGGGAATCAAGTGGGTACCAATGACTGCTGATGGGGCATAACCCATTGTTTTCAGCGATAGATCACGTATTTCCGCGTGAACGTGATCGTGAACGTACCCGATCTAGCAACGTCCTGCCCCGCCGATTGATATCGAGTAGTATGCTGGATTACGACAAATTATATGTTTACCGTATTCCTATGGCTGTTTAGCTTTGAGACCGGCTACCCAGGGGAAACGGAGAACTCCAAGATCAGTGTAAGCGGGCATCATTTTCGATTGTGCTCAACATCGCCTAAGGTGCCGGCAAGCTCAAACAAGCCGATAAACGGCGCTATTTCTCAATAGCACGAGGGTCCGTCCTGGAGTGTGGTGCCCTCTTTGATTTGTTTAACCCGCATTTTTCATGAAACTGCGTCGCGAGAGCGCCGGGAGTGGTGATTGCTCGGGCGCGAAGGGCGAATTCAACTAAGTATCTGCAGGGCGGAATCGTATCGAGAGACCTTCCGGTCCGAGATAGTCTTTGGGACCGAAAAAGCACCATCAGCGGCGCTCGCAGTAGCAGGCTTGATGAAATATGCGGGTTAACGCTCTTGACCACCTCTCCCCGGACGAATATCGCACCGAAAAGCTTTTGCTTACACGGATTGGTGCCATGCTTTCTAAACTCTGCCTTCAGGGCGTGTGACCACACTTTTTCGGGTACGGTCACGTTTACGTGCTCGAGCATGTTCACGTCCGCTAACACCAATTTTACCCACTCGATTCCACGAAGAGCCTAGATAGGGGTGGAGAATGAAAGCCCCGGAGCTAAGACAAAAGCTTATTGCTGAGGTCTGTAATGGGAGCAACTTTGCTGTTCTCTCACGCGGCGATGATGCCGTCTGCCTTGATAAGAAGGGAAATGAATGGATAGTGTTCTATTCAGGAAGGGGTTGTGACTCCGAACTAATATTGAGTTCAGAGTCAGAAGAATGAGCCTGCGCATTCGTCTTCCAGTACGTCACTAAGCAACAACACTGGCACATTGGCGGCTTTTTTAAAGATGAGAACGAGGTGAAGCAGCTCGAAGGTAAATTGGCAGCGATAGGAGTGCAGCTTATTCGTAATGACATTCCCGCTTGCACAAATGCAAACGAGCCGAGGTGCCGAGTTTTTGTATCTGGCAAAGACATTTTTAAAATCAGAGAGCATGTAGGCGATGTATCGATTAATTACGCGTAACAACGCCACCTAGACAGACTCGCAAAGGCGGAGAGCCCGCGGACTGTATGATGCGCGCCTCCGTAAGGGAGGGCTCGGAAGGTGAGGTGCGTAAACGGATTAAGGAGTTAGGCCAGCGGAAGGATTGCTCAAAAGCCGTGGCCATCGAACTACCGAGTGGAGAGGCGCGATGTATGCCCTGCCCCAGTGGACCTCAATGCTTCTCCCAGTGACGTTGTTTGAGGAAGCTTCAGGCCGCATCGTTATGTGGTATAATCTCGTCTTACTTCAGAGTTTGCGATATTGCTACCTGTATCTAGAACATCTTTTTGTGACTGGGGCAGCAATCGACATCGGCTGCACTGGTTACAAAACTCCCCGTGCCCGATAGGATGAGGACAATTTTGAGAAAAACTGCCGGTGCTAACCATGTTTGTGGGCAGTTACGAGTACGACATTATTTGCACATGGCAACCCACACACTATGAACAGCCGCCTAAGCCGACTTTGGCCCCTATTCATAACCGCGCTTGCCGTAGTTGCTCTATCCCTTGGAGTGGTGGCGCTCGAAACAGGAGCGGGACCCGTTCGCCGTGGTTACCTTTGCTTACTGGTTGGCGCGCTTCTTATTGTGCTGCAGGGGAAGCGGCAGGACGGCCCGATTACCAAATCCAATTCTCAGGTGTTTGCTGTTTTGACAGTTCTCTGCATAGTTGGTTCGGTATACTGCGCCGGCGTTCTTTTTCAGCAGGCGCCAGCCAACCTCTTTACCCGGTCAGCGGCTGAGCACCAAATCACTTTGTGGGCGTGTTCGATTGGATTGTGTTTAATAGCAGCGTATTGCTGGGATATGCGATCGCCGCGGCGTGGTCCCTCGCAATTTGATAAATTAGATTATGCGTTGGCGTTCAGCGTGTTCATCCTTGCCTTCGCATATCGCATGGTAGGCCCGTTCACAGCGGCTGGCGATGAGGCCTTGCTTTTTGGGGAGATGCGGTCGCTGGTGCATGTGTCCGCACCTCCATGGAGTACATCAGCAACCTCATATCCCTTCTTGTTTCATTGGTTGATATTTCTCGTAGCAGAGTTCTTTGATGGAATTATCGAGCCTCTTCTCCTAGAAAAACTGCTAGCCATGCTATCCGCTGCTACATCAGTTGCAGCTCTCTACTTTATTGTGCGCTTGTATTCGGCTCGTCATGTGGCGCTGTGCGCCTCCTTAATACTTACTTTTTTGGGTTGGCATTGGGTCAACTCGCGCTTGATCTATCTGTACCCGTACGACATGGCGTTGCTGACAATTGGAGTTTTGTTTGCGCTGATAGCGTTCCGAACGGGAAGGCTTTCCGCTGCTGTGGTTACTGGAGTTGCGTGCGCGCTCGCGATCGTATCTGCGAAGATGGCGATTATGATGCTGCCGTTTATCTTTTTGATATTCGTTGATTTTTTGCGAGTGCCTGGAGAGCTGACCCGTCGGGAGACGCGAAATGTGGCACTAGTCATGTTGTTTTCTTCGGCTATCAGCTTCACTCCATATGCGAGTCGATTGCTTAAAGCTGGCGGAGTTGCGGCAGTATTTGCGCGGTTTGGGTCCGCAGGGCTGGAGAAGAAACGCCGCTTTTCGACAACCGGAGCCTCGTTTTACAAGGACTTTTTCTTGATTCTAAAGGATGCCTTCTATCAACTTCAGGTCTCGTCGTATGACATAAGCCGACACTACTTTCGGCCAGCCAAGCCATTATTAGATCCGATCGCATCCGCGTTGACTACAATTGGTTTTTTCACTGCAATTCAAAATTGTTTCCAACGCAGGGAGTGGCGCATCGCGCTGGTGGGAATGTTTGTTTTTATGCTTCCCATGATTCTTGCATTTCCGCTGGATAGTCCAGAGGCTCACGGATTATCGCGTCGGATGGTTGGATCGTCTTTTTTCATCGCCTGGTTGGCGGCTTTGGGGGCGGACACTATTGCGAGCAGGATCGTACGAGAATCGAACAGAGCCAGGCTCGCGATAGCCCTATGCTGCTTGAGTGCGCTGTCTAATGTATATTTTCTCTTTGCTGTGTACCTCCGGCCTTTGCCATATGAATGGTATGCGGATCGCGGACTTCATCGGTTTGCGATGATTCGAGCTGCGCGTCTAGGAGGAGAGAGGGGGATCAAGACGATTGTGCTTGAGAACGATCTGACGGCATTTTGCGGTGCGGTAGGCGATCTCACCTCGGTAAAAACGGTAACTTCTGCTGACCAAGTCCGAGAGGCTCTTCGTTCCGGTGGTCCTGGTTTATATGTCATCATCGCCTCGGCCCGTTGGGCCGGCCAAAGTGTATCAACCCAGCTCACCAGGGAGCAACTTGCGGATGTTATTCCCTCTTACCTGTGGGTGCCAGGGGATCTCGATCCGGTAGGTGCTCCTATGTTTGATCGGGCCTACGTGTACGTGAAATAGGTGGGCGAGAGCGAGCGGGGTCTAGTTTTCTCAAGACCCTGCGCCTCTAGTGCTGTAGGCGGCTAGGTCTTCCTGTGCTTTCAATCAACAGAGTGCTTGGTTGCCTGTTAAGCTTTGTCGCAAAACCTTGATCGTCTCAATAATTATATTAAAAAAACAGCAGGTAAGTTTTCGGTATCGGGCTATCCTGCAGATTTCATGAAGCCTGCCACTGCGAGCGCCGATAATGGTGCTTTTTCGGTCCAGAAGACTATCTTCAGACCGGAAGGTATCTCGATACGATTCCGCCCTGCAGATACTTAGTTGAACTCGCCATTCGGGCCCGAACAATCACCACTCTCGGCGCTCTCGCGACGCAGTTTCATGAAAAATGCGGAGCTAGACTTAGCGGCAACGGATCCTATGGCTCCAATAGAGCCATAGGCCGATCAAGGGACTCCTCGAATGAAGTCTACTAAAACGAACGTCTCTCCCATCCGGTTCGAGAATATGCGGGGATTTGAGTACTGGACTCCCTCTGGAAGTGGGGCAGATTTCGATACAATGCGCTGGTACGTTTGAAACGGGACAATGACGTCATTCAAAGCGCCCGAGGCGAGATCTGGAAGGTCAATCATCCTAACCGAAGCTGGAAGTTCCTTCGGATAGCCTAGCTGAAACGTAAGGAAGAGGGTAAAATCGTCTCTCTGTAAGAAGCCCTGGCCCAGGGGAAGGAGAATAATAGCGTCCTTGTTATGCTCGACGGATTCTCTTACGTACTGAATCGTGGCTACCCGGCTGTTTCCACTGTTGCTTTCGGTGGTGTGGCTGTCGAAAAGGAACGAGCTCCAGTCGTATGCAGCGTAGCTGATTAAGACTATGCCGATCAGTCCATATGCGACGAACTTCGGAGTCTGTCGCAGGGCTGCAAGAGCGAGTCCGTAGCAGCCGAATGCTTTTATAATATCGAGCCCAATTGCAAGGAGCACCGCACGCCTGAAAGCTGGCCCTGGTGATAGCGCGGCTGGGAACCCACCGAACAGAACAAGAGCTGCCGTAACGGCACAGAGAAAATAAAACGAGCGGGTTTGTATTCCACGGCTTCGGCGAAGAAGTGCTACGATAGTGATGACGCCTGGGATGAGAAGGAAAAGTGTGTAATCAGCGAGAGCCCCGTGAGGACGGGCGAACCAGGGGTCACCTCCTTGAACAAAGAGTTCTTTGCCGAGCTTTAGGACTTGCGACGCGAGGTCCTGGGTCTTCGAGAACTCGTAGTTTGGGGTTCCATACGGGGTTCTGAGTAGCAGACTGCGGCCGTTCTTGATGTGGTGGTTGATCATTGGGCCGGCCGTTGCTACAGCCGGGAGCAAGAACCCTACAATCCGCACCAGGCAATTCGTCCAACCGCTCCGAATGAGAGGAGCAATCTGGAAAAGAGCAACTAGTCCCAATACCATTACACACAACAGCTGGTTGGTAGCATAGACGTAAAGCGACAACCCCCCGGCAAGTCCGAGAAGGGAATAATCACGGACAAATCCGCGTTGCACACAGCGTTGCGCGGCGTAGAGCAGGAGAAATCCCTGGAGGTAAATATTGACGTGTTCGCTATCGCCCGACCGAGAAAAATATAGGCAGTATGGAGCCATCCCGATAGAGAGCCCAGCAAGGAGCCCGAACCACTTATTCAAGCTAACTGTTGCCCATGCGACGATGAGAATCAGACTAAGTAAGCCAAGGGTACTCACAATCAGCCTGCTTTCAGTAAAGCCAAAGCCGAATACGGGAACGAGGAGCGCCTCCACCAAGCTCTGAGGGCCGTGCTGATCTTGCACCACAAAGTCCCGAATCGTGTGGAACGTCCGCGTATCCCAGTTGTTCACAAAGATCGCCTCGTAAAGTTTCCGCCGAATGTTGGCGTGCACTACGGCATGTTGCGAAAAGCCGAAGGGATACGACTCCAAGAACACGAAGCGTGCAGTTAGCGAGGCTATCGTGAGAGCGATTAAGCAGAGTAAATACATGTGCTTGAGATTAAACAGCGGGATCGGCCTCAGGCAAGGGTTAATGTTCTGAAATGCGTCTGGTCTCGCGGTTGTGATGACCCTAATGCGCCTGCCGCCGAAAGGTATCGTACAGATATCAGGAAAAGAGTCTGATCTAACAGCTGTGGGAGCTATGGATTGTACGACCGTGGCATGAAAGCAAGCGTCTGAAAGCCAGTCAGCGCCCCTTTTCTCATTGTAGCAACATTCTTAGTTGTTGCCATTATTACCCTCAACGCAGGGACGGATGACGATGTGTCCACTTCATTCCGCACCATGCGGTATGTTGTGGCGGCCTGAGGCCTTGGGTTCTACGTTGACGAGTCAGTGCAGGCTTTGCCTATCTCGTATGATTTCGTTCCATCTTTAGGCTAAAGATTTTGGGTCATCGGGGAATAAAGTGGGTGCCAATGACTGCTGATGGGGCATAACCCATTTGTTTTAGTGATACATCAGGTATTTCCGCGTGAACGTACCCGATCTAGCAACGTTCTGCCCCGCCGATCGATATCAAGTAGTATGCTGGATTACGAAAAAGTGGATGTTTACCGTATTGCTCCAGCAGGGTGGTGAAAAAAGGTTCCGTAGTGAGCATTTTGAGAGTTTTGACGAAACAAGGCGGAGACAACGAAAAAACCGGAGGCGTATCATCTGAGATACGTTGAGGATTTTTTCGGCGGCTCCAACGAAGTTGCAGTCAAACTATCGAAGTGCGCAACAGGAAGTCTTTTTTCACTACCCTGCTAGAGTTCGTCGTCACTACAGTTGAGATTCGAGATCGGCTACCCAGGGGAAACGGAGAACTCCAAGATCAGTGTAAGCGCGCATCATTTTCGATCGTGCTCAACATCGCCTAAGGCGCCGGCAAGCTCAAACAAGCCGATAAACGGCGCTATTTCTCAATAGCACGAGGGTCCGTCATGGAGTGTGGTGCCCTCTTTGATTTGTTAACGCTCTTGACCACCTCTCCCCGGACGAATATCGAACCAGAAAGCTTTTGCTTACACGGATTGGTGCCATGGTTTCTAAACTCTGCCTTCAGGGCGTGTGACCACACTTATTCGCTAACACCAATTTTACCCACTCGATTCCACGAAGAGCCAAGATTTTATCCTCTCCTCGTTACGGGAGAAGAAGGTTTTGGGGTGGTTTTTGCAGAATAGTCGATTCGTCATCTCAGCACTGTTGCGCATCACGACACTGCACCTGTTGTCAGTGAGAGTTCCCATATTCTTGAAGAGCTCACCGCAGTTGAGTCTGAGCGCATCAAGTCCGCGGCACTCATAGCCGATATAACATTTCTGAAGATGAGTGTTTATCGGAATGACAGGGTTACGATCCGTGCCGCAATCCAAAAGAAGGCAGAAAGCAGCATACTCGATGGGCGCAGCAGTTCGGCATAGTTGGGAGTCTCGAATCTATTGCGTTAGTTTGCTGATGGTGCTGGCGATTCGAAATGAAATTCACACACTGAGGTAGTAGAGTCTGCCCCCGCTGGTAGTGGTTGCCCAGCCAGTACGATAGTTATGGGGCGTCCGACCTGCACGCTTGTGAAGAACGAAAGGTTTGGCAAGATATTATGGAGGGGAGTTCCATTCGCGTAATGGGCGCGGACGGTGTTAGCCATTGGGCATTGTGCGAGGGTTGTTCGTAGGTCTCGCAAAAAGACAAGATCGAGTGGCATACGCTGCAGGGTGAAATACGCCTCGGCGCGCTGCATGTTTGATGCAGCGAGTGCGCCAAGCAGTGCGATAGCGCTCACGCTTTGGATCAGCCGCGGCAGCCGCCGAGTGAGCCAATCAAATCCGATTGCTGCAGCAAGGCAACCAAAGGGAATAAAGACAACTCCTCGTGTTGTAGCAGGATAGGCGTAGGGGCTCGTAGCTCCGATCAGGATCGCTAACAGCGAGAAGGAGACAACGAATAACAGAGATCCGATGCGCCTCCTGAGTGCCATCGCGACGAGACCGGCGACAAAACAGCCCAGGGTAATCTGATCAAGATAGGGACCCGCTATAAAGTGAGAGAGGCGAGGATTCCACCAAAACAAGCGAAAACAGTTGCCGATATTTGAGATGATTTGAGTGCGGTCACGGAACTCGGGCGACTGGCTTGAAACCCGAGCCATCGCGCGTAGGGTGTTGGACTGGAGTAGTCCGGGCGTTGCGATACCAATTGCGCAGAGTGCTGAGAGAAGAAGGAACCCGAGCAGTGCAAGACGGCTTTTCGTCTTCCAGAGTTTGTAGAGTACGTAGGGGGCAACTGACAGAATTATCAATGGGCCGAGATACACGTAAAAAGTTAGCCCAGTTAAGCACCCGAGACCGATCGCTACGAGGGGCGTTGAGTTTTCTCGCGCGCTCCATGAGCCCCACGCTGCATGTAGAGCGCATAAAAAGAAAACCGCGAGCGGATTCGGATAGCCAATCAAGAAATAGCTGTGCAAAAAGAAGGAAGTCGAGATGAACAATGCCGCGAGCATCCCGACCCGCGCTCCGAACCATACTTTGCCCCAGATGTAGATACACATACAGATCGGGAGGAAGAGTATGATGTTGGAGAATCTCCACATCCAGAAGCTCTGTTTAAGAGCTAAAAAGAGTGCTGGATAGAAGCTAACCGCCATGTAGTTCATGACGTGCACCCCAGAGGAAAACGGATTCATCCAGAAATTTCTCTTTACAATCTCCTGAGCGGCTGAATAGAAGGAGTACTCGTCTCCCACGAGAAAGTAACGCCAGTCGTCCAGTCGATACGCACCCACCGTGACTGCGACAGCGCCCACCAATAGACTGATGAGGAAAAACGAGTTCGATGATTTTTGCTGCGTATCCAGATGGTGAGGGTTCTTCATGGCGGTGCTCTCTTCTAGCAGGGTGGTGAAAAAAGGTTCCGTAGTAAGCATTTTGAGAATTTTGACGAAACAAGGCGCAG
>JBIJBZ010000011.1:0-35184 GCA_044344945.1 Bdellovibrionota bacterium | reverse complement strand
ATAGTTTGACTGCAACTGCGTTGGAGCCACCGAAAAAATCCTCAACGTATCTCAGAGGATACGCTTCCGGTTTTTTCGTCGTCTCCGCCTTGTTTCGTCAAAACTCTCTAAATGCTCACTACGGAACCTTTTTTCACCACCCTGCTAGCCCCCACCCGCGCTGATGGGCTCTTCTCTGCCCCGCATTTTCTCGGTAGCATAGTGACCACAAGAGAGAAGCTTCGATATGCGCAGAAATCCCTGGATACCGTCACCCTCCGTTCACACCCGTGCGCATCAGATAGCCATCGCTACGGTCATCATATCCGTGATTCAAGGCCTCTTGGCACAGAGCGGTAGTTACCCGCTTCTCTTCTCTCCATTTCGAACTCTCTTTCGATTTGAACTCTGGCGGCCCTTTACGGCGCTCTTCGTTGCAGTCGGACCACTCGAAGTAATCTTCGGAGTTATGATCATATACTCGGTGGGCGGAATGCTCGAATACCGCTGGGGACGCAAACGAATGACGGCAATAGCTCTTGGGATACCGCTTATCGCCGAGGTTGTAGTTCTCATCGGCACTCTGCTGCTTCCAAGCGTTTTCTCGGGGCACTACTATCCCGGCTCGCGACAGGTGGTGACAACTCTCTGGATCATATTCGGTCTATTGGCCCATTTTTCAGGAGAGATGCTGAATTTTTGGGGGACCCCGATCACGGGTAGGACCTTTGCCCTGATCGGCGTTGGCTTTGTTGTATTGTCAGGGGTATTCGGAAACTTCGCTTTGATACTCCCCGATCTGATTACTATAGGGTTGTGCTATCTGTACATGTACCGCGGTCGATCGTCAGGGCTTGTACGCAAACTTGAGCTACAGTACTACGAGTGGAAGCTACAACGATTGAAGAACAAAAGTGGCTTCCGCGTCATCAAGGGCTCGAAGGCAAGCAATGATGATGACGACTCAGACCAGCTCCACGACCCCAAATAATCTGGACCGCGGAGCTTCTAGCTCCGCATTTTTCATGAAACTGCGTCGCGAGAGCGCCGAGAGTGGTGCTTGTTCGGGCCCGAAGGGCGAATTCAACTAAGTATCTGCAGGGCGGAATCGTCTCGAGATACCTTCCGGTCTGAAGGTAGTATTTGGGACCGAAAAAGCACCATTATCGGCGCTCGCAGTAGCAGGCTTCGTGAAATATGCGGGTTAGCCCAGTCGTCCTAGCACCCACAACACCACGAAGGTGACCAGCGATACGCCAAGACACACGACAAAAAGCGCCGCCTTGCCGTCGACAGCCAGGCGCGGCCGAAGATCAATCTGCGGCGCAAATGGAAGAAGTACCGAAAACAATCCAAGACAGAGGATAATTGCTCCAAGCAGCAAAAGCCCATCCGTATCTCGTTCGGTTGCACCTATCTCCGCTCGCCCGAACTCATCCGCAGAGAAGATGCCCTGTCGAATAATCAGGGTATCACTCCTATCGGCTCCCAGTAATGAACGCTCATCAACTTGCCGCGTCAGGATTGTGTAATCTCCCTGCGGCAGCGCCTCATACCACACCCGCATGTCACCCAAAGAGGCTCCGGTCGTGCTTGGATCTCGCGGCACCACGATCATATTGTCTTCAATTGTCAGCGATGGATCTCGCAGCATCTGCGGCGATAATTCGACCGGGATCAGCTTGCGGATTGACCGTAAAATCGGTGCTCCATCAAACGCACCGAAGCGTGCTGATGTCACCTTCTTCTCAACAGGCTGAATTCGCAAAAGCGGGTTCTCATGCCCCGAGGTCTCTCGAAAGGAGAAGAAATCGATCTGCCCCTCACGCCATCCCAACTCGTACATCGGCTTACCCGTTAATGGATCAAAGGTCTCCGCCCACTGATACATCTCAACGTGTCGATGAAGGATAAGATTTGAGGTCGGTTGAAGGTACTCATCGTCTAGTTGCTCTGAGGACGAGAACTGCGCAGCCGCGACCACAATCCGACCATTATTAGCCGGCGAGGGATGCATCGGATCGATATCCACTGCCTGGCTCATCACCGCGCTAAGCGTGGTTACGCTATCACGCCCCGTGCGAACGCCACCCCACATCATGAGAAAGCCGCACACCACCGTGAGAGCGCCGAGCAACCCCTGCGAACTATTTTTGAGTCGTGTCAGCTTTCCCATAGCAAACCATCTTTTCCAATTACACCAATCCGCGCAGACGTGCCCTCATAAATAGTGCGATTGACTTTGCATCGCTGAGCGCTCCTGTAGCCACCGCCTCCTCAATCTCCTGCGCCGTCATGAAGATTAATGAAATCTGCTCATCTTCATCCGGTTGAGCAGGACTCTCGTACAAACCCCGTGCAACGAAGAGGTGTTGCAATTCATTACAAAAACCTGGAGCAGGATAGATGGTTCCTAATGGAATCATCTCCCGTGCAGCCATCCCTATCTCCTCCTGGATCTCTCGCCCCGCGCAGACACCAGGATCCTCCCCTTTTTCAAGAGTTCCCGCGGGCAGCTCCAAAAACTCACGCCGGATTGAATGTCGATATTGAGAAACACAGACGATTCGTCCATCACCGGTGACGGGCAGCACTACTACCGCGCCTGGGTGCTCGATCGTCTCATGGTAAAAAGTCTTACCCTCATCGGTTTGGATGGTATCCCGTACCCCTTTTAATTTTCCCTGGTAGAGAACCTCTGTGTGCAGAATCTTCATACGAACCCGAATATGAACTGATAAGAACTCGACAGGGAGCCTACGTCGTTACCCCCTACTAGCGATATGCAAGTAGTCGAGAAGGCGTTTTATAATTTAGGCTCTCGTTTTACCAGCACCAGACCGCCGACTTAGAATCGACTGGTCGAGTAAAAAACGCACCCCTGGAGCGCCTTCGAGCATCAATTCCTTAGTATCCTTACTCTAATCGGATCGATGCATTACGAAAAGGGTAGGAAGTGGCGGCGCTAGCCGATTGCAACATTGTCTTGAGACGCACTGAGGTAACGGTAACGCAATAAATGCTGCGTATTCACCTTCGATTTTGGATATAATGCTGTGGTTTCCGCAATCTCACCGATGACAACTCCCCCGACCACACCAGAGCTTCAGAATTGGTTCGAGCATCAAGAGTCGACGAGCACGGCGATTGATCTCAGCGTAGTCGTTCCGGCCTACAATGAGGAGCGTCGGCTCCCCCCGACCCTAATCCACATGATCGACTTCTTTGATCAGATGCCGTTCTCATATGAAGTAATCGTCGTCGATGACGGAAGCACTGATACCACTGCCGATATTGTCCGAAAGTTTGAGCGAGTTCGAAAGCAGGTCAGGCTTATTCAGCTTCCTACCAATCACGGCAAGGGCCATGCGGTTCGCCTCGGGGTCTTAAATAGCCACGGCAAACGGATCTTAATGGCAGACGCAGATGGCGCTACTCCAATTGAAGAATTCCTTCGACTGAACGAAGCCCTCAATAAGGGGTCGCCGCTTGCCATCGGATCGAGAGCCCTAGCGAGCGCAGATACGCGAGTTTCAACTTCTATTCATCGCAGATTCTTGGGACGTATCTTCAACCGCTGCGTCAACACCATTTTGGTGCCCAGCATAGCAGATACGCAGTGCGGATTTAAGATATTTACCCGATCCGTAGCGATGTTTCTCTTCCGCAATCAACGGTCGAACGGCTTTAGTTTTGACGTTGAAATCCTCTACATCGCCAAGAAATCGGAGATTCCGGTTGCAGAGATTCCTATTAACTGGACCAATATTCCGGGCTCAAAGGTCAACCTGGTGGTGGATTCCCTTAAAATGTTGCGGGATGTATTCCAGTTTAAGGTGATGCACAGACACGTCTCAAAGCAGAGATACGAAACCTTCTTGGAGAACCTCTCACAGGAGGGTAACTCCTCTGCAGTGGCTCGGTCGGGCTAACCAGCATATTTCATGAAGGCTGCTACTGCGAGCGCCGCTTGCAGCTCCAGCAACATGGGTCTGTCCTAGCACTATCTGGAGCCCACTATGGAAGCTGATTACTCAACCACGCAAGTTTTTCAAACACCTGTTTACTCCTGCGCGCTTTTCGCAGCTACTGTAACTAGCATTATTCACTTTGTTTTTCAGCAAAAGCGCCTCAGACCTTCCCTAATCTAACTTGGCCCAGCACTTGCTGTAATCCAAAGTAGGTGGCAAACACCACCAAAGGTATGTGGCTCCGGAAAGCCGTCTCTCTGTCCCTCCCATCTCACCTCCGGAGCCACATACCGAGCCCCTTTTGCTCTTAATTGGTCCCCCTACATTACCCCCGACCGAGTGAACGCGGTCGGGGGTTATTTTTTTCTCCCCTACAACTACTATGCATCTCCCCCGAGACCCCTCGTGTGGGAATCGTCGCCCCTCTGTGCCATACTGCCGGACATGCCATCATCGATTTCAGGTTACAAGCTGCTCGACTCAGGCGAGGGGAGAAAGCTCGAGCAATTCGGCGACATCATCATCGATCGCCCATCCTCGTTAAGCGCCTGGCGCCGCCGGCAATCTGCGTCCCTCTGGGACAAAGCCGCCGCCTCGTACACTCCACCCGACCGTTGGGAACACGCCGGCAAGCCCTTTACAACCTGGACGGCGTCGATTGCTGGCGTACAGATGAACCTTGAATTGATGTCCAACGGTCAGGTAGGTCTCTTTCCAGAACATGCGCTCTACCTTGCATCAGTGGCGAAGGCTGCCCAAACGTTGCGCACCACGAAGGGGCGCGGGCTTCGAATCGCAAACCTCTTTGCCTACACCGGACTAGCCACCTCATTCTGCGCGAAGCTCGGAGATGCTCAGGTAACACACGTCGATCTTGCAAAACGCGCTATCGAATGGGCTAAGAAGAACGCTCTCGAAAACGAAATACCAGCAGATGCGGCGCGTTGGATCGTCGACGATGCCCTGGGCTTCATGGCTCGCGAGCAACGCAAGGAAAGCACATACGATATTATCATCATCGATCCGCCATCCTTTAGCCGCGTTTCAAAGAATAATACCTGGACCCTCGACGAGAAGGCTCCTGATATCGTGCGACTCGTCTTGGGCGTGCTCGATCCGCAATCCGGCGTCGTATTCTTCACCAACCACTCCTCTGCGAGCACTTCAGACATAACCCGCAACATAGCGCTCGACATGTTCTCGGATCACGAAGTTTCCATCTCGATTGAATCGCTCGCTCTTGAAGAGGAGCACTCAACGCGCCGACTTCCAGCAGGATCATTGATCACCCTTTCTCACGGAATCTAATGTGTATAAATAATAGGAGAGATATATGTCATCCGAAACGATGCAGACTTCAATCGAGCATGCTCTTACCTGGCGTTACGCCACAAAGCGCTTCGATCCAACCCGTAAGATAGCGGCAAAAGAGTGGAACACTCTCGAGAACGCGCTACAGATGGCCCCGTCCTCATTTGGGCTGCAGCCATGGCATTTCGTTGTTGTTACCAACGCTGCCCTGCGAGAGAAATTACAAGCTGCCTCGTGGAATCAGCCACAGCTTGTTGAGGCATCCCATATCGTCGTACTGGCTGCAAGGACCTCGATTGATGCTGATTACATCGATGAATTCTTGAAGCAATCTGCGACTGAGCGAGGCGTGTCCGTTGACAACCTCACTCAGTACCGTCAAATGATGGTCGACTTTACCGGACACCTTACCAACAAGGGAGCAGTAGAGTCCTGGGCAACCCACCAAACATACATCGCCCTCGGCATGTTGCTTGAGACAGCAGCACTCCTCGGAATCGACGCCTGCCCACTAGAGGGCATTAATGCCGGCGAGTACGATTCACTCCTTGGACTCCCTTCAAAAGGCTATTCCACCAAGGTCGCCTGCGCACTCGGCTATCGATCGAGCTCCGATGCAGCGGCAAGCCTCAAGAAGATCCGGCACCCCAAGGAGAAGGTATTCTCGTACCACGAGTAGTCAGCCAGGAGTCGCACCTCGATGGCACAAGAGCGCGTTAGTCGCAGCATCTGTCTAGTAGCCCTACTTGCTGCGGCTATCGCGCTCTGTTCTCCGCTCGTTCAGGCGCACTCCCGCTATTTCTACCAAGAGGATGACGCACACCATTTTAACCATACGGTTGAAATGGCGAGGAACTACACCCTCAATCCGAATTACTTCAACAAGCCTGCTCTGCACTTTTACCTACGGATGCCGATTGTGTACGCGAGCGCTGCGTGGGAGCGGCTTCACGGACGACTTCAAACCCTACGGGATATTCGCACTCGCGACCCGTACGGGGTATCAGACTACGCATTCACCCCATCGCATCCGAACATTCTAATATCGAATCGGTGGTTGAGCATATTTTTTACCTTCCTCCTATCCGCCTTTGTCTTTCATCTCGCTCGCAGCCTACACGTTGCAATACCCGTCGCTCTTTTTGGAGCCACCGCAACTCTTATCTCTCCGGAGGTGCTGCGTAATTCGTACATCATCGGTGTCGACACCCTCATGGCACTCGCGTGTTTGATCTGCACAAGCTACGCCGTGCGAGTCGAGCGGAGGAGAGCGATATCCACCCTATTCATCTGTGGACTTCTCGCCGGATTAGCCGGAGCGGCAAAGTACAATGCTGCGCCGATCGTCGTTGTCCCGCTCTTACTCTGGTGGCTCTGTGATCGATCGGCGCGCGGGTTCGCAACTATCGTCGGCGGGACGCTCTGCGGTTTTCTCATCGGAGCTCCGTACTCGCTCATCTCATACCGGGATTTTTGGCAGGGAGTATCATACGAAGTCTGGCACTACGGGGTTGCGGGGCATGAGGAGCACTCAGGCATACGAGGACTCCCACAGCTACTCTTTTACATACGTTGGCTTATCAGCGATGGGGTTGGAATTATCCTTGCGTTGCTTTCGCTGCTCGGGGCTCGCGCCCTGTGGCGGGATAGCCCATTCGCAGCCAAAATCATCATCTCCTTTCCCCTGGCGTATCTCTTTCTTATGACCATGCAACGAGCAAACTTTACCCGTAACATGGTAGTGCTTGTGCCGTACGTCGCCCTTCTAGGAGCATACGGGCTATGGAGTGCGGCTGGGCAGCTTTGGCGTGGAGCAACGCGCAGCATCCTTGTAGCTCTCTGCATCGGCATCAGTGTGACACAGCTCGGAGGTGCTTCCGCAGCGATCATTCGAAATGCACTCCACACCAACGATTCACGGGACGAAGTCGTTACATGGCTAAACGCCGAACGACCGATAGGGCACGATGTCGCCGTCGCCGGCCCCCTCCAACTACCTTTTCCGACATTGTCTCTGCCAGGAGTCGATACCTTCGATCCCAGCGCGCGATCGCTCGCCTCACTCGTTGCAAGTGGCTACCGCTACGTTATTCTCCCCGGTGACGGCACTGCTTTCGATCCTTCCTTGTTTTCAATCGAGCGAATCATACCAGGAGAGCCCTCTCCACAGCGCGTTCCAAAAAACCCAGCTATGACGATTGCGCGGGCCGTTCCTTTTGCTGCCCCTGCGAGTACAAAGCTCGCCCTTATAGAGCTTGTTTTTTCCGAAGTTGGAACTACGCTCATTCCTCAATGCCCCACCTCAGGCGAGCCCCACTGCTGGATCCAAACGATCGCGGCATACGTAGCTATCCCAGCTATCGGCTCCTCCGCTTCACTTAAGGTGATGAGCCCCTGGCCACATCAGCATGTGGAGCTACTGGCCCGAGACGGTACCCTCATAGCACGAACAACTCTCGACGCCCCGAACCTGTGGGAAGAGTTGGTTGTACCCCCTGCGGCTGAGCCCCGGCAACTTTTACTCAAAATCACCGAGGTTCACTCTCCTGCTTCGCAGGGAATCAGCAAGGACACTCGCAGACTCGGGATCGCAATTAAACGCTCGTAGCAAACACAGCCCTCAATACCCTGCGACGGATGCCACAACGGGGCTCTCTTCACTCACCGCTGCTATTGTATCCTTGAGAATATCAACTGCTTCCTCAAGCGCATCATCAGTGATAACTAGGGGCGGCACTATGCGTACAACCGAGTCAGACGTCGCATTGATGATTAGTCCACGCTCCAGCGCTGCCGGAACGAGGGATAATGCGATCGGCCGCTTTAAGACGACTCCAAGCATAAGCCCCGCGCCACGCACTTCCTGCACATCACCGATCTCTGAGAGCAGCTCCCTGAGAAGCTCCCCTTTGCGAGTTGCCTCACCCGTCAGGTTCCGGTCCTGCACCTCATCAAAAGTGGCGAGCGCCGCTGCACACGCAACCGGGTTTCCTCCAAACGTGGTGCCGTGGTCACCCGGATTAAATGCTGAAGCGAACGGCTCATCAGCGATACAGGCCCCAAGCGGCATTCCATTCGCGATCCCCTTAGCGGAAGTCATAATATCGGGCTTCACACCAAAATATTGGAATGCCCACCAATGGCCTGTCCGGCCGATCCCGGTTTGCACCTCGTCGAAGATCAGCGGAATCCCGGCCCTATTACAGAGATCTCGAAGCCCCAGCAAAAACTCCTTGCTAGCAGGAATCACCCCACGCTCTCCTTGGATCGGCTCGACCATAATGCCGGCCACTGAATCATCAAGGGCAGAAGCAAACGCTTCCAAATTATTGAATGGGCGGTGAGTAAATCCCTCCAGAAGCGGCTCAAAACCACGCCACTTCTCTGGCTGTCCGGTCGCTGAAAGTGTCGCCATCGTGCGGCCGTGAAACCCCCCTTCCGCGGCAATAATCTTAAACTTTTTTCCCGCGCCATTCTTTCGCGCAAGCTTGATCGCACACTCGTTAGCCTCGGCCCCCGAGTTGCAGAAAAAAACGCGCCCCCAACCACCAGTTGTCTGGCGCAACCTCTCGGCAAGTTGCTTCATCGGCATCGTGCCAAAAAGGTTCGAGACATGGACCAGATTCTGTGCCTGATTACTGATGGCGTTTGCCACACGAAGATTCGCATGCCCAACTGAAACCACAGCGATGCCCGAGAGGAGGTCGATATAGCGGCGCTTCTCTGTGTCGTAGAGATACTCTCCATGGCCGAATACGAAATCGACTGGCGCCCGCTTGTATGTGTTTATGAGGGGTGAAGTGGTCATAGCATACCTATCATACTGGAACTAGCCTCGCGCAGAGTTGTAGAAGGGCCTCCGCGACGAGCAGCCTAACCATAGTACATCGTCCCTCGGGGCTACGACTATCTTTTACCTACTTTTATCGATCAGTAGAAGTGCTCGGATATTTCACACATGGCGCGAATCCAACTACCATGAAAGTGCCAGTGAAGGGGCTCTGACTCCCATCTGTCCAGCCCCCGCCACCCACAACATGAGCAGAACAATCAGGTTTTTACCGAAAAAGACACAGAGCGTTACCCACTGACCGGCGTAATATCTTTCGGCCGTACCTACTGCCCTGCTCCTGTACTGTTGGCAAATCCATGAGGGCGCCTCATGTTTGATCGGGTCGATTCCCACGTGATGAAGCAGAGAGTTAGGCCTCGGTAGACACCTCACACCAGCCGCCTGATCCCCTCCTGATTACCCCATAATGCAGCGTGGCGAAGCGTCACTTAGAGGTACTTGCCTGGCACCAACAGACGCATATAGGAGGTGACTTTGGCTTTACTAGTTATCTGGACAACCAGATAGCTCTGACCACCAAAGCGGACGCCAACTAGTCCGGTAACGGAGCTACCGGAAGTGGTGCGTGGAAGCGCAACACCTCGCCACTTGTTGCCGCGGTCGAGAACTTGAAGAACCTGCTTTGATCCAAGGCGTGCAAGTATCGCTACAGTTGGGGAATCATTGGTTTCACGTGGTACCACTGCAAGTGTTATCCCCTTCAGCTTCGGATCTACTCGCTGTGAGGAAAGAACATTCTTCCCGCTCTTCGTGCCAACGACATTGAGGGTGCGCTTCTTCATGTTCTGGCTGAGATAGAAGATTGTGCTGGTGTCTTGCTCAGGCGTTCCACACCTCACACTAAGAGTCGTAATCGGCAGAGGAACTACAAGCGGTGCGGGCAAGGTATACTCCGTAAACACGACAGCAGCTTTTCTTTTCTTGTAGCCAGCAGGTGTGTAAAGGCCGTTCACATAGCACCCCATGACAGGCTGCCCGATCGACACCACATCGGAGAATACGCGCAATGACGCTGCTCCCACCATGTCCATCGCGCTCCAGATGTAATCCCTGGCCGCCCTCTTGACGATGATCACGCTCCAGCGTCCATCAACCCGTCCAATATCTGCTGATAGCACTCCACTATCGATCGGCACCTTGCGCGGCGATGTTGCTAGATTGAGCACTACCTCGGCGCTACCTCCGGCAGCCACAAATGCGGCGTCCGGGATGAGATCTCCATCAACATCACCTACCACACCCGCTGGTGTCGGTGTTGGAGTGCCCTCTAACACCCCACCTGTCGGTTCCGGACTACGAGTTGCCGTAGGTGTCGCTGTTATCGTAGGTGTAGCCGTCGGTGTTATAGTGGCTGTTGGAGTGCCAGTGCCCGTCAACGTTGGCGTTGTGGTTGGGGTAGCCGTGTTTGTCCCAGCCGGTGTAGTCGTGGGCGTCACTGTGCCCGTGTGAGTGCGCGTCGGCGTTGATGTGGGAGTAGCAGTCTGCGTCACAGTGGCTGTTGGTGTGGCAGTGTAGGTATGTGTGTTGGTCGGAGTGCCTGTCGCACTCGGCGTGCTTGTTGGCGTGGCTGAATGGGTACTAGTCACGGTTGGAGTGTAGGTTGGTGTTGCGGTGCTTGTGGGAGCAACCGTTGGTGTATTAACCGGAGTATCGGTAGCAGTGACTGTCGGGGTGCTTGTACGAGTGGGCGTCGGTGTATAACTTGGGGTAGACGTACTCGTCGATGTAGAGGCAGCAGTTGGTGTCGAGGTTGCAGTGTGAGTCAGCGTTGGTGTCAACGAGGGAGTGCTCGTCACCGTAGCTGTTGATGTTGGCGTGTTGGTCGGGGTCGGTGATGATGTCGGCGCTTCTGTCTCTGTCGGCGTGCTTGTCGGCGTTTGAGTACTCGTCGGAGTGGCGGTCGCCGTAGCTGTTGACGTCGGCGTCTCCGTCGATGTTGGAGTATTGGTCGGCGTTTCCGTTGAGGTCTTAGTCGGGGATTCTGTAGGTGTATGAGTCGCCGTTGGCGTTTCGGTCGGGGTTTCCGTTGGGGTGTCAGTAACTGTCGATGTTGACGTAGGCGTATCCGTTGGGGTCTCAGTTGCCGTTGGAGTCGCCGTATAAGTGAATGTTGGAGTTGACGTTGGGGTATCCGTCTCCGTCGGGGTACTGGTAGCCGTAGCCGTTGATGTGGGCGTAACGGTCGCCGTTGGAGTATCGGTTGGCGTAGCAGTTGCCGTGTAGGTGAACGTTGGGGTCATCGTCGGCGTAGCGGTGTACGTGGCTGTGGGGGAAGCAGTTGGGGGTTCCGTTGGGGTGTATGTTGAAGTCGGAGTCCGCGTGGGCGTGTTTGTTGGAGTCTCTGTTGGCGTGCTCGTCGGCAACACACATGCCGTCTGACCTGCATTGGGATAGTAGCCGGCTGGGCACGCTGTACAGCTTGTTTGCCCCGAAAGAGGCTGAACCTGACCTGCGGGGCACACCGTACACAAGGAGGCATTCTGCGTGTTGCTGTACGTTCCCGGAGAGCATGCGATGCAGGATCCACCACTCTGCTTGTAGGTGCCTGCTGCACAGGTGGCTGCAAAGGCCTCCTGAGCAAACAGGATACACACGAACAACGCCACTAAAAGATGCTTCATAAGAGCCCCGGGTATCCACTGGAAGAGGTATCGACATCCGTCGAAACACCGACTCCACTGATTAAACCCAGCTCTTGTACAAAGCTATCGTTGACTTCGGCATGATGGTGGTAATGCTGGCGTGGTCAGCTAGGCGCGGGATTATGCGCGCAATCACATCGCAATCGGTTTATCAGCCCGTCATGCGCCACGAGATCCAGAGCTGCAGTATAGCCGCGCAAAAAAAATAAAATTGAATCAGATGCGCCAACCCTACACTAGCAGGGTGGTGAAAAAGGTTCCGTAGTGAGCATTTTGAGAGTTTTGACGAAACAAGGCGGAGCCAACGCAAAAACCGGAAGCGTATCCTCTGAGATACGTTGAGGATTTTTTCGGCGGCTCCAACGCAGTTGCAGTCAAACTATCGGAATGCGCAACAGGAAATCTTTTTTCACCATCCGGCTAGAACTCTACCCGTGAATCCGAGTTGGCGAGCACCCACTTCAAGGCTTTTGCGAGGGCAACTGTGCGCGCCTTTTCCCGGCGCTCTGCGTCCGACTCTGGGCGTCTTGCCACTGGGCTCTCCTTCGGCTTCGGCTTCTCATCGATATCAACTCGCTTTAGAATGGCATCGATACCTTTCCGGCTCAACGATGAAGCTTTTGCGCGAGCCTGGGGAGTAATTATCCCGGCTTGCCGTAGTGTCTTAAGCTCCTCTTCCAACTCTTCTAGGGGGATCTTCTTTTCAGACTTATTATTCGCATTATCGTAGATCTTCCTGTCCTCGCCTATTTGAGGACCGAAGTGAAGCTGTCCATTGAAGAAGAACCCGTATCGCAAAAGAGCCATGATAGCTTCTCCCTTAAGCCCTGCATCGTTGAGCCCACTTACGGCTCCCTTATAGCTTGATGCTCGTTCTATACACGCCACGGTCTCCGCAAGCGCCGAAGGACCGGAGAATCGATGAGTAGACTTCATAATGTCGTATATCGGCTTCGTCAGCCCAAGCTTTTCGATCCGAGTGAGGGCCCGCTTAAGCCCAGCGCAGTATTCATCAAAGTTTGGCATCGTGAGGAGATGCGGGTTGCTAGCCAGCATTTTTGAAACAAGTGCAAAGCTACTATCGTCTGATTGGGTGCCGAATGCGAACGCCGCCACATCCTCTAACATCACCGTGCGGGCTTCAACCTGCTCAATACTCGGAAGCTCTGCCAATTTATCCTGCACATTCTGGAGAACCTGGAGGCCAAAGATCTCTCGCAAATACTCCTCGGTCGATGGAGCAGAGGATACCTCCCCGACGAGCGGCTCTTGATGACTAGCAACCTCCGCGCAGCTCTCTTCCTGAAAGGCATCCTCAAGAGCCCGTGCTCTCTCTTGGCTGGCACGCTCTTTTTGAATTCTATCAAGCACTCCACGCAGGGAATTCGCTTGCTTTCGGGTAAGCCATGCGCTCCTGCCATCGCGTTCTAGCTCAAGTGCATCCACCATCGAACGCACCTGCTCCAATCCGATTGTGGACTCAAGATCTCGGAAATGTTGGTCAGCCTTCAAAGCAAAACCCTGTGGCATATCTCCTGCGGGTGTATCACGCTCTGAAGGGAAGTGGCTCCAGGCATACCGAAGAATAGCGACATCGCCCGGTGCGAGGCCTGCAGATTGCTGAAGCGGCTCGCGGGGAAGATTCTTTACCACTGCACGCCCGATACGCTCTCGACTTTCACGTACTTGCGGAAGGGTCTCCAGCACCTCAGTGCGCACCATTTCAGCCAGCGCGTATGCCTGGGATACCAACGTGATAACGCGCTGAGCACTCAGCACCCCCTCGCTCCAAAAAATGCTTGTCGCGCCTCCGCGAAGAGCTATCTTGAGAGGCTTTTTCTCAGAAACCTGCTTTGTCACCTCCGCCAGTGTCGTCGAGAAACTCTCGAGACGTGAGGAGATCGCCGGATCGCCCAAAGGTTTTACCAACATACTGAGCTTATTCTCCGCAAGACGCGCCTTGTAAGAGATCTCTCTAACAAGCTCTTCTTTTTTTGTCTGCGCTGCAACGACCTCTTTAAATAGCCTTTCAAGTGGTGCGAATTCGGGAGCTCCTGGAGTAGTGTTCGTCATCTCGGCCACCGAACTCTGGGCCCTCGGATCCGACTTGCAAAGCTCCGCCAGGCTACCCACCCCCCGCTTTATCTTAGCAAGCACTAAAAGGCCCTCTGTTAGGTACCGTTTCTTGATCTCCTCGCTCGGGAGCATCATCGCAACCTCCACCGGAGGCGTAAAAAGCTCTAAAGCCCGTTCACTAATAAACGCGTCGTACGCACGAGTAGCTTCCAGCAATTCGACAATGGCCTGCTCTGCACCTGCAAGCTTACCGAGTTTATTCCTTGAGGCTTTCTGTAAGGAGTCAAGTACCTGAATCCGCTCCAACGCTAGCGGGGAACGTGCGGGATCAAGTGCGGGCGATATCTCCGTTCCCTGGTTATACTTTTTTTCTTCAGGAACCTTTGTTACCGCAATTACTCGCGAGAAGGGAAGGTTCGAGCTGTGTGGTTTCATAACAACACCGTAAAATATCGTCGATTCAGAGAGGGTTTCAGGAACACCAGAAAGGTAACGATCTTGGAATCGCTAATCAAAAAAATATGAGCTAAGGGGTAAGCTAAACTGCCGCGACCGGTACGCTTCTGTCCGAAATAGAGACCGGGACCGCTGTAGTCCTGCCAGGATGGACGGTGAGCAACAGACGATGTCCTGCGCCGCGAACTATTGTCGTTAGGTGACGCGGAGGGTGTTAGACAGACTACAAGCACCAATCTGCTTGCCTAAACTCCGGCAAGTGGCTGGATATACAAATACTTCTGAGCCGCATGGACATCTCCCGCAGGGCTCAAGTATCCTCACATCCTATGATAGTAGTTACTGGTGGCGCCGGATTTATCGGCAGCGCTTTCGTCGCACAATTAAACGCTCACGGGATATCGGATATCCTGGTTGTTGATGAGGCTAGCTCTCAGCCACGACAAAAGAACCTAGCAAATAAGTCCTTTACCCAGTTCATGGGCAAAGACGAGTTCCTTTCACAGGTTAAAGCCAACACCTTGCCGAGTGGTATAACCGCTATCGTTCACATGGGGGCGTGTTCAAGCACCACCGAAAAGAACCTTGAGTACTTACGCGCGAACAACCTGGAGTACACCAAGACCCTATGCCTTTACGCCACCCAACGTGGAATTCGTTTTATCTATGCAAGTAGCGCCGCAACCTATGGAGCTGGTGAACATGGGTACGCAGATGACCTCTCCCAACTCGATCAACTTAAACCGCTTAACCCTTACGGGGAATCGAAGCATCTCTTTGATATCTGGGCTCGCGACAACGGACTCCTTAATAGGATCGTAGGTCTTAAGTTCTTCAACGTATACGGGCCAAACGAGTACTACAAAGGCAGCATGGCTAGTGTTGCGTTCAAGGCCTTCAACACTATTACAGAAACAGGGTCCTTCTCGCTCTTCAAATCGAACCATCCGGATTATCAAGATGGCGAGCAGATGAGAGACTTTGTGTATGTAAAGGATTGTTGTGAGGTTATGTGGTGGCTCCTGCAACACTCCACCGTGAATGGGCTCTTCAACCTCGGATCGGGCAAGGCACGATCGTGGAACGATCTTTTGAAAGCCGCGTTTAGCGCGCTCGGACAGCCTATACAGATCAACTATGTAGAGATGCCCGAGTCGATCAGGAATCAGTATCAGAACTTTACTGAGGCTCCGATGGCCAAGTTACGTGCCGCTGGGTACACCAACCCCCTCTATTCTCTGGAGGAAGGCGTGACTGACTACATCAAGAACTACCTTCTGAAGAGCGACCAACACTGGTAATCCGATAGCCCTTTGTTCTTTCGGCACTCCGAGGGTACAATAGGAAAGAAAGGTTTTCTCGGTCTACCCCCTACAAGGTTCCTATGGTTCGTTTCCTCGTAGCGCTCGCTATCGCTCTCACCGCGTATCGCACTGTAGTCGCAGAAACACCTGCGACCTTCGCAATCCCCACTCGCGGACTGGGCGGAACGCGTCCCGTGGCCGCTGATATCAACGGCAATCCGAGTGATGGGCTAGAGATCGCGGTTACCACAACCGACGGACATCTGCATGTATTCTCAAGTAGTGGCACTCTCCTCTGGTCTGCTGCAGCGCCGAACGCTGGGTGCGCTGCGGCACCGCTTACTGACAAACTCTACACCTCGCCCGTAGTAGGAGACCTCTTCGGCAACGGCACACCGCATGTCGTGATCGGATACGGCGGATTTCGTGGAAAACCGTGCGATGGTGGCATCGCTGCATACAACGGCGCAACCGGCGAACGGGTCTGGACCTTTAGCATCAAGGACTGGGCGAAGCGAAAGGCGTTCTTTGCCTTTCGAAATTCGGTCTATGCGACTCCCACCCTCGCCGACGTAGACGGTAACGGTAGGCTGGAGATCGGCTTTGGATCATTTGATCGAAATGTATACCTCCTCAACTCAAACGGCTCAGTGCGCTGGTACTACAACGCAGCCGATACCGTCTTCTCCTCTCCTGCATTCGCCGATCTTGGAGGAGGCCCCGACCTTGAGATGATCATCGGCACAGATATCTCTAAAAACACCCGCCTAAAACCTCCAACTCGAAACGGCGGCTACCTGTATGCGCTCAAAGCTGGAGTCGATGTAGCCCCCGGCACCGTGTTTACCTTTCGCAGCGGAGCCATCCAGGAGTGGCGGAGATCATTCAATCAAACAATTCAAGCCTCCCCGGTTGTAGCTGATATCATCCCAGACTCGCCGGGGCTGGAAGTTGTCACGGGGGCTGGTTGTTTCTTTCCGCAAGGTCGAGGGGATCGAAAAGGGAAATGGTACAAAGTCTTGAGCGCCTCGTCCGGCCGAGTGCTTCGAACCCTTAAAGTTACCGCATGCACACCGACGGGTCCTGCGGTCGGAGATATTAACGGAGATGGGCTTCCAGACGTCGTTGCAACAGTTAGTGGCTCAGCTACCACGGGTGGAGATGGGACGAGCCACCTGATCGCCTGGACACCAGCCACTAATTCAATCTTGTGGGACATCCAGCCCCGGCTCGGCAAGAGAACTGACTCGCGGGCAGGAGAGCTGAATCGAGTTCCGGTGCTTGCAGATCTCACGGGCGATGGCATCCCAGAGGTGCTCGTTAACTACCATCGAGGGGTCGTTATCGTAGCCGGAGCGACAGGGGTGCAGTATACCTGTGATTCATCGAACTGTTCTAAACCCCTCCTCCAGACCGACGCTATACTACAGGGCAGCCCAGCCGTAGCGGATACAGACGGGGATGGGAGGCTTGAGATTATTGTGCTTGGGCGCCGCCACAAACAGAACTCAGTCATCCGTTGGCAGAATCCGTTGTAGACACGAGCCTCCCCTTTTTCCCCCGCAGGAGGTACCAGAGATGCACTATTTTCGTATTTTTTGAACCGTGCTCGTCTTTGCGGAATCGAATCGAACCCCTGCAACATCAGCTCTCATAAGGGGTTGAAATGAATACGCACGGAAGCGTCTCGGATACCCTCCGCATTCAGGTGGAGGTCAGCGGCGAAGCATATCGCTCGCTTGTGGTTGGACTACGGAGCCAACACGCATCCCCTATTCCCGTGCGTCCGTCCACCCGACGGGTAAAGGCCCTCGTCGACTTTACAATCTCCGAAGGACGCTTCTCCATCCGCAGCCTCGGGAATCACCGCCTTCCACGCCCCCTCGGAATCAAGCAGGGAAGCTCAACCCACGAAAGCCTCGCGCACCTCCTCGCACGAGTGCCGGAGGCAAGCTCCAACCACGAGCTTCGTGAGGCGCTCCAGGCGATTGTTTCAAGTCTTCCCACAATTCACCTTCATACACTTCGTGTGAACCCGCGGGATCTCGAACTTCTGCCAAAAAACTACTCCGACCGTGAGGTCAACACTTCATCCCTGCCGATCATCGCTTCGATAGCACCGACGATCCTGTTCGACATTGATGACACGCCGACTCTGGTTATTCCCGAGACCCCTCGAGCTGAAGATCACGATTCCCTCTCGCTGCTTCGAGAAGCGATACGATTCGAATCGCGGCCAGTCGCAAGTGTGGTAGAAAACTTTGTTGAAGTGACCGCAGCGATTGCGATTCCTGCAGCCCCCGGAGTAACACTCGATCTCTTCGCTCACTGGGGTAGTTATGAAGACCTCGCTCCAGCCTGGCAGGACGAACTCCTCTCGTGTTCTGCAACACTCTCAAACCCGCAGATAACTCACCTGTACTTCCGCAGCCACGTACCCGACCGAGGATGGCACGGAGCCACCTTTTTTGCTCAAGCTCAAGGCTCCTCTGAACGAATCTGGATCGGAAAACCGGATCAAGATGACGCCAAATTCCATATCGCAAACGACGACTTTGAGCGAACCGCAGCAAGACAAGCGGAGTTCGAGGCGACACGCTCTGAGGCAGAAGCGCGCATATCAGCGGCGATATCTGATCCTCTCGCCACCCTTGCCGCTATTCGCGATATCTCCCGATCAACGCCTCACATAGCACCCGCCGAGATCCTTGCGGATACGCTTCACCGCAGTGGCAGAGAGAACGAACTCTTGAATGCTCTTAGTACATACACCAATGACGCATCACTCGCGGCTATCTCCCGCTGTATCGCTTCGACTTACGGCGTTGGAGAGATCGTCTTCGCCACACCGGAAGGCCCACATGCAGCCGCCGGCGGACTTGCCCAGGTTATCTCTGGCTTACCGCCTGAGCTTTGCAAGGCAGGAATCCCTGTTTCAATTATTACTCCACTCTACCGCTACGCGAACGGAAACAAACACCGCTCGGCCGACACCCTTCTTGATCAAGGAATCACAATCAACTCTACAACGGTGAAGCCGAGCTATGTAGGATCAATCACGGTGCATCTTGGTCCAACCCACCACAGCGGAACACCGTGGACTCGTCGAGCTCCAGCCGCAGTACCGATAAAGGTATACCTAGCTCAACATGGAAATCTACGACTATTCCTGCTGCTCAACAATGCTGCCTTCGATAGGGTCTACCAGGCTGTCTACGCGGATGAACAGCTCCGACGTTCGGTGGTGTTGTCGCGCGCGGTACTTGAAACGGTTGCTACTCCGCAGTTCGGAATAAAGCCAGCAGCGATTATCTCCAACGATTGGATGACTGCATGCGTGCCCGCATTTCTTGCGTTGGATTCCCGTTATAAAAACTCCCCTCAGCTCTCACACTGTAAGACGATCCACATGATTCACAACGGTGGGGCAGACTACCACGGACGGCTTCCAGCCAATCTGAATCACGAGGACCTCTGGCCGATGCTCAACCTCGCCCCCGAGCACTTCTTTGGATTTCAAGATCCACACCGATCTGAACTTTTCAACCTTACGATGGCTGCCGCTCAACACGTGACCGGCGGAGTGTTAACCGTCAGTCGCCCATACGCTGAACAGATCTGCTCTCCTCACGGTGGAGACGGCCTTGAGAGAGTCCTCGAGCACCAACGATCAACGGTGTATGGAATAAGTAATGGAATTAACCGGACACACGTCGATTCATTTCTTTCAGTTCTCACCGGCCTATCTCCCGAGGAACTTCGATCCACCCCTGCCCTCATCAACGCCAAGACGAGCATACAAACTCGCCTCCAAGAGCGCTTTAACTTGAGCACTAACAAGGATGCGACTCTCTTGAGCTTTGTTGGCCGACTTGCGGAACAGAAGGGTTTGCACCTCTTAACAGGCTACGTTGAGGGAACTTGCCGCTCGACGATGGAGGATCTTTTAGACAGAAATCCGGAAATGCAGCTCATCATCGCTGGACCTCTGACCCCCGGGGATACATCTGCAGAGGCACTGCGGAGTACCGTGGAGTACCTACGTGGAAAGTACCGAGGAAGAATTGCCGCAGTATTTGACTACATTCCTCATTCAACGGCACTTGAGATTATCTTCGGAAGCACAATGTTTCTTATGCCGTCTCGCTTTGAACCGGGGGGAATTACGCAGCTTGAAGCGCTTGCTGCCGGCACCCTTGTGATCGGAAGAAACGTTGGGGGGATATCTGCTACTATTGAGAACTACGATCCTGCTACTGGCTCAGGAAACGGATTTCTCTGTAACGACTACAGCCCCACAGCATTTGCCAACACCGCTCACTGGGCCCTCGACATTGTGGGAGACACAGCACGGTATGAGCAGCTCGTCTCTCACGCTACAGCGGCTCCACACGCATGGTCAGACCGAGCCCCCACCTTCATAGCGGTCTTACAGGAGATGCTGCTTGGAAGAGAGCGCGGATCGCAGCTGAAGGCCCTGGAGGCTAATCGCAATCTCGCAACCTCAGCATCCCCCTTGGCCTGAGTCGACTAATCCCGATATAGTCGCCGTAGTATGAAACGCTTACTCTTATTTGCTCTACCACTCGCTACACTCGCATTCTGCACCTTCATCCGCGCTGCAGACGCGGCTCCCCGCACCAAGCGTCCGGATAGTGAGGCCAAAGTGGTCAGCGTTACCGATGGAGATACCGTTGTTCTCCTGATGTCTTCGAAACGTGAGCGAGTTCGCCTGATCGGAATTGATACCCCGGAGAGCAAACGCAATTCCCGCTCGCGAAAACAAGCAGATCAGAATCGAATTGTTATTGATCAGGTAGTTCACCTCGGCAAGCTGGCTGCGGAACACACACAGAAGCTTCTACCAGTCGGCACATCCGTGCGAGTCGAGTTTGATCTTCAGCCGCGTGACCGGTACGGGCGCTTACTTGCATACCTCTGGCTTCCAAATGGAACGATGGTAAACGAAGAGATTATCCGTGCTGGATACGCGTATCCCCTTACCATCCCGCCGAACGTAAAATACGAGGGCCGCTTTCTCGCCGGCTTCCGTGAGAGCCGTGAGAAGCAGCTTGGGCTGTGGGGGCATCGCTAGTACATTAAGCTGCCCTTTCGGGGCGTTTTTACCAATACAATGTGGCTCTCTGACATTCCGGACAACGTAGCGCCGAGGCCCTTCCAGTGCTACTATTCCCGTACCGCACCCCGTGCGCCTACCGGGGTCGCAATATAAAGCCGAACAACTATGGTATTCGGGCGGTGATAAGAAAGTAGGGAGCCCTGACGGGCTCTTTGATAAGGATCTCTACCCCATGCATCAACACCACCATGACACACAACGATCCGCGACTGATGTAACGTTCCGCGTCTCGGGAATGCACTGCACTAACTGTGCGCTCTCTCTTGAGAAACACCTTCTTCGTATCGGAGCACATGCACCGGCTGTCGATTTTGCATCTGGACGCACCACGTTTCATCTCCATGATCCCGACAAACTTGCAGAGGTACTAACCAGCATTCGCAACCTCGGCTACTCGGTCGATGACATAACAAAGCCGCGGCGGGGGGCCTTCGAACAGATTCTCTATATAAAAACGGCTGTATCAGCACTCCTCACCTTTCCGCTTCTGTTAGCGATGCTGCTGCCGAGCTCGCCTCTACACGATCCGCTACTTCAACTGTATCTCGCCACACCGGTATTTGTTATCGGAGCATTCCATTTCGGCGGCAGTGCTATTCGCTCACTCCGCGCTGGAGTGGCGAACATGGATGTTCTCATCTCGCTCGGGATCTTCGCTGGATACATCGCAAGCGTTGTGAGCCTGACAAAAGGCCTCTCCCATGACCTCATCTTCTTTGAGGCGACGGCATCAATCGTTACCTTCGTACTTATCGGCAACCTTCTAGAAGAACGAGCGGTCCGCAAAACCTCATCGGCTATTGAGTCACTCTCGGCGCTGCAACCTGCACAGGCCGTGCGAATAGTGCGCGGCGAAAACGGAGCGTCGACGACTGAGGTTATTCCGATTGGCTCTATACAAGTCGGTGACGTGCTCCAAGTAAACACCGGTGACAAGGTGCCAACCGATGGCGTTATTGACAACGGCTATCTCTCTTGCGACGAATCAATGATCTCAGGGGAGTCAGTGCCAGTTGACCGCAGGGGCGGCGAGCGGGTGATCGGCGGCTCAATCGTTGTGGCGGGGAGCGGTGTTGTCCGGGCTACGGCAGTAGGCGGAGATACTACGCTGGCATCGATCGTTCGACTCGTCCAAGAAGCTCAGCAGAGAAAACCCTCAATCCAGAAGGTAGGGGATGCTGTGAGTGCCGTTTTCGTACCGGGCGTGATCGTTCTCAGCGCGCTCGTTCTCGGCGGCGGGATTCTTCTCTTTGGATTACCTCTCTCTCAAGCGATCGTACGGGCTTTGGCCATCGCTGTCGTGGCATGTCCCTGTGCGATGGGATTGGCAACACCGACGGCGATTATGGTCGCTCTTGGGCGTGCTGCAACCTCGGGGTTTTTGATCCGAGGTGGTGACACCCTTGAGAGGCTCGCTGCGGTGACTCACATTGCCTTTGATAAGACCGGAACCCTCACCAAAGGAGAGCTACAACTTCAGCAGCTCACCACATACAACGACCTCAACGTGGATGAAGCTAAATCAATCCTCGTAGCGCTACAGCGCAACTCTTCCCATCCGATCGCTCGGGCCGTTGTGAAGGCCTACAAAGACTTTGAGGGGCGGTTTACATTCACCTCTACAACAGAAACAAAAGGCATCGGCATCGAAGGAATTGCGCCGGATGGTAGCACCTATCTCTGCGGAGGAAGGCTCATCGCCGAGCGGCTCGGAATTGACACAGAAGACGACCTTGTCGTCGCAAAGGACAACAAGCTCGTTGCCTCTCTATCACTCTCAGATGAGTTGCGCCCAGAAGCCGTAAAGACTATTCACGAACTCACGCGCATGGGGCTCTCAGTTTCGCTCATCAGCGGTGACACAACTCAGAAGAGCAGAGAAGTCGCAGAGGCCCTCGGAATTACGCTGGTCGAGGCTGAAAAGCTCCCTGAACAAAAGCTTGAGATCGTCAGATCTCTGCAGGCAAAGAGCCCTTTGGCCTATGTGGGCGACGGCATAAACGACGCACCAACCCTGGCCGAAGCATCAGTCGGCGTATCGCTCAGCTCAGCTTCTGACGTCGCAATGCATTCGGCGCAGCTTCTTTTAACCGACAACACCCTCGGTCACCTTCCGGCGGCTATCAGGCTCGCTCGACTCACGGTGCGAACGATCAAACAGAACTTATTTTGGGCATTTTTTTACAATATTATAACGATTCCGATGGCAGCGTTTGGCCACATCGCACCCGTAGCAGGCGCTCTATTAATGACCGGGTCGGATGTTATGATCGTTGGAAATTCACTGCGAATTAAGTTCAAGAAGATCCAGTAGTCCGAGCACGACTACGCTCGACTGTCTGCAAAAGAAAGGTTTTCGCCGTCACAACGTCGGCGGGCTCAGGAGATATTAGTCCGTAGGATTCTTGATACTCGATATACGACTGCAACTCCGCCAAACTCTTTACAACCCGTCGCACCTTTACGGCGTAGTCCAAAAGATCGGGGACCCCACCTACGTCAGGCGCTATGGCGCTGAACTCTTCGAACGGACACATACTAAAAGGGTCCTCTACTGCTCCGAAAGTCAGGTCAATATCCTTTAACGAAGCTGCCCAAGCTGGAGGATAGAGTTCAGTCGTTACCGCTCCACCAAGCCCGATGATACGCAACGTATCTAACCGATTAAAAAGCTCAGCGAGCCCACTGACATCGAGTAGTTCACTATCCGGGTCGTACGGAGCTTGGACCTTCTTTACCAAGTTCCCATCAACGAGATCCATGAGGCAGCAGCGGGCGAGCTGTACAATCGGCTCTTCATGAACTTGGCCCGGTGGTAGGCTTAGCTGCTCAGCAGCCGAAGATGACTCGCTCGTGCTTGGCGGTAAACTCGACCCGTCACCGGAAACTTTCGGCGGGTTGTTCTGCCATGAAGCCTGGTCGCTGCGAGTCCGTAGATCTTTCCGATGCTGAGGGTCGTTCATATCACCACATCTCGATAGATTCATCGGATGCCCGCGTGAGAACTGAAGGATGTGGGGCCCAGAATCGCCAAGGAGGCCGATCGACTCTCAGCCAACCTTCCCCTCCTCAATACCTTTCAGTCACTTACCCCTACTCGCCACCCTCCTTCAACCTCCGAAGAAGGTTGCGGTCCTGGGTATTCGGGCGCTCGGCCGGAGCATCAATCTTCGACAACCGCCGTAACTCAGCGATCTCCTCTCGACGCCGTTTACTCTCTTCCTGCTCGTGATAAAAAGTGGCGGCGATACTCGCGGATGCGCGCTGCAGAGCCAACTTCTCAACGGTTATGACAAATTCTCCAGAGGTGTGCCTGATTCGAAGCTGCTGGCCGGCCACTATTTTGCGGCCCGGTTTGGCGCACACCTCATCGACGAAGACCCTCCCAGCCTCAACCGCCGCGTGCGCAAGCGCTCGGGTTTTATAAAACCGCGCAGCCCACAACCACTTATCGAGCCGAACTTCTCCGGCCTCTTCTTGCTTACTCTGTTGTCCGCCCATAATCATGGCATTCCTCCCCATCCGGCGGCGGAAAGCAAGCCTCGGCAGAGGAGACAAGGAGCATGCGATAGGAAACAAGTGAACAGCTCAACGTTATCAACATCTTAGCCATATCAGCTGCGAGCATTCCCCGCCCCCCTCCGTGCATGGCTTAGAGTCCCGCGCCACGGTATACTATTCCCTTATGACCAACTCAGCCGCCAGCAAGCTCAAGCAACCGGCAAACTCCTTCGAAGAGGATGATGTCGCCTACGGCCGCTCCATCATTCGCGAGGAGTTGGTGGCCCTTGCCCAGGTAGCCGACCTCCTCGATGGTCGCTTCGCGAAAGCTGTCGAAGCAATCCTCTCTGCTCACGCGGGTTCACGCATCGTTATCTCCGGTATGGGCAAGGCGGGGTTTGTGGGAATGAAGCTCTCCGCAACGCTATCCAGTATCGGGTTCCCGAGCTTTTTTGTGCATCCTGCCGATGCAATTCACGGAGACCTCGGTCGCTTTACAAAAAACGATATCGCCCTGCTCCTCTCGAACTCAGGTGAGACCGGAGAGGTGCTTAGACTACTTCCGATGCTAAAGCAGTTCGGCTCAAGGATTATCGCAATTACTCGCAGCGCCTCCTCAACCCTTGCTCAACACAGCGACATCACGGTGGAGATTGGAAATTTTCCCGAAGCTGGACCACTAGGCCTTGCCCCTACAACCAGCACCACGGTTATGATGGCAGTGGGAGATGCACTGGCGATGACCCTCGTAAAACGCCGCGGTTTTACCAGAGAGGAGTTTGCGGCGTTTCACCCAGGAGGAGATCTCGGACGCTCGCTCATGCTCGTCTCTGAGATAATGCGCGATGACGGCTCGCATTGCGTTGTGCATGAATCCACCATCACGAAGAAGGCGCTGCATGCGATTACTGAAACCAAGGGGCGCCCCGGCGCGTGCGCCGTAGTCAACGACGCTGGTACCCTGGTAGGCGTCTTCACTGATGGCAACCTACGCCGGTGCCTTGACAAGGAGCCTGACTTCTTAAATCTACCGATAGGTACAATCTGCTCGCGCGATCCAATCACTATTCGTCCCAACCAACTCGCCCACGAAGCGTGTCGCATCATCCAGGAACGGCAGATTGACCAACTTATCGTGGTGAACGAGCAACGTATTCCTGTCGGGCTGATCGACATCCAGGACCTCCTGGCTCACGGCATGATTAGACCAGAACGCAGCTAAGGAGAGCGCCTAAAGGGTGTTACTCCCTTGCCGTTCGTTATAGACTCTCGGCATGTACCTCATCGCCCTCAAGATGTTGATTGGAAACCGTGGCAAGTTCTACGCCATGGTGTTTGGTGTTGCACTTACCTCGCTGATTATCACCCAACAGTCCTCAATTTTTCTGGGGATCATGTCGCGCACCGTCGGTTTTATCTTCGATACTCCGCAGCCCGACCTCTGGGTTATGGATCCGAAGGTTCAGTACGTTGACGACATCAAACCTCTTCAAGATACAAAGCTATTCCAGGTTCGCGGAGTTCAGGGAGTAGAATGGGCGGTACCTCTTTACAAAGGGGCCCTGCGGGCCCGCCTACCAAACGGAACGTTCCAGACCTGCAACGTGATCGGACTTGATGATGCAACGCTCGTAGCTGGTCCCCCCGTAATGCTCGACGGATCCCTTGCAGACCTCCGCCGCGCAGATGGCGTTATTGTAGACGAGGCAGGCGCTAAGGGAAAACTCGCAAAGCCCGGTCCGACTCCAGACTCGCCCAAGATCCCGCTAAAAATTGGTGATGTGTTAGAGCTGAATGACAATCGAGCAGTGATTGTTGGAATAGCACGATCAACTCGCACTTTCCAGTCGCAGCCGATGATCTATACCACGTACTCCCGGGCTGTTCGTTTTGCTCCGAGGGAGCGAAAACTACTTTCATTCATATTGGCTAAAGTGAGCTCAGGCTACGATATGAGGGATGTCGCGCTGAAAATCAACGCGCAAACGGGGCTTGCAGCGTATACTCGTGATCAGTTCAAGGGTCTGACGGTGCGCTACTTTATGAGATACACCGGCATACCGATCAACTTTGGAATGGCCGTTGGCCTCGGCTTTCTGGTCGGCGTAGCTATCGTCGGACAAACCTTCTTCAGCTTCATCGTTGATAACATGCGCTACCTCGGTATCCTGAAGGCGATGGGTGCTAACAATCGGCTCCTCTTTCACATGATCCTTCTACAAACCGTGCTTGTAGGAGGCATCGGATCGGGAATCGGAATGGGGATAGCATCTCTTACCAGCATACTCTCAAAAAACTCGGAACTTGCATTCTACCTTCCGTGGCAAGTACCGGTCATCACGGTTCTGGCTACCTCGTTGATTACGTTAGTAACAACGGTCGCGAGCCTCCGCAAAGTCTTTACATTAGAGCCTGGCATTGTTTTTAGGGGATAGTGTGGACGTAGCAATCTCGTGTCAAAATATTACAAAGAGCTACAAGACCGGCACGACCGTTACCCAAGCGCTTCGGGGCGTCAACCTTGAGGTCAAACCCGGTGAGCTCTTCATGCTCGTAGGTCCGTCGGGATGCGGCAAAACGACCCTCATCTCGGTTATCGCCGGCATTCTAAACCACGATCAGGGGGCGTGTCGGATCTTCGGTGTCGACCTAAACTCTATGACAGACGAGCAGCGCACTCAGTTTCGGCTCACGAATGTGGGTTTTGTCTTTCAAGCCTACAACCTAATCCCCTCGCTCACCGCCGCCGAGAATGTTTCAATCCCACTCCTGCTTGCTCACCATCCACGCGAAGTCGCTATCATGCGAGCGCGAGACATTCTGCATCGGGTCGGTCTCGGTGAAAAAGCCAACTCACTTCCATCCGAGCTCTCCGGCGGACAGCAGCAGCGGGTAGCTATCGCACGTGCGCTCGTACACAACCCAAGGCTCATCGTATGCGATGAGCCCACCAGCGCGCTCGATCATACTACCGGCGGTGAGATCATGGAGCTGTTTAGGCAAGAAGCCCTGAATGGCAATCGCACCCTTGTGATTGTGACTCATGACGCTCGAATCTTTCACTACGCCGATCGAATAGGCGTTATGGATGATGGCTGCATTACACAGATCGCCAATTCACCTCAACAACTCGATATCGAAAGTAAGAAACACGAGGAGCACCCCGTATGAACCGATTCTATCTGCTGCCGATCGTGAGCATTATCGGCATTATCGTTGTAATCAAAACCGTCATCGCTGGAAGTGTTCCTCCTCCCGTAGCTGCACCCGTTGTGCAACCGCCAAAGCCCCCCTATGCCGTTTTCGTCGCTGGTTCAGGTATTATTGAATCCAGTTCAGAGAATATCTCAATCGCATCTCCTCTCTCCGGAGTTATCAAAGCTGTCTTCGTAAAGGCTGGTGCTCAGGTGCAAATCGGGCAACCTCTATTCTCTCTCGATGACCGAGACCTTCAGGCAGATATACAGGTTCGGCAAGCTCAGGTTGAGAAAGCCAAAGCGGCCCTTGAGGATGCCAAAACGCAACTCTCAATCTACAAAAGCGTCAACGACCCGCGAGCTATCATGAAGGGCGAGCTCTTGAAGCGCGAAAGTGCCGTTGCTCTCGCGGCTGCCGGGCTCTCAGAAGCCGAGTCGCTCCTTGCTGCATCCAAGACTACGCTCGATCGGATGACGGTGCGCTCGCCAATAAACGGCGAAGTACTGCAATCGAAGGCGCGCGTTGGTGAATTTGCCCCAGCTCAAGTTATGGTGGCCCCCCTGATGGTAGTTGGAACGGTTAGCCCTCTGTCGGTACGTGTTGATATCGACGAGAATGATGCGTGGAGGGTTCAACCTGGCACCCAGGCAACGGCGATCCTACGCGGAAACACTCAGATCTCGTTTCCACTCACATTTGCTCGCTTCGAACCATATGTAGTTCCAAAACGCTCACTAACGGGCGAGAGTACCGAGCGGGTTGATACCCGAGTATTGCAAGTTATCTTTAATTTTGATCGCGGCTCCCTTCCCATTTATGTAGGCCAGCTCGTCGATGTGTACATTGAATCGCGCGCACCACTACAATAATGCGCCGCGGCGCAAGTAGGCTCATGAACGCTACTTTTGAGACAGAACTGGAACGTCGAGTTTTTCAAACTGCTTGCGAAGCTTTTTCAGAGCGATATTTTCAAGCTGGCGGATTCGCTCCCGGGTGACATGGAAGCGCCTACCAACTGCCTCAAGCGTTTCCTTTTCACCAGACATCCCAAAGCCAAAACGTGCATCAATTATCGCCCGCTCACGCGTATCAAGCGAACGGAGCGCTTTTTTCAGTAGCTCTGCCCGATCAACCGAGAATTCCTCGGTACCTGGAATGATTGCGTTTGGATCCTCGATCTGGTCTCGCTCCTCAGCATTGTCAAACGCATCGAGCATTGGCTCCATGCTAACGGTGAGGGTCTGTTGGGCCATGCGCACATCACGCATCTGCTTATTTGTGAGTCCCAAGTGATCTGCCACTTCGTTATCCGTAGCAGCACGGCCATATACCACCCGAAGTTCATTCTCAGTAGCCGAAACTTTAAATACGCGCTGCGCCATATGCGCAGGAAGTCGAATCGCACGACCCTGGGAGAAACTGTCCCTGAGTATCCGTTGCTTCATCCACCAACTCGCATAGGTGGAAAATTTTGCCTTCGTCGGCTCAAAACGCAAGGCAGCCCATCGAGAGCCGACGCAATCCGCATCTCAAGCTCCGTCGGTAGAAACGCATAATCACCGGCAATTTTAATAGCGAGGCGAATATTACGCTCGATAAATGTATTCACGACGCCATCTCGGCGCTCGCACTCTTTATCCAAGTCACGCTGCAACTTTGTAGAAAGCTCTGACTTCCCTCGACAATTCGCCTCAGCCAGGCTTCGCTGTAAAAGCGAAATAGCTCGATCAGCTTCAACTCGCTCCCGCGCTAGATCCTGCTCTTCCTGTGGGCTTAAAAGCTTAAATTTAATCGCATGCGCTATGAGTCTCTCCGCACTAGCACTGCTCCTTGAGCCGAGCGAGAAAGTTGCTGCTTTCAGGTCAGACGCAGACGATTCAGGCTGCACTTCTTGTGATTTCGGCGGAGCCACCTTGACGGCAGGATCCGTCCTTCGCCTCAAAGACCTCATACTCATTGTACACACCCGAGCCAACCGATCGTACTGTCAGCTTCCTTACTCCAATCGATAACTCTCAAGCCGCGTTGGCACTTAAAGAAAACATCAGCTGTATCTGCTGGCTGCCGCATTCTCTCACCGACGGACAATCATGGAACCGTTTTTATCAGAAACTCGTTATACACCTACCCTATCTATTCTCCTATCCTGGACAACACATCATCATCGAGTTGCTTGTGGCCAACCATCCCACCGGCTGCCAGAGGGAGTTCGGATCTGATCGTTTTAGAAATCGCGGGGCGCCTCCCTACTCTTCGCGCATCGGCACAAATGGGATCAGGCACATCCCTGGGATCGCACTGACAAATGCTATCAGGTAGAGGTTGGTGTAACCGATCGCTTCAACGATAGCTCCTGCCTGTCCCCCAATTATGGTTCCAGGGATAGACATAATCGCGCTACCCACTGCGTAGTGCGTCGCCCGATACTCCTTCGAGCACGTTGTAAGCAGGAATATTAAAAGAGCAGCACTCCCTAGCCCCGCAGCGATCTGCTCGATGCCGTGAACAAGCGCAATAATCGTTATCCCCGAGGGCATCTGAGGGTCTGGCTTGGCGTAGGACAACCAGACATAGAGAAGTAAATTGAGGTTCATGATGAGGCTGAGCGGCCACATTGCTCGTCGCAATCCAACCTGCTTGATCCACCAGCCACCAAACATGGCGCCCACGATCGTACCAGCAGCACCTACGATACCTCCGATCCATGCATATTGCTCAGTCGACACCTTAAGCTCTCGCGTCAGGAAGGGAGTGACCATTGAAAAGAGGATCTCGTCCCCCAATTTATACAGCACGATAAAACTGATAATGAGAGCGACCTGCGGCTGCTGTAAGTAGGTGCGGAAACCCTCGACAAAGGCCCTATAGGCACGCTCAATATGTCCCCGTTTGGCTCCATGGGGCTCCGTTTTTCCAATCGCCGGAAGCACGCTGCCGTGCAACACGCCGAGCAGGAGGAGGGTGCCACCGGCGATCGCCAGCGCAAGAACCCAGGTATGATGGGGTGTCTTCCCGGGGAGCTGTGCGGCGCTCCATGCAACTATCCCCACAAGACCACTTCGGGCAAACACCATCGCCATGCGATACGCGAGCACCCGATAGCCAGAGAGTAGCGATTGCTCCCGGCGAGATGGAATCGCCTCAAGGTAGTATCCATCAATAGCAACGTCGTTGGTTGCCGCAGCGAATGCCATGACAACGAAGATGATCGCTATCCAACGCACGTAGCCGCTTGGATCCTGGGTAGAGCCGGCCAGAAACGAAAGATACGCTATGAGAAGAGTGAGACCGCCAAGCACGAGCTGCATCGCTACCTGCCACCCCTTGCGCGAGCCAAAACCGTCAACAAGCGGCGCCCAGATAAACTTCATATTCCAGGGGAGTCCCAAGTAATTAAGGTAGCCTAGATAGAGCTCACGCACCCCAAGTTGGGTAAAGTAAAGGCTGGACAGGATCCGAACGATCATGAACGGCAAACCCTCAGCGAAGTAGGTCGTATTGACCCAGGCGATGGTGCGCGCGGATGGCTTGCTGGGAATCTCTCCCGTTTCGGTTACATGGTGGTTCACAGCGACTCTCAAGTTTCTCACGCATCCGCGGGATGGCGTTACGGGTTTTGATTAATACGTAGTGTAACGCCAGCTTTGGGGCAGGAACAGCGAAGAAATCGCTTCAGGAGCGTTACACAATGCCCCTGCTCTGCAGCTGGACTATAGCGCCACTTCGCTATGAGATTACTAGTACTACGCACTCCCAAATAAAAATGGGTCTTCGACGTTTTTAGTGGGTGCTTTTTGATGATATCGGGCCGTTCACGTGCACCTGCTCGTGCACGTACCCGAAAACATGAACTCGCGCGCGCTCAACATAGCTTATAAACAACACTAGTAAGCAGGAGCTCTCCGCTCTCGTGTTCGTCAGCGGAGATGTAGGTACGTGGGTGAATAAACCAACAGTAGCATTGCAATCCCTTGCGGGTACGTTCACGTGCACGTGCACGTCATAACCTCGTTTTTAGCTGGAAACTCAGCGGTTTATGCCGTAGCTCTGCCCCACTACTACCCACTAATTCCATCGATGAGCCATAAAAAAGGGCGTCGTGGTCAGATCCTGACCACGGCACCCCTCATAACGAATCACTTTACTTAGAAGTTCTTCCAGATGTGCTGGTTGGCTACTTCATGATGGAAGAGAACCTCACCGGTCTTGACCAGCGTACCCAACTCTTTTGGAGACCGCTCAGCCGATGCCATTTTGCGCTCGATAAACTTCTCCTTCGGAACTTCCCCGAGCATCTCCGTCATCCACTCACTCGCCTTGCAGAGGCGAACGGCGTCATAGATGCTTCCTGGCAGGAACCGAGTTCGAGAGCGTCGGTTCTCGGTAACTGCCTGGTCATTCTTCGGGCCGTTTAAGCCGGTCTGGAGGATCGCCAGAAACGCAAGATACGGATTGGCATCCGGTGCTACCGTTCGCACTTCAAGACGCGCCGACTTCGCGTTACCGAGCGGTATTCGTATCATTGATGTTCTATCGACGGGCGAGGAACGGATCTGATTCGGAGCCTCAAAGTTTGGGTCCAATCGCCGATACGCATTGACGCTCGAGTTCATGATGAGACAGATGTCGTTCGCGTTGTTGAGCAAGCGATCGATAAAGTCCCACGCAGATGATGACAATCCATCTTCACCATTCGGATCGTAAAAGATGTTCTTGCCGTTCTGCGAAAGCGACAGGTTCGTGTGCATACCACTCCCGTTTATTCCCGCGATAGGCTTGGGCAGAAACGATGCTGTGAGTCCGGAATTTGCAGCGATCTGTCGAGCTGTAAGCTTGTAAAGCTGAACCTGATCGGCAGCCAACAACGCATCACAGTACGTATAGTTCAATTCAAACTGCGATGGAGCAACCTCCGGATGATCCTTCTCGTTCTCAAACGCCATAGCGCGCTGCGCCTCGGCGAGCGCATCGATGAAGATCTTCAGCGGATCACGAGGCAAGGAGTTGTAGTAACCACTGCTAGAAACAAGCTTGAAGCCAGCAAACTCGTTGAAACTCTGCTCCGCATCTCGACCCTCGAAGAGGAATCCTTCACATTCCACTGCAATATTCGCCGTAATTCCCTTTGAGATGTAGAGATCATCGCAGAACGTTTTGAGACGCCCACGCATATCAGACATGTAGCCGCGTCCATCTCGATCCTTGATCAGGCTGAACACCATCACCTTACCCGGACCGAAAACATCACTCGGCAACCATCGGAACGATCCCCAATCAATCTCCAACCGAAGATCGGATTCCTTTACAACGGAGAAACCACGAATCGACGAGCCGTCGAAGGTAAGATTATCGAATGATTTAATCAGAAACTTCTTGTCGTAATCGAGCATGTGGAAGCGACCCTCGATGTCGGTGAAGCACACCGTAACCGCTTTTATACGCTTCTCCTCCTGCAGGTAGCGCAGATAGTAGTCTCGCAGCTCCGCTTCAGATGTGCGGCGAGCGACCTTCTCCTTCGCTTCTAGGTTGAGCTCTTCAAGTTCGTCGTACGGAATCTCAAGGAAGTTTCTCAGAATGGCACTCATGTAGGACCTCTTGGTTGTGAAGACAGATAACAAGCGCAGTGTTGAAGAGGGCTACCCTGGGCACCGTGAGAGTCTCAAGGGAACCATCTCAGCAGATCACCAACGTAGAGGCGTACCCACTTATGGACCTAGGGATCTACTCGGCAGACCCACTACCGTTTCCCCTGAGTATCCTTAGACTCTGGGGGTTACACTATCACTGCGCACATCAGGGGAGCTCTTTTCATCGCCCCGCAAGCTTTAATTATCACCATTTTACGCTAATTCACTAGATAATTATGATTACACACGGCGTTTTAAATCTAAGATGCCGTTCTGGTCTAAAAGGACTACAGAGAAGCCAGCGCCCGCTCGATCTCGGTAACCAAGCGACTGTCCTCAGGACGTACTCCTGAGGGAAAGCGCCCAATTACAAGCCCCTGACGATTCACAAGAAACTTCTCAAAGTTCCACCCCACCTCTGCCCCACCCGTGCTCTTGGTAAGGAACGAGTAGACTGGGTCCTTTTCAGGGCCGGTCACCTTGGTCTTGGCGAAGAGAGGGAATGAAACCCCAAACTTGGACGAGCAGAAGTGCTTAATCTCGGACTCCGGTCCCGGTTCCTGTTGGCCAAAGTCATTCGACGGAAATCCAAGAACCTCGAGCCCGCGGTCATGATACGTGGCGTAGAGCTTCTGAAGCCCCGCATACTGCGGAGTGTAGCCACACTGCGAAGCTACATTGACAATCAGGAGCACCTTACCTCGGTATTCCGAGAGCTTCGTTGATTCGCCATCGATCGATTTGGCGCTGAGATCGTAGAGAGACTGGGCCATACAATTCACATTCAACGAGACGAACGTCACCACGACACAGAGCCACCAGAGTATCGCCCGCCGCATATAGCACCTCATACATAGAGTCTTTTTCAGTTTATAGCGACAAGCTCTCCATCTCGGCGCCTGTCGCCTCATCAATAAACGACACACGTGAAATCTTCTCAAGACCGTTTTGCGTTGCCGCTGCCTTTAAGCCACCAAAAAACTTCTCTTTCGCAAAGGGTGGCATCTGGCTCATGGGGAAGCTTCGAAACACCAACTTCAGCACTCCATCGCCTCCCAACTCGTATCGAAAGAACTTAGGCCCCGCCACCGGATTAGCCTTAATTGAGGCGATAAAACCATCGATACCAGATCCCGCAGCAACTCTATTCTGCTGCGGTGTGGTCGTTGCAACACCGCCCTCCTTTTCCGCACTATCCAAGGAATCGACGAATGCGGAGAACCGCGCTCGCGCTTCATCGGATGGCGCGAGTTGCAGTGCGGTGTTTCCGAGCTCCTTAGCTTTTGGAACATCGCCACTCTGCGCGTATGTAATCGCCAGGTACGCCATCGCCGGGAAGTTCTTAGGATCCTGCTGTAAGACCGAGTTGAGCTCGCCGATCGAATCACTGTAGCGGCCCAGAAAGGTCAAGGTGCTCGCATAGCGAGATCGAGCACCGAGATCAGTTGGATCAATTTTGAGGTACCGTTCATAAAAATCGAGCGCCTTTGTAAATGCGCGCTGGTCAAAGGAGATATCAGCCATCATCACGAGTGCACCTGGGTCATTCGGCTCAGCCTTCAATATCTTTCCAAGCACATCGATCGCCTCGAATACTAAGGCTGGCGGCGCAGAAGGATTTGCACGGAGCTTGTCACCTAGCATCCCGGCATAGATTCGCAGCTTGCCGAGATCCTCTGGACTTTTATCCACCTCTTTGCGCATCGCTATGATCTTCGGATCATCACTCACTACCGTATCGTCGACCTGCTCCGGCATCGTCCCTCGTGCCGGGCTTGGGGCTGAGCGCCCACCTTTAACCAACGTTTGCAAACCGAACGCTAGTCCGAACAGTAGAAGTCCGCTGGCTAAGACAGCCGGGTAGTAGGACGAACTCCTGACCATCACAGGCTTTCCACAGGTTGGACAGAACTTCATGGCTCCCGAAAGAGAACCACCACACTTACCACACGCTGTTATATTATTTTCCATCTCTGCACTCCGAAGCTGACGCTCAGCATGTTCAACTATTTACCCGTAAAGATCCAGTCAGCCGAGGCGGCAAAAGGTGAAGTAGGTGGATTAAGCCTCTCCATATTACAGCCAGTTACGTGCAACACACCCCCAAATTTCCCGACACCACCCCG
>JBIJBZ010000193.1:0-5770 GCA_044344945.1 Bdellovibrionota bacterium | reverse complement strand
ACCACCAGAGCTCTCGGAGCGAGCCCTCGACATCGACTTACGTTCTCTCGAGTCGAACAAAGTTTAGCGCGCACCGCGTAATAATGGCGTTGCATCAGTTAGTTGTAGGCCCTGTAATACGGTGATAACTGTAGAATTATTGGGTTTAAGTTAAGGAGTGTCGTGACCATTACTCAACAAGCACCGTCAGTAAGGACCCCACGGAATCGAGATCCTCACAGCATCTCACTCGTTATTCCCTGTTTCAATGAAGAGGATGTTCTCCCCGAGCTGCGCCGTCGACTTCAGGAGCTAGCTAAGCAGTACAGCTGCCCTCTTGAGGTCGTCCTCGTGGACGACGGAAGCCGAGACAACACCTGGCCACTCCTACTTCAGTACGCATCCGAAGACTCATTTGTTAAAGCGGTGCGGCTCTCTCGCAATTTCGGACATCAAACCGCTATCACCTGCGGCCTCGATCAAACTCGTGGCGAAGTTGTCGTCATTCTCGATGCAGATCTTCAGGATCCACCGGAACTTATCCCCGAAATGATCAAAGATTGGCGCGATGGATACGACGTAGTGTACGGGCAACGCCGCGTACGCCACGGCGAATCCGCTGCAAAGAAGTTTTTTGCGTTTGCGTTCTACCGAACTTTCGAGAAAGTTGCGGGCCTAAAAGTGCCTCGTGATACCGGTGACTTCCGACTCATGGATCGTCGTGCGGTTACTGCTCTTCAATCTCTTCGTGAACGTCATCGTTTTGTGCGCGGCATGGTTTCGTGGATCGGCTACCATCAGAAAGCCCTCCAGTATGATCGACCCGAGCGATTTGCGGGAGTGACGAAGTATCCATTCCGAAAATCGCTCTTCTTAGCGATTGATGCGATCACCTCGTTTACATACGCCCCGCTCCGCATCGCCTCGTACCTAGGAATTGCAACGTCAGCGCTCGCATTCCTCTACATCATTGTAGTTATCGTTCTCAAGGTCCTCGGAATAAGCTTTGCGGGTTACACATCCCTCATGGCATCTATCCTGCTCCTTGGTGGCGTTCAACTGACCGTTCTTGGGATCCTCGGCGAATATGTCGGACGGATCTTCGAGCAGGGGCAACAACGCCCCCTGTACTTGGTAGATCAGATTAAAGGAGAGCCCCTGGAGAAGGCCGAGCCAAGCCGCTCTGCTCAATCGTGTTGCTAGTCATTCACATCGTTTGTCCTGTAGAGGTTTTATGAATCAGTGTGCCACATCTAACAAAGAGGTCATTATTATCGGCGCTGGCTACACCGGCCTCGCTGCGGCTCTCGACTTAAGCCGGGCTGGATGCAAGGTTACGCTCTACGAGAAGGACTCCGACGTAGGTGGGCTTGCCGGCACATTCGAGATCAATAAGGGCATCCGAATTGAGAAGTTCTATCACCACTGGTTTACCTCGGACGTGGATGTCCTGGATCTTATTGACGAACTGGGGCTAGGTCACCTCAAGCGATACGTCTCTTCAAATACTGGGCTCTACTACACGAACTCCGTGTTCCGACTAGCAAGCCCGCTCGATCTTTTGTCGTTTTCCCCGATTCCATTTGTCGACCGCATCCGGACCGGCTTCATGGCCCTGGTTGCGCGACGGATCAATGAATGGCGCCCACTAGAGCAGATCTCTGCTGAGGATTGGCTGATCCGATACGGGGGAAAGAAGGCCTACGACACGATCTGGAAGCCCCTCATGCAGGGTAAGTTCGGAGTTGAGGCGCAGAATGTGTCTGCTGTGTGGATCTGGAACAAGTTAAAACTTCGTGGTTCAAGTCGTAATAAGAAGGGGGGCGAAAGCCTGGTGTACTTTGGTGGCGGATTCGGCGCTCTCACCGACGGTATTCGCAAGTCTCTCTCAGAAATGGGGGTTACGATCAAGTTGAACACCGGCGTTCGCTCAGTGCTCGTCGAGAATGGGAAAGCCGTTGGCGTAGAGACCGAGCACGGAGTACACCGTGCAGATGCAGTGCTCTGCACTATTCCACTTCCTCAGTTCCTACGTATGACTCCTGCCCTTCCTGCTGATTACCGCGCGCAATGCGAGCAGATCCGGTTCCTTGGTAATAGCTGTCTCGTGCTGAGGCTCAATCGCTCGCTTTCAAGCACGTACTGGTTAAATGTGGCCGATCCCTCCTTCCCCTTTGTAGGAATTATTGAACACACGAACCTCGACCCGAAGGAGAACTACGGCGGAGACCACGTGGTCTACCTCTCCAAGTACCTGCCCACCTCGGAGAAGCTTTTCTCATTCACCCCTGACGAGATGCTTGAGTACTGCATACCGTTTATTCAACGGATCTTCCCCGAGTTTGATCGCTCATGGATCCTCTCTCATCACGTATGGAAGGCGCAGTACAGCCAACCGGTCATCACCAAGGCGTATTCATCGCTCATTCCGGAGCTTAAGACCCCGATTGAGGATCTCTGGCTCTGTACAATGGCACAGATATATCCAGAAGATCGTGGCACCAACTACGCTGTTCGATACGGCAGGCGGGTAGCGCACGAGATGATAGAGACTTTTAAGACCTGTTGCGGAGGTCATGAGGAGGAGAACCTCATGGTAGGCAACAGAGGTATTGGAGCGTAATCGTATGGGCAAGCAATCACATCAAACAACCGCTAAAAGCGGCCCGAGCGTAGGAAAAACAGACCAATGCAACGCAGACCGCACAGAAAGCGCCTGCGAGGTCTCCTGCTCCACTCAGTCCCAGAGCGATTCGACCTCGTACTTCTCGGCCAAGGAGTGGGTCATATACGGGGTTCTTATGGCCACCGGACTGCTCCTGCGTTGGCTTCTCCTCGACATGCGCCCGTACCATCACGACGAGTCGCTGCATGGGATGTACGGCCGCTACTTCTATGACTTCCCGAACTCAAATTACTACAAATATGACCCGATGCTGCACGGCCCGATGCTCTACAACTGCATGCGGTTCATTTACGCTATGTTTGGCGACTCGCTCTGGGCAGCCCGCACGCCGGTGTGCATTATGGGCTCGTTATTCATGTTTGTTCCCTTTCTTTACCGTCGCTATCTTGCCCGAGCAACAACTCTGGTGCTGACCGGAGCAATCGCCCTCTCTCCAACTATGATCTACTGGTCACGATTTCTGCGTGAAGATTACTGGGTAATCTCCGGTATGCTTCTCACGTTTTTTGGCTTCACAATAGCTTCGCGAGGATGGAGGGCCCTTTTAGTTCTTCTCGGCCTCACCATCCAATGGTGCACCAAAGAGAACGTCTTTGTTACCCTTGCAATCTTTTTTGGCTACCTTGTCTTCGAGGCTTTATTCCAGCTCATTATTCTCAACAAGCGGGATACAGCAGTGGGGCGAATAGGCAGCTTCATCGCAAAGAATCTCCCCCTTGTAGCCGTAAGCTTCCTGGCATGCTTCGTGGTATACGCGTGGTTCTACGGAGCTGGCTTTCGCTATCCGTGGGGAATTTGGGAAGGAACCGGGTGGAAAGCCATTGAGTATTGGGCCGCTCACCACAAGATGGAGCGAATCAAAGGACCGTTCAATTTTCACCTCTACGTAACAGCGTGGTACGAATTTCCTATCTTCCTCGCCTTCTTGACCCACATCGTACTCTTCTATCGGCGCGCGATTCCACAGATTCAGTTCTGCGCGGGGTTAGTGCTCATGGCGATCCTTATCTCGTGCTATTCGACAGAGGCCTCAACAATAGAACAGAATCCCGTGTGGAAATTCTTCAAGCTTAAGAACCACCTCGACATTGTTGGGCTGTTTGTGCTCCTTTTCCATGCGCCTCTGGTAACCATTCAGCACATGCTGCGCGGAGAGCGCGCGCTCGCTGCAACAGGATACTTCTTTACAGCGACATTTTTTGCATACAGCTATCTCGGAGAGAAAGTCCCCTGGCTCTCTGTGTATCCACTGGTGTACGGACTTCCGTACCTCGCCCTTTTCTTTCAGGACTACTTCAAACGGTATCCCTTCAACTTTAGGCAATACTCCGTTCCGAATGCCCTTATGTGGGTCGGTTGCACATCGATCATTTTGGGCCTGATCTTCGTAGCAGAGCAGTGGTCTCAGCCGATGGAGAGGCTCTCGCTTGAGAACCGGTCATTCCTAGTCTTTGGAGCCCTGCTTATCATCCCCGCAATCGTGGCTAAGCTTGAGGCGCTTGGACGGCAGTCTTCAACGACATTCCTTGGCACGATGCATCTTGGATGGTGGCTGAGCGCGATCGCGGCAATCTTCTGTATCCGCGCTGCCGTGCAGACCAACTATCTGTATGCCGGAAAGGAGACCGAGTACCTCAGTCAGGTCCATACAACGTATGACCTTGCCGAGAGGGCGCTCCAGATCATCGACGAAGCAACGTACGAGCGAAACGGATTTGCGCCGCGCGTATACGCCACTGGAGAGGCTACATGGCCACTTACGTGGTACTTCCGAAACATTCCGAATCAATACAAATTCACGCTGAAGAACCCTGAGGAGATCAAAGAGTTCGCGTACATCTTCATATCATGGAAGGAGAAGCACGATCCCTCAGAGATTCCTGATGGCTACATCCAGAAGAGAGTAAATCTGCGTGGATGGTGGGTGCCTGACTTCGGCCAGGTTTCGCTTAAGAAGTTTCTTCGGTACTCCATTAATCACTACCCGTGGAACACCTCCGGCTTCTCGTACACCACGATGCTGATTGCGAAGGACATGGAGCGGTTCAGGAAGTAGGGGTTATTGCCCTAGCCGCCAAGTACACCCTTCGCGACTATCGTGATTAGACTTCCTACAAGGATAAAGGGGACTCCGAGTCCCTTAATCACGATCCACACCACGTTTCCTTTGCGAAGAGCCGCCCAGGCAACAAGCACAACATGCGCTACGGTCCAGATGATCAGGTAGAGCGAGAGGCTCGATAGGAGCTGCTGCCCCTCTGGCGAGCCTAAGAATTCAACTGACTCAGGGGGCATGAGCTGTGAAATAACCGGCCACGTACGGATTAAAAAAGGGGTCGCAAAAAACTGACAGTAGGCCAGGTACAAAACCACCACTCCAGATGTTATTACCGGCTGCAATTTGAAAATTACGGGGTTTCCAGTTCGGACGGCTGCCCATCCACATACGGTCATTACACCGACTGCAAACAGCGCCTCCCAGTCAACAACACCCACTCCGATCCATAAGGCGCCTACAGACGCCAGCGCGACGATGACGGCAGCGACGACCCCAGACCGCAAACCCGAGAAAAAATCAACGATTACAAAGATTAGTAACGGAACAAACGTTACCAACCACATCCATGTCTCTGACATGAGGCACTACTTAGCACCTTCCAGCAATTTCATCACCCCTCAATCAATTGTGGCTTATAGGGGATTCAAGTGGGTGCCAATGACTGCTGATGGGACATAACCAATTGTTTTTATCGATACATCAGGTATTTCCGCGTGAACGTGCCCGCAAACGTGAGCGTGAACGTACCCGATCCAGCAACGTTCTGCCCCGCCGACCGATATCGAGTAGTAGGCTGGATTACCAAAAATTGGATGTTTACCCCATTGCTCTGGAGCTCGTCGTCACTACTGTTGAGATTCGAGACCGGCTACCCAGGGGAAACGGGGAACTCCAAGATCAGTGTAAGCGTGCATCATTACGTTGCCTTCAGGGCGTGTGACCGCACTTTTTCGGCTACGTTTAAGTGCAGCAGCATATTCACGTCCGTTAACACCAATTTTACCCACTCGGTTCCACGAAGAGCCTCAATTGTGTTGCCACGGTAC
>JBIJBZ010000119.1:0-10399 GCA_044344945.1 Bdellovibrionota bacterium | reverse complement strand
GACTTGAGCTTCGCAGGCAACGCGTTCAGGGTTCAACAACCGCGTTACCTCTCGGAACTCTAAATAACGGAGAGGAGCTTTCATACTCCGTGTCGGTTGCACAGACTACGGCTCTCTCGGCCAAGCGCAGCTACAGGCTGATACTCAACACGGGGCGAGCAAATCGTAACTCTCAGAGGCGGCCGATCGTTCAGGTGAGAGGCCAGATTACTGCAGCGCAGCGCGTGTTGTACGTTGTAGGCTCTGCGACCACGGGCTTCTCTGCGTTTAGCCCGAATCACGCAAACCCAATCCAGCTAGCCCCAGTCTGCACGGCAACGCCATCGAGCGTCGCCACGTCTGGCGCCGTTACTGGGATTACCCCGACAGCGACCCCCACAGTCACTGTAACACCGACTGCAACTTCGACGAGCGTGCCCACGCCGGTTGCCTCGGCTACCCCGGGATGTGCGCTCCCAAGCGCACCCTGTAGCACACCAACGCCGATTCCGAGCCCAGTCTGCACAACACCTGCGGCTCCTATTGTACCCGCAGCAAGCTGTGTCAAGCTAGCTGAGGGGAGGAAGGCAAATGGAGATGCTCTTCCGGGTTATAGATGCCGCGGGAAGGACACGTGCGTGCCGTGCGAAATCGTCTGCGGTCATCCAAGCTCGGTGGTCAATGATAGCGCGACCGGCAGCACCTCGATTGTGCAGTACAACGCCGCTCGCTCTCGCTTTGCGGCAAAAATGCCAGTTTGGCCCGGTGCGGGAACCAACTACAAACCAACCCTTGGAACGCTCAACACGGCGTGCAACCTAGCTGGGTTCCTTGAACACCTGAGTAGCGACACACTCGCGTGGTCAAGCCCGAAGGATAACTTCCTGATCTACTGGGATGGCGCGGCCAAACGGTTTGTTAAGGCCAATGGAGCGAGCCAGGGTGGACGATGGGCAGGTTCAATCCGATGTCGGGGGCTGCTGCATCCCTCGTGTCGTGGCGCAGCAAACCTTGATTGGGTCTTTGAGTGAGGAACGTAGCCAACCGAGGCAAGATCTAGCCGTCGAAGGTTAGGTTTTGCCTCGGGCTACACCAGGAATCGGCGCGTGATATGACATCGCAACCGCCATTAAGGTGATACGCTCGGCGATGGGTCTCAGTCGGATTACTCAGTAATGACGAGCTTGGCCAACGGATACACTCATCCCGCTAGCCTGCCAGCCCCGAGGCTCTGCAGCTCTTCTCTCAAACTGCCCCGGTTGCAGATAGCCTGCTTCCTGCCCACGCCAATCACTTAATTCTCAACTCGCTGGGGGGATTACGAGAGGCGAGTGACCACCCATCGATCCAACTCGTCAGCACCCGAAGAGCACGCGTCCCTACGATATTCCCATACCCATAGTAGGACCCGAGGCGTTGAAGCCGTTTGGGGAGTTTGCCGAGACAGACTGCCAGGCCACGGACTACTCAGACAACAACGCTCTCAGCGACTCCGACTATGTGCGTAACTTCCCTATCAGCGGAGACTCCGCTGGGGACCCCGTGGAATAGGCATGCTGTGCCAGTCTCAGGGACCGCCGTGCCAATCCAGACACCAGACGGGGTGATGTTTTAGGGATTGCTGGTGATTGAGGAGAAGGCTACCAATAAGGTATCAGATCGATGTGAGAGGAATAGTAGCTTCTGTGCTGATATGTTTGCTTGTCACGATGAGTAGAGATGCCAGGGCGCTCGATAGCTCGCAGATGACCCAGGTTGAAGATGCCGTGGTGAACCACATCTGCTCCGACCCGAACTGGGTTGCGTGCTGGGGCGAGCAACCGAGCCGCTGCTCTACTGTTATAAGGACGGTCGCGCACCGCTGTCTTGAGCAGTACCTGGCAACAGTAGACACCGGCATGGATATCAACAAAGCCCAGGAGATAGGCGTCAAAATTATCGGCTGCCTCAATCAGGAATTTCTCCAGTCGCACCCCATGGGAAAGAAGAATTCCCCTGAGTGCGCCGAGGTTCCGCAGCATTTGCGGTAATACTATCAACTACATAGGCCATTTATCCCCAGACCTCTATCTTAGTTGGGTCTTTAAGTGCTAGTATCCCTCGACTTAGTGAAGTTCTCGTGGGCTATCTCGTTACATACGTGCCAGCCAGCCCCAGCCTTATTGCTCCACCGGGCGCCCTAACGGATTGTAGGCTTTGCTACCTTAAGAATGTTTGAAGATGCGTTGCACCGGTAGCACCTCTTCCTTTGTATAAAATAAAAGAAAGGCTAACGATGAATGCTCCTACACAGGTTGCTGATGCAACTGCTCTACCTCTTTTTGACGAACTCCCATTAGCGGCGTTTCTAAAGGAAACGATCCGCTCTATCGGGTACGAGAGACCAACGCCGATTCAGGCCAAAGCGATTCCGACGATCCTCGATGGTGAAGATTTCATCGGGCTCGCACAAACCGGTACCGGCAAAACCGCTGCGTTCGTATTACCACTCATTCAGAAGCTCAGTGGACGAAAAGATCGTGCGATTCGCGCTCTTGTGCTTGCGCCAACCCGTGAGCTCGCGGAGCAGATTAACGACGTAATTAAGGCGCTTGCCCCCCGTAGTGGCATCAAGAGCACGACTATTTACGGTGGCGTATCGCACCGTAATCAGATCACTGCGCTCCGGTCCGTTCCGCAGATTATCGTGGCATGCCCCGGTCGTCTGATGGACCACATGCGCGGAGGCAGCATCGACCTCTCGACGGTTGAGTACCTCGTTCTCGACGAAGCCGATCGAATGCTCGATATGGGCTTTATGCCTGACATCAAAGAGATCGTTCAGGAGCTCCCTGAGGAGCGTCAAACGATGCTCTTCTCGGCGACGATGCCGACTGAGATTCGCGAACTCTCGAATTCAATCCTGAAAAATCCGAAGACCATACAGGTCAAATCAGAGCTGCCGGTCGCAACCGTTTCGCACTCGATGTACACGATTAAGCAGGAGTCAAAGGGGCAGATGCTCACATCGTGGCTCACAAGCAACCCCGATGCAGTTGCAGTCGTTTTCACTAAGATGAAGCACACGGCCAAGAAGCTCAGCGAGCGGCTCTCGAAGGATGGAGTTCCAGCAACTTCCCTGCAGGGGAACCTCTCGCAAGCAAAGCGGCAGCGCGCTTTGAACGGCTTTAAGAACGGCGAGTACCGCGTGCTCATTGCAACGGATATCGCCTCGCGTGGGATTGACGTGGATGGAATTACGCATGTTATTAACTACGACATGCCCGATACCGTTGATGCCTACATTCACCGTACTGGTCGTGCAGGACGTGCAGCCCGCACCGGCGATGCCATATCGTTTGTGACGCGCGCCGATCGCGGAATCCTCCGTTCGGTTGAGACGTGGTTGAAGGCCCCGGTTGCACGACTTGAGGCAGATCTTCCGGAGGGAAGCGATTCAATTGAGACTGAGGAGCGTGGTGGTCGTCGTCGCGCTACTCCGCGTAATGAGCGCAGACGCCCTCGAGAAGGACGCCGAGAGCGCGAGGCCTCCCGCAATGAGGGAAGATCGCCGCGCCATGCAGATCGGGAGCAATCCGCTACGTCAGAGCATGCTGCTGGCGAGCAATCAAGCGAGCGCCAAACACGACAGGATCGTGGCGAGCGTAGCAACCGATTCGAGCGCCGGGAGCGGCCGCAGCGCGAAGGGCGGCGTTTTGGTAATGGCAATGGACGTCGCGACGACCGTCGTGGACGACCTGGTAACTCTGAGCGTAGCGAGCGACAACCCCGTTCATTCGATCAGCACGGGGCCGGTTCGTTCGATAGCTACCGTCAGAATCGTGGGGAGCGCAGAGCGCCACGAATGGCCTTCGGTGCGGAGCAATCAAACGGCGAGCGTTGGGCACGGCGTGAGCAAGAGGGTCGAGAGAATCGGAATACCCGGGGTTTTCAGCCGCGTGGCGACCGTCGCGACAGGAATGAGAATCGCCCCGAGGGCTTCGGCAATCGAGCAGGTGGCTTTCGTGCTCGCGGAGAGCGGAACGGAGAGTCATCCCGTGGTGGCGATCGGCCACAGCGCGAGTTTCGTGGACAGCAGGATATTGATACCCGCGCTAACTACGTATATCGACCGAAAGGCTCACACTTTATAGATCGATCCGATTCAGAGGCTCGTCCTCAGGGTGGTAACCGTTTCGGCCGCGGCCCAAATCGCGGTGGAAGCCGCGGTCCACGGAAGGCTGGCTTTCAGCGCGGACCACGTCGATAGGAAGCGAGTGGATCAGAGCAACGCCGTCGCGGTGTTCTGATCCTCTACTCTACGGACGTCCAGCGACCTTTCCCTCAAAGGCTGCCAACTCAGCGCCGAAGTTAAAGAAGGTAAATGGTTGCTCGGCAGCCCGCTCTTTGGGGCTCTTAGCGTTATTCACCCAGAACTGCAGCCGGCCGGGCTCATAGATGACGTTTTGGAAGTTTCCGGGCATCGCGATCTTGGGAACCATTTCACTCATGATTACCGACGGCTCAAGGTGTCCAGAGCGGGTTGTAAGCTCTGAGGCAAGCGCCTCTTCGTAGTGTCCATCCCAGACTATCTCTGGAATAGCTGGGAGGTTCTTCTTTCCGTCCCGCACCGGCTCGCCAGGCTTAAAGACCTTGAATCGGTGAGCATCCTTGATGAAGAGCTCGGCTTCTCCGGTCTTACCGTCGCTCATAAGAAATACGTATGAGCAGTCTCCTTTGCTCGTTCGTATGATCCGCTCCACATCACGCAGGTTGTGTGCCTGCGATAAGACATCGCGTAGCATAAACGGCATCGGCTCGCCACGTAGCGTCTCACCCTCAGGGTCTCCGTAGCCCTTCTCGCCGAGGGTGATTCCAGCAGCGTTCATCCCGGATACGGCCCCAATGAAACCGACCCATCCGATGTTTGCGAATGCCAACCCCTTATCGGGAACACCGACCTGTATGAGGGGATATTTGTGGAGCTTTGAGAGCTTGTAGATCCCCCAGTCTAACACTCGCACGGCGTACATCCTGCCGTCAGCAGAGCTTTTGCCCTTGAAGGCGAAGTTACTGCATGAGGTGCCCAAGCTGCCGTCCATCATCTTCTCGACGACATCTTTGAGGTGCTTCTTGCCACCCCATTCGCTGATAGAGGGGATGGCGTGCACCGCGTGGACGAGGTTAATCGGCAGCCGCGCACCGTGCGCAAGTCCGTGCATCTCCTCCATGTACTCCTCGGGGATGAATGGACGCATCCGTTCGAATGCCTCGTAGAATAGCTCTTCAAAGTGATAGCGCGCTTTCAGTCCATCATAGAGCGCTGTTAGGTTCTCCTGCACCTCGTCACGAAGCAGCACTCCGTGCTGATAGCCCCGCTCATAGGGCGTGCCGCGGGTATAGAGAACGGTTATGCGACCATCGGTAGTCCTGGACACCTTGGCCTTCTTGAGGATCGCAGCCTCCTCATCGAGGGAGAGGATCGTGTCGCTGCGAATCAGTACGTGCATCGGGTCAATGCGAAAGTAGCCGCACCCAGCAAGCCCGAGAGATGAGCAGGCGAGGCCGCGCAAAAATGTTCGTCTATCCATGGAGAGTCCTTTGAGGGCATTGTTGCGGCATATACGGTGCCGCGCACCACTCTTAGGAGTATCGCCGAGGGATGAAGGATTCCACAACACGAGATTTACGTTGGAGAGCTCTCAAGCCCTTAACGAGTTGGGTTATACCCCCGACCAATCCGGATGAAGTACCGACCAGATGGCTTTCCATGGGTGACCGCTCGGTACTCAACGACCGGGGATAGGGTAGTTACTTGGCTCGTGACTGCTGGCATCTCAAGGTCCTGGGCGGAGCGTGCAACAAGCAGGAGGGTGTCGTCCGCGCGAATCCGCACATCGCCCGACCAATAGTCAAACATTAAACTGCTCAAACCGAAGATCGTGCGACCAACAACAGGGGGCATTGAAACGGTACCGTTCTGTCCCGCCAATTTATGAAGGTAAAAATTTAATTCGGCTGCGGTGTAGTGCTTGTCCATTCCGACAACCACAACACGTCCTGCAGTAGTCCTCGATTCCTCCGCCGCCCGCCGCGAAACTTCCTGAGCGAGCGACTGCCATCCGATTAATTTCGTCATCGAGCGACCATATGGTAGCCCTGGGATTCCGAAACCCAGGTATACCCAAAAGCCGAAAAACCCGACAATTGACACGACCAGAGCGATTTTCCAAGCGCTAATCAATCGTCTCGCGCCAGGGCTAGGGTCAGGTAGCGCTTGAGCGAAGCCGTTGGCCACGATTGGAACGAGGGAGATCAGCATAAGCCCCGGCCAATTAAATCGGGCTGGGTGAGAGAGTGTAAATAGGCAGAACACCAGGTTCGGAACGACGAATGAAAACCAACACAGCAACTCCCCAAGCGAGTGCTTGCTCCGATTGCCGAACCCTCGATACAGGGCGTAGACCGCGACAGGAGTAGCGAGCACCAAAAAGTACGAGAGATACTGGTGCAGTGAGAAGCGAAAGGGCTCCTGGAGTCGGCGAGTGCTTTGAAACGCAAGCGATGCCCACTCATGCGTCGCATTCCAGTACAAGACCGGCGAGAAAACAAGCACCGCGAGAAATGCTGCGAAGTAGGCATGCGGACGGACAAACCATACCCGCAGCTCCCTCCGCAAGATACACAGCGAGGCGATTGAGATACCGAGGAGCGCGATCGTGTATTTAGAAAGCAGCCCTAGCCCAAACACGACTCCGAGTAGCGCCCAATCCTTCAGACGCGGCCGCTCTTCGCCTCGACTGAAGATCCCAACCAGCAAAACTAACGCCCCGGCCCAACACACTCCCACCGGGGCATCCGGAGATGCGTACAGGCCGTTTCCGATGAAGAACGGAAGGAAGGTCGAAAAAGCGATCGAAACAACGGCAGCGCGTTCGCCATAGACACGGAGGGTGAGGAGGTAGATAAGCCAGGTTGTTACAAGCCCAAACACCATCGTCGCAAAGCGGGTGCCGAGTTCATTTGTCCCGAGAAGCCAATTTCCGAATGCAATACACCATGCGCTAAGCGGGGGGTGATCGAGGTAGCCGGGGGCCAGGTGAACTGAATAGTTCCAGTAGTAGGCCTCTTCGGGGAGAAGCTCCACTCGGTAGGCGAGCATTACCTTGATAACAAAGAAGACCGCAGCCAATTTCAACACGAAACCGAGCAGTTTCGACGGAGCGGTGGACTGACTACTCATTTACGCGGCCCTCTGATTGTATACAACGAGCTTTCCGCCCCGAGCAAGCAACGCTCGTGCGGTTCTCACCACCTCATCAACGGTGATGGCCTGCATACACAGATTCTCAGAACATTGGCTCTCACGGTGATTCATCGCTGAGAGACATGGGCTACACGAGTATTTCGCAAATAGGCTCACCGCCCGCTCTGAGAGCGGCCCATAGAGCGCAGGAGTCTCGGGTCCGTACAGAACGATCGTGGGCACCGACGTAAGAGATGCCATATGAGCTGGCCCTGAGTCGTTCGTAACGAGCAGCGCACTCGCGTTGAGAAGCGCCAATACCTCGCGCAGGTTAGCCGTCTTGTTAGTGAAATCGATGCACCGTGAAGCTCCAAGCTCGTGAATCAATCGATCCGCGTACGGCTTTGAGCGCTTCAATCCCATTACCACGATTACGTGGTTTGGATCCTCTTCAAGCAGCTCTCTCGCTACTGATACGTACCGATCAACGGGCCAGCCACGAAGTGGAAGCGCATCGCCGGGGTCCGGATTGAATACGATAAACTTCGCATTAGGAATAGCCTTCGACGCGGCTGCCAAGGCACCCCGTATGGTGCGCTTCTCTGCCTCGGTGTTTTCAATTAAGGGGAGCGGAATGAGGTGTTGTGAGAGGTCGGCTTTGACTACCGGAATCTTTTGGGGATCTGAAACGAGCGACTCGACAAGCGCGAGAAAGTTAAGCGCGATGTGAGTATGCGGATTGTAGACAACCGGGTGGGTAAGAAATTTCCCACGATACAAGCCTTCAGAAGTCCCACGATCAAATCCAACCCGGATTGGAGCGCGAGAGAAGAGGGTCAGCAGCGCCGTACATCGACTAAAGAGCTCAAGGTCGATCGTTGCATCGATCTTCAAGCGCCAGATCTTGAAGATGACCGAAATGGTGCTCGTGAGGAAGGTAACGAGCGAACGCTCGTCGATTACCAGCACATTTTCGTGAGGGATCACCCCAAGGATATCACAACTCTCCCGATTCTTCTTGAAAATCAGAAAGTACCGTTCCACGCCCGGAAAGAGCTTCGCCGTGCGCTGCAGTGAGGGGTACGCCAAGACAGCACTCCCCATCTCGCTAAGCTCTATAAAGAGAACCCTCCTTGGGCTCGCTGGGCGACGAGACGATTGGAAAAAGAAGGTGACGATGGAGCTGAAGAACGAGAGGATGAAACAGGCTGGAACGCCGACCCAATAATCAACCCGGCGCATCGTGTTTAAATGCATATCGACCGCACTCTCTTGGGGGCTATCCCCGTACTTTCCTGGCGTTTATAACACGCTAGTTATATTTGTAATATTAGGGAGTACGACAGTCGCCGCACACCGAGTACACCACTTGAGATCCGCGTCGTGTTATAGGCACCAGGGCGGCTCCTGAACCCCCTGCAGGGTACCACCAAGGTCACATCAAGGCAAAGGGGCCTTCAAATGGGCGAATCTGCTCGCCCTCTGGGTCCTCTGACGCGCTCTCTATCTGGCGGGAGGTACCGAGCAGGGCTAGAGTAGCGGCACGGAGAGATGCCATGGATTTGGAACTAAAGGATACAGTGTTTCTGGTAGCTGCCTCAAGCAAGGGGCTCGGCTATGGGGTCGCAGAGGCCCTGGCGAAAGAGGGAGCGATGGTATCGCTCGGTAGTCGCACCGAAGCGGAGATTGAGGCTGCGGCAGAGTCGCTGGGAGAAGGCTACGATGTCGAGGCTCGGGGGTACGTGTTGGATGCCACGAATCCAGCGTCGATCTCAGAGTGGATCTCGGCGTCGCTGCGCGACTTTGGGCGAATTGATGGTCTCGTGGTGAACGCAGGTGGGCCTCCTGCCGGTGGCTTTGAATCATTTTCCGACACCGACTGGGAGAGCGCCTTTCAACTTACGCTCATGAGCGCAGTGCGAATGATTCGTGGGGTACTCCCAGAGATGAAGAGAGCAGGGGGTGGCTCGATCCTTACGGTCACCTCAAGTTCAATTCGCGAACCCATCGATGGTCTCATCCTCTCAAACGTACTTCGCGCCGGAGTGGCGAACCTCGTGAAGAGCCTCGCTAACGAGCTCGCGCAGTTTGGTATTCGGGTTAACAACCTCATTCCGGGTCGGATCGACACCGACCGGGTGCAGAGCTTGGACCAGATAGCAGCCCAGCGCTTAAATGAGTCCGCGGAGAGCTATCGGATACGCCAGGAGAGTACTATCCCACTTGGACGCTACGGGACGCCTACAGAGTTCGGCGCAGCTGCAGCATTTCTACTCTCAGAACGGGCCAGCTACATAACCGGCTCCACGATGGTGGTCGACGGAGGAAAGATCCGTGCGGCGTTTTAGCAGTATCAACATTTAACGCCGCCGTTTCTCGTAGGACAAGCCTTTGGCCGGGCTCTGCTCAACATCAAAGCGGCGTTTGTCATACCACTCCACCATCTGAATACTAGCGTGGCGAGAGAACTCCTGCACCTCACGGTGTGGAATTCCATCCGCAAGGAGCTTTGTAATCGCGGTAGCTCGCGCAGAGTGTGGCGTCACATACGCACCCGCGCCAGCAGCGATGCAGTACTGCTTAAAGAGCAGGTATAGACCGGTATCGGACATCGGCTTATTTGTTGCTGTCTTTCCGGCTTGACCACTAAAACCAACAAAAAGGTGATCGCCGTCGGAGGCTTTCTGTGCTCTGCGGTCCGTAATAACCTCCTCAAGTGCGCGCGCTGCCCAATCGGGCACAGCTTGCTCCGCATCACGCTTTGCTTTTGTGTGTCGGAGGTAGAGGTAGGTGGTACCTGAGCTGGTTCGGCGCACGTCACCGATGCGCAACGATACTACCTCGCTCCGTCGAAGTCCCGCACCGAACAACAGTGCTAGGATCGCTCCATCGCGTCGCCCTTTCTCGGTTTTCAGGTCCGGCATCGAAAGGATCTCCATAACCCGTTCGAACTCGACCATCTGCGTGGGACGCTTTCGTCCGGCATCCTTGGGCGGAGGCGGAACCTTATCGGCCTCAAAGGGATTCTCAACAACGCCGAGGTTGCTGGCGATCAGCATGCGGTAGATTCTCCGCAGTGCGGCGAACTTTTTGTGAATAGTCGCATTCGATTGCGTGGCGTCGAGTCCGTCCTTCTTTTTGCCGCGACCATCAGGGCGATGCTCAAGGACCTCACGGGATGTTGAGCGTGGCATC
>JBIJBZ010000089.1:0-13554 GCA_044344945.1 Bdellovibrionota bacterium | reverse complement strand
CACGCTGAGTGTATACGCCCGCGATCCTCTGGGTGTACGGTTCGTAGCCATCCAGTGCCGAGACTTTCCCCGGCGCTCAGACCTGAGATGTGTTGAAACTGATGATTCGAGTAGATGCAGTGGCCGCTTGAGTCGGTGACAACGATACCGAGAGGAGCGGCCTCACTCACTGCGCGAAATCGCGCCTCGTTGTGTTGGTATTGCAGTTCGTCGGAGTTTCGCAGACTCAGGTCGACGCATGAGGAGACGTACGCTTCGAGATTGCCATTCGAGGCAAAGAGTGGGATCGCCTGCTCCATAACCCACCGATACGAGCCACTCACGTGACGAAGACGAAACTCGTGTTGGAACCCCGTGCGAGCCTTCGCGCACCTTATGCGCTTGGCGAGGTACACCTCTCGATCGTCTGGATGTAGTGCTCGACGCCAACTCTCAGCCAAGCTCTCTTCCTCGGAAAGTCCCGTGAAGTCGCACCACGCCTTATTAGAAAGGGTCCGGTTGCCGGCTTCGTCGGCGATCCACAGCAGAACAGGAGAGGCGTCGGCGATTCGTCGAAATCGTTGCTCGCTGTCTTCAAGCGAGGCGATTGTTCTTTCCACAGCCGACAGTTTGTTTTGGAGTTCAACGTGAGAAACTACGTGCAGGGCCAATTGCTCAAGAAATGAGCGTTGCTCGTCAGAGAGAGAGCCAGGCTTGGTGTCGACCACACACAGGGTTCCGAGTACAAGGTGCTCCTTGGTCATAAGCGGAAACGCGGCGTAAAACCGCACGCAGTGTGGTTCATGAAAGAGGGCACAGTGATGGTATCTTGGGTGAAGAGATAAATCCTCGATAATCAGCGGGGTCTGTCCAAGGATAGCCTCGGCGCACACGGAGCGCTCTCGGGATATATCCCGGATAGTTATTCCGTGATGCGCTCGAATGAGTTGACAGTCACTCTCTAGAAACGAGATAAATGCCGCAGGCTTTGAGGCAGCTTGGGCCGCAAGCTGCGCGATTGATGCAAACATCGAATCTGTGGCAGGATCTAGATTAGTAAGCGCTTGCAAGCGCGATAGTCGCTCTTCTTCGAAAGGCGATGTTCGCATGCGTATCTCCACTCCCTTGTTGCTCGAGGCTCCAGATTCAACTAGGGAGTCGACACATCGGGGCGATTGCTCAATGAATTCGCGCATACTTTAGGCGTAGAGCAGTACGGTCGGGTAACCTACTGAAAGCAAACACCTCTTGGGTCCGTTTTAAACCGAAAATCGCCTGGGCAGCGGGTGTAATGCGGGCTAGTGAGCGCTTATAGGTTCCTCAAAAGGGCACGAATCTCTGATTCTTGAGCCGTGTCTTCAAGGGCCTCGCTCAGGGAGAGTGCAAACGTGAGCGCGCGGCGTTTTTCAACGGTAGCACCATCAAGCGACTCCTGTATGCGATACGATCTCATTGCGTGCGACCGAGCGGCGCGGAGAAGGTCTCTCCAATCCTGCTCGTTGTACGATGAGCGAGCCTGCATTTCATTCGCGCGCTCTGTAAACACCTTGCAGAGGAGGAGGTGATTGGTTGCCCATAGCACGTGACCCGAGTGGTATTGGTGTGAAATAAGAGCGCCCGCCCCCTCGAGAGTTCCCTGTGCAGCCAGGAGGTGATGATCCATAAGTAAACGGTATCCGCGAACGAGATGATCCTTAATGCAGCGAAGGTGGGGAGAATCAGACGGGAGTCCGCCAGTGGGGACATTCGGGGAATTAGTGGGGGAGATAAAAAGTCGGATCTGATCAAGCAGGAGCTCGTTTCCGGGATCGTGACACAAGGATCGTCTGTCGAGGATAGCCAGATAGTGCGCAGCCTCGGTATCTCTTGCTTGATAGACCGCCATCTGCGCAAGCATCAAAAGGGCCGACGATTGCTGACGTGGGTCGCTCATCAAGGAGAGGCTCCGAAGGAGAGTATCCGAAGCATCATCCCATGCGCAGGCATTAAAAAGCTTGAGCCCAAGTGTATACATAAGCTCGGATCGGCGGTGACTGGTAGCTCCACACTTCTCAGAGAGCAGCAGTGCCCGAGTGTCGAGGATTGCCCGGTTAATCTGGGCTCTCGGCATCGCACTCGGATCCTCGCTGAGGGCCCGTAGTGCTTCAAGGGCGAGTACCCGTTCGAATGCAAGCTCAATACTCTCGGCACTCGCTGGAGGAGTGTGTTGGGCGGTGTATGCCGCAGCCTCTGAAAGCGCGTCGAGAAGGGCGGGCAGATCTCTCTTTTGCAGGTGCACGTCCAGCACTTCTCTGTGCGCGGCCATGGCAACACGGTGTAGCAGATCATGTCCCTGCTGAGGAACATTCTTTGCAGTCTCCAGGGTCTTGGCAAGCATCTCTAACCCGAGGTCGTTCTGATTATTCTTTAGGAGCGCGCGCCCCAGTTGAATCTCTGCTTGCACCAAAAGTGGATCTCCTTGTGACACAGCGCGTGCGGCGAAGGCAACCTGTTCACTGCGCGCGAGAACGGCTGCTGCAAAGTCTCCCCGTTGCTCAGCATCGTTCGCCCTCCGTGTGCAACGGGTGAGATCTTCCAGGAGGGATTGCGTGATGGCTGCGTTCGAAGAAGTGCGGGTGGCTTCAAAGGCTTGCCACAGTTCTACCGCTTCGGGGAGTTGAGCGGCGCCGCGTTGGTTGCTATTTGTTGGGAGTCCTTGGTCCACGTCATATCCTATCAGGCTCCCACGAATCAGAAGTTGATTCAGAGCTTGTTTCGAGATTGTACGGATCGACGTGGGGCTTACTCAAGAAAAAATCGTCACCGATCCAGCTGAAGCTGACGCCGCGCCTCATACAGAGCAATCGAAACGGCATTGCTCAGATTGAGGCTTCTGACATGATCTGTAACGATTGGTATCTTTAGGATCTGGTCCGCTGCGAAGCGGCCGAGGAATTCCGAGCCTAGACCCTTTGTTTCACTTCCAAAGACGAGCGCATCATCAGGTCCAAACTCAGCTGTGGTGTAGAGGCGCTCCCCGAATTTGGAGAAGAGCCAGACCTTTGGGGGGTGGCGGCTCTCAACGTAATTTTCCCAGGTGCCGTGCCGGGAAAGCTTCACATGGGGCCAGTAGTCGAGCCCGGCTCGGCGAACAGCTTTCTCAGAGATATCAAAACCGAGAGGCCCCACCAGGTGGAGTGGGGTATCCGTTGCAGCACATGTACGAGCGATTGAGCCCGTATTTTGAGGAATTTGGGGTTCGACGAGGACTATATCCATACGCATCAGACCTAGGCGAAACACCGTTGGTTCGGTGTTTTATGGGGATTTTTCTCCCTGCAGTCAAGCCTTCGGAAAAACCGCCGCTGCCGGGTTCATTTTTTCCCCCGGCGAGGGTATATTTCCCCCATGTTAAATTCAACTCTTGTCGGTCGAATAGAAGTTACACCGGATCTCCTGATTCTTCAGGTAAAGCCCGATGCTGGTGTGCCCGATTTCCTTCCTGGTCAGTATGTGGCGCTGGGGCTTCCGGGCTCCGCTGGGCGGGTCGTGGGCTCTAAAGATGAGTCGGAGGTACCTACTCCGGAGAAGCTCATTAAACGCGCCTACTCTATAGGCTCTTCCCCAACCCAGAAGGACTATCTGGAGTTTTACGTAGCCGTGGTTCCTGATGGCTCCCTAACTCCACGGTTGGCTGCGTTGCAGCCCGGAGATCGTTTGTTTTCTCAGCCGAAGGTTACGGGAACATTTACCCTAGACGGGGTTTCAACCGATCGGAATCTTGTTCTTGTCTCAACGGGCACCGGTCTTGCGCCGTTTATGTCGATGGTTCGTACCCCTGCTACATGGAGCCAGGGTCGGAGTATCTCGGTCATTCATGGTGTGCGATATCCGAGCGATTTTGCGTACGCTGATGAATTGGCGTCGTACACGGGTGGTGGGCGAAGCTTTGAGTATCTGCCGATCGCCAGTCGAGCAGGAGATGACTTTACTGGGCGGAAGGGGCGTATTCAGAGGTTATTTGAGGATGGAGAGATCTCCCCAGATCCGAATCGGGATTCAGTGTTTCTCTGCGGTAACCCAGCGATGATAGAGGATATGGAGAAGCACCTCACTGAGCGCGGGTTTACCGTTCATTCCAAGAAGTCACCTGGAAACCTGCACGTTGAGAAGTATTGGTAGGATTCTCACATCCGGATACATAGCGCGGGTCTACTCTGACCGGCCTGAGAGTCTCGCCTTGCTACTGAGGCCTAACTGCCGCATGATCAACGATGTGTTGCACCAACATGGTCAAATCGGAGAGATTGTCTGCGCGCATTAATGAGCCTCCAAGACGAGGGTTGATCTCAAGGATCGCCAGCCTTCCATCCTCTCGAAGGATGTAGTCCACGTTGCATGGGCCAGTATAAGAGACAGGCTTCAGAAATTGTTCGATGATCTGAATCTCCTGCGCCCCAAGCCGTGCCCGCGTAAAGGGGGATCCTACTCTTCGCACCGATAGCTGAGTTGATTGGTACGAATATACGGCGTTCCAGAGCACCGAACCGTTTTTGACAAACAGGTGCGCCGTATATTCAAGGGGAGCCGCGACATACTCCTGCAGGATGTGCTGCTCGCCTCTCCAAGGTTCTTCGTGCTCGACCACCCGTAATTGCTCTGACGATTGAATGACTCGCACACCGACGGAGCCGTTTAGATCTGTTCTCTTTATTACGCAGGGGTAGATCACCTCACATTCGCGATCAAACACCACAGGTGTGTAATCGAGAAGACCGTGTCTGCGCGAGTATTGAGCGAAACGGAGCTTGTTCTCAAAGAACTCGATCGCGGTTAAAGAGGGGGTGGCTGTCCGGCATTGCCGGGGGCAGAGCTTCGCGTGTTTCTCAAGAAGGGGAATCACGATGAAGCGCTTGGCATTCGTCCTGCCAGTGAGAAAATCTCCGGATGCCGCGGGATCGACGATTACTCGATGCACGCCACGCACGCCAGACCATACCGTTGACGCTGGGCCCAGCGCCTCGTTCCATTGCGGGGTGTGGGATCCGCTGATGACCACAGTTGGGTCGAACAAGCGTGAAAGGAGGCGCATGACAGAGACGCTATCTGAAGTGAGGCCTCGGATCAAGGAGAGCTTCTTAGACGTATAGTGATTCTATAGTAACTCGATACTTTTCGGCGATCAGTCGGCGCTTCATCTTCATCGTTGGGGTGAGAAGCCCGTTTTCAATGGTAAAATCCTCATCAAGTATGGCGACCCTCTTGATAGTTTCGTAGCTTGCGAGCTCTTGATTTATTCGGTCGGTGGCTTGCTCTACCATCGCCTGGACCTCTGTCACTTGCGATAACTTCATGCCTGGCGCGACTGATATGCCCCGAGCAAGCAGGAGGGTGCGGAGCTCTGCTTCGTTCAGGGTAACAAGAATACTGCAGTAGGGTTTACCATCGCCGACCAGAAATGCGTGAGAGATATACGAATTCCGTTTGTACATCCCCTCGAGAGCGGTTGGGGCGATCTTCTTTCCCCCGGCGGTGATGAGCAGCTCCTTTTTGCGATCAGTGATGTAGAGAAATCCATCTTCATCAACTCGCCCAACGTCACCTGTGTGAAACCATCCATCATCGCTCCAGGCTTCGTGGGTCGCTTGCGGGCGGTGTAGGTATCCTTTTGCGATATTTGGGCCTCGTACTGATATCTCTCCGTCAGAAGCAGCTATCTGGACCTCAATACCTTTAAATGCAGGCCCGACACTTCCGATCTTGTAGTAGGTAGGGAGATTGACATGAGTTGCAACGCAGGTCTCTGTGAGTCCGTACCCCTCGCAGATCAGGATCTCCAGAGCATTAAAGAACCTATTCACCTCTGGGTCGAGCTTTGCGCCGCCCGAGATTCCGTGGTGGAATCCGGGGCCAAAGAGCTGCTCGCGGATCTTTCTTCGAACACCCACCAGTCCATTAAAAACTATCTGATCCCAAAGGCTAACCGGTCTCTGCTTCTCCCGGGCTGCTTGTACTTTCTGCGCGTTTCGAATGCAGAGTCGTAGGACCTTACCTTTTACTCCAGGTCCGGCGGCGAGCGTCTTGACGCCACTTACCATCTTTTCAAAGAGTCTCGGAACAGATGGTAAGACGGTTGCGCTTCCCTCTCGGATGTCTCGAGCAATTGAAGAGAGGTCGAGTTTTGATGATTGGTGATCGGTGACTGCAGGTAGGATAAGGGAAGTGGAGGTTAAAAATCCGACGTAGTACACGAGGCGAGCAAATGAATGAGCCAGTGGGAGGTAGAGGAACATTGACCCACCCACTGCGAAGACTCCGCTCTCCGCGGCCTGAGCAACGTTTGCCAGGTGATTGCCGTGAGTTTGAATGACCCCTTTCGGCGGTCCGGTTGTTCCAGAGGTGTACACATACGACGCCACTGAATCCCGCGTCAGGGTGGCAGGAATAGGCGGCGGTGTATGCGGGAGTGAGGCATCTTCTGTAATCGTGCGCACGGCTACAACGTCAGAAATCGATGTAACGACCTCGAAGCTGAGCACCTTCGTAATTGCGATTCGTTCCTCGCTCGCAGGAGTCGACTCGCGTTGAGGGATCGGACACATGTTGTTTTGAAGCCACGCCACTTTTTGGGCCTGTTCTTCATTCTCTACAAAGAGTATCGATGCGCCCGAATCGTAGAGTATGAACCCTGCTTCCGTGGCAGGAAGGCTCTGGTAAATACTAACCGTTATCCCACCGAGCGTTTGGATCGCCATGTCGGCAAGCATCCATTCCGGTCGTGAGTTTGAGAGGATTGCAACAGGCGTGCCTTCCGATACTCCGATCGAGGCGAGATAGCGGGCAAGGCGACCGATCTTCGCTGCTGCTGTGCTGTAGGTTTCATCACGCCATACTCGAGTGGCCTGCGCGCTTGATGCAACCGCATAGCGGTAGAGTGCCCCCCCGGGATCGGCAGCTGCTCTGCGCCAGAAGCTGTCTGCGAGATTTTGTGCGTCGATCACATTTTGATAGTGGCTAGAGGTCATCTTGTTGTAACAGTCTGTCGCCTATGTTGTAGCTGGCGGTCTCGACGTCGCTGGCATGCGTCAGTACACGAAGCTTCCGTGCGGTGACGCGATGACCACCTCGTTCTCGCCATCCTTAAAGGTTACCCGTCCGATAACCTTGGCTGCAATCCCAAATTGCTGGGATGCCGCAATAATCTGGTCCGCAACTGCTGGATCAACGCAGGCTTCGATTCGGTGTCCCATGTTAAATACGGCATACATCTCCGCCCACGGGATCTGGCCGCACTCCTGAATGACTGAGAAGAGGGGAGGTGTTGGAAAGAGCTCTTCCTTCTCAAAACGAACGTTCTTTCCGAATCGCTTAATCTTCGTTTGTCCGCCGCCTGTGCAGTGAATGAGAGAGTGAATCCCGGAGTCGCATTCACGTAGGATCTCCCTGATGAGGGGCGAATACGTTCGCGTTGGGCTGAGCAGCGCCTCGCCAGCGGTCATCCCGACAGAGTCGAGCAGGTCGGTCACTTTGTATCGACCCCGATATGCGACATCGCGCGGTATCGATGGATCCGTGACCTCCGGGTACTTCATGGTGTGGTAGGATGAGAGGAGCGTGTTGCGGGCAAGGGTGAGACCGTTGCTACCGATACCCGAGTTCGGTGCGGATTCGAGGGTGGATTGGCCAGTTGCGCTAAAGCCGATGATGAGGTCTCCGGGAATGACCCGATAGGCATCGACTAAGTTGCTTCGAGGGACCCGCGCACTGAGGGTTGAGTCGACGATCACGGTGCGAACGAGGTCTCCCACATCTGCGGTTTCGCCCCCACTGAGCGTAATTTCGATCCCGTGCTGTGCAAGGAGGTCAGCAGTCTCTCGATATCCGCGAATAATAGCAGAGACAGCTTCATCAGGGATGAGGTGTCGGTTGCGTCCGATGGTATTACTGAGCACGAGCCCGTCGAGGCCTCCTGCGCACGCAACATCATCGAGGTTCATTACGAGGCTATCGACTGCGAGCGAACGGAACCAATGAGGATTGCCTGTCTCTCGGAACAGGAGGTATGCAACGATACTCTTCGTTCCTGCTCCATCCGCGTGAAGAAAATATGCATAGTTCGGATCTCCGGCAGGGTCGGGTCCCGGAGTGGCAAAGTAGCGGGCGGTCGTGCCTTCGCCTAATACATTGAGTACGCCTGCCTTGGCTGATGAGGCTCCTAGGGCAGCGTACGATGTGCTCTCTGTCGAACTTTTAGTCACGGTAGCGTTGTCTCTCGTCCCTTACTTCTTCAGAGAGTTAACGAACGCAACGAGGTCTGTAAGCTGTGAGTCGTTGAGGTCCGACTGTGCAGGCATCAGTACGCTGAGCCCTACTGCCGCGCCACCCTTTTGGAGGAGTTCTTTGAGCTTAGCATCGTCGGTTGCATACTTGTTTCCGCCTTCCATCAAATTGCGAGGCTTCTGTCCCTCGGGCATAGTCGCGGCAAGAGCACCGTCACCAGCGCCTTTTTCCCCGTGGCACATCGCACACCGTTGGGCGAAGAGAGCTTGACCAGCCTTCACATCTGCAGCATGAGCCGATGGAATCGACAAAAAGAGAGCGGCAATTGGAAGGATTATCTTTTTCATATGACTCATCTAAAGTATGGTTGTCGTGGCTTCGGCAACACCTGTTGCCCTGCAGCACTATACTCAGCCGAGTTCATCTTGGGAAGCATTCAGCCTCTGTCGTTTTAAGGACGTGTATGGTGCCGTTTGTCGATTCATTGGTCGCCTCGATTCGCTCAAAGTCGAAACAAGAGTGGCAGGAGTTCTTTCAGGAGCGTATGACCCTGGCCCGGGAGTACCTACGGGCTCATGGGGAACAGGGGGCCTTGATCGGCTTTGGTATTGGCATCTTTATTGTTCTCTGTTTTAAGTTGGCGCTCCTGCTAGCTTGTTTAGGCGGGCTCGCGTATCTGCTTATTCAGATTATAGCGGACTCCTGACATCAGGGGGTTATGTCCGCTCGTGCTTGGCCGTTAGGGGTAACTACTAAAAAACGATTCTAAAAGAGTTTTAGTATCCGATTCGACGGGTTGGCAGAGTCTGCAACGAGGGATCGAGCATCCATAGTATTAGTAGGCCGAAAGGAGTCCTTTTCTAAAGTTCCTTCAGGACCCGCCGATTCGACTAGTGAGGGTATTCAAAAGGTTTTGCATGCTCAAACAAGCCCCTGGCCCCGAACGCTTCATCTTCCTAGCTCACGATTTAGAGAGTGCAGGGTTGTACTGGAATCCCGAGGTAGGTGACGAGGTAGTGGATCGAGAGGGAAAAACCTCGGTGGCGATTCTGGTTGACCCACAGGGGATGTCGGTCGATGAACTGCGCTCGACGTTTTTATGGCTCCCGACAGTCGAACAGATGTTGATGCAGTTCGAGGCGCGTCAAGCTGTTCTCTTCCACGCCGGTCTTGAGTTTAGTGAAAAGCAGTGCTGCTACAAAACCGTGATCCAAGCATCGTGTGGTCACATCGAGTCACGTGGTGAATCGTTTCGTTTATCGCTCGGTCTCGCATTGCGCGGCCTCCTTATGGCCGATACCACAACGATCGTAAATTAACCCAACCTCTTTCAGCGTGCACGTGCACGTGTACGTGAGCGTCCCCGTAAATACTGTTGTGCGCGTTCGAGGTGTAGCGCTGTTTACCTGCATGTCTGAGGTTGCCGGTGCCTTCTGCGATGTTGAGTGATATCACGGCGGAACAGTTTCATGCTCGAGTAGGTTCACGTGCTCGGTGCGATCGCGTTGAGGGGAAGGGGGCAATCAAAGTGCGCAAAGTAATCGGTACGCAGTGCACAAAACTGAACATATTTTTGACAGATTTGGTGAAATTCTGGGACATGCGTTTTGGCGCCTCTGAGTAGAAACTTTGACGGCCTCTCGCAACCTCTTGGTTTTTATTGGGGTTTTTATTGAAAAAGGTTGAAGCCCTTCCTGACAGTCAAGAATCTAACATTGAAGCTGACGAGTGGTACAAAGTTTGCCACCTCGGTGACAGCGAAATGACAGCCGTCTCTCCAAAGGATTTGGATGGGCGGTTTCAAGGAAGGTTTTAGTCAGGACTGCAACTCTGCCCGTAATGGCAGAAGAGCAGGAGGGTGAACAAGGAAGGTTCTCATGACGCATCAAGCGCCGATCGAAACGCATCAATCCGTTCCAACTCAAAATCTCGCGCAATCGCTTGGGCTCCGCATGCCCTCAGCGAAGAGCCCCTTACAGGGAATTCTGACAGGTTGCCCTGAGATGCACAAGACACTAGGTGTTGTGGAAAAGGTTGCTCGCACTCGTTCTACAGTGCTCGTCCTCGGAGAGAGTGGAACTGGGAAGGAGTTAATCGCGAAGGCGATCCACTCATTAAGCGGTCGTACGGGAAAGCTCGTGCCGGTTAATTGCGGCGCAATCCCTGAGGATATTCTTGAGAGCGAGTTGTTTGGGCACGAGAAGGGTGCTTTCACTGGTGCTGTAAGCTCTCGCATCGGGCGCTTTCAGTTGGCGGATAATGGCACGATCTTTCTCGACGAAATCGGTGAGATGAGTCCGAAGTTACAGGTCAAGTTACTGCGGGTTCTTCAAGAGCGAAAGGTCGATCCGGTCGGCTCAACGCGCTCAATTGATGTTGACGTACGGGTTATCGCAGCCACGAATAAAGATCTCGCTGAAGAGGTTAAAGCGGGACGATTCCGTGAGGATCTCTACTACCGCCTTCAAGTAGTACCGATAACTCTGCCGCCACTTCGGGATCGGAATGGCGATGTAGAGCTTCTTGCTCGCCACTTCCTTACTCGGCAAGCCGCTGAGCTTAATCGCCCTGAGCTATTCTTCTCAGAGGAAGCTGTGCAGCTTCTTTCGTCATACCAGTGGCCGGGGAATATTCGTGAGCTTGAGAATTTTGTTGAGCGAACAGCGATCTTAAGTGAGGCTGATGAGATTTCAGCCTCGCAGCTACCGGACTATCTCCAGACGGGCCTTCGGATGCCGGCACTACCTGCGTTCGATTCGAATCTTCCCGCAGCAGGAATCGATTTTAACTCCCTTGTCGATGACTACGAAAATAAACTTATCTCCACTGCCTTGTCGCAGACCGGCGGCAATAAGAAGGCCGCCGCAAAATTGTTGGGTTTGAATCGAACCACACTGGTGGAGAAGATTAAAAAGAAAGGGCTTGAGTCAAAGATTGAAGTGATAATTACGCATGACGATGGAGCCATGTAGTTCTTGACGAGTGAGAGCGTTATGAAACCTACTGACTATGTGCCATATCCGCAGTTGATGAGACGAATGGGAGCATATTCCCTGCTTGTCCTCACGCTTCTCACCGCGCGGGTAGCTGATGCGCAGCATCCAGTTGATGTGCAGAGGCTCGCAGCGGAGGGGGATTACTTCAAGGCTCTTGCTGTATACGAACTTTTGCCCAGTCGTCAGCTTGACCAAGATACCTACGTTTCTGCGGCAAAGAGTGCCTGGGCGTTAGGCTTGACGAAGCAGGCGTCGGCACTTTTTGATACAGTCCTTCGCAAACAGGGCCTGAGTGATGACGATCGAGCACGACTGACACTGTCGCGCGCGGCCATTGAGCACCAGGAGGAGAGATACCAAGAGGCTGCCCTTTTTGCCGAAAAAGCGGCCGGCTACATTGTCGAGAAAGCTCCTTTGCGGGGTAGGGCACTACTACTCCTTGGTCAGAGCCTACTACGACTTGGTGCCTATGCGTCCGCAGAGGAGAAGCTGCTGGAGGCTTTCGCAGATGCAGCCCCATCAGATCGTCCGGACGTGGCATTCTCATTGGGAACAGTACAGCTCAAGCTCGGGAAACTCGCAGAGGCAGAGCGTGCATTCAAGGCGATTCCAACCGATCATCTACGAGCTGCTTCAGCAGTGCGCTTATTGGCAGTTATTTCGCTCCAGAGTGAGCAGGGCGACCGTGCTCGGTTCTGGATAGAGCGTGGAAAGAGCAACTACAGCGAGGGGTTTCTCGATAGCTGGGGAGACTACGGGTTAGCCACCGTAGCTCTTAAAGCAGACAACATCGCTGAGGCTCGCGCTGTCGTTGAAAAAGCTGAGAAGCGTTATCCCCCATCTGACGGATGGCTCATCTTGATGCAGGCAGCGCTTGAGCAGGCGGAGTGGAATCACGGTATGCAGGGACAGAAACCATGACAGAGATACTATTGACGAAAAACAACCCGAATGAATCTGCTGCGCTGCCGTCAGGCTTGATGCAGGCTTTAGAGAAATTTAACGAGCACAGTTTAAAGCTGGAGGCGCAACACGCCGAATTGCTACAGGAGGTGGATGACCTTCGCATGCAGCTTCGGCAAAAGGATGAAGAGGTCAAGCGAGCCGAGCGTCTGGCAATGTTGGGCGAGACGGCAGCAGGACTTGCGCATGAGATTCGCAATCCTCTAGGAGCAATCTCGCTCTTTGTTTCTATGCTCAAAGCGGATCTAAAGGACCGCCCGGACTCGGTTGACCTTGTTGAGCAGATTGAGCGAGGGATTAAGAGTTTAGATAGCGTGGTTTCAAACGTTCTTCACTTTGCGAAGAATAAGCAGCTCTCGTGCGCGCCGATGAATGTGCACTCGGTGATCCAGGAGTTGTACCAGCATTTTTCGAGCCTCTACAGTCCGCAGACCTCTTTTGAAATCTCACTGGGCGGAAATCCATTCATCATCGGTGATGATCAGGGAATACGGCAGAGTCTGTACAACATTATCACGAACTCACTACAGGCGATCTCCTTTGCTGGTGCTGTCCGCATTGAGGTGGGCGATTCAACGGATTCAGACGTAATTGTAATTACACTGTCAGATGATGGTCCAGGGATTCCGGAGGAACTCCTCGGAAGGCTGTTCACTCCTTTTGCCTCGGGGCGTCGAGACGGGACAGGCCTTGGATTGTCGATCGTGCGACGCATTGTCGAGAGTCATGGCGGAAGCGTAAGCGCTCGCAATACCCCGCATGCTGAGTTTACCATCGTCTTGCCCCGCAAGGGCCCTCGTGTGTCGGTAGGAGTATAGCTATGAACGTGAATGAGGCTGAACAGAGTAAGATCGAGGAACGGGGGCCTTCGAGCGCGCGTGCACGTATCTTGGTTGCCGATGACGATCCCCATATGCAACAGGCAATCCGAGCATGTCTCGGTCGAGGTGATTATCACCTCGTGGTTGTCAACAACGGACTTGCTGCTCTTGAGCAGCTTGAGCAGGAGGAATTTGACCTCGTCATAACCGATCAACAGATGCCGCAGATGTCGGGCCTTGAGTTGATGACCACCATGCAAAAGCGAGAGATCGACGTCGCGGTAATCATGATCACCGCATATGGAACGATCACGCAGGCTGTTCAAGCGATGCAAGTTGGTGCGGCAGATTTTATCACGAAGCCCTTCTCCGCACAGGACCTCGAGCGAGTTGTTGAACGGGTGCTCTTGCCAGAGAGTAAGGCATCGCGGCAGCGAGTTCAGAAGAGTCGTGGTGGTCGCCCAATCATCACCAACGATCCACTGATGATCCGTGTGCTTGAGGTAGCTGAAGCCGTAGCTCGCAGTGAGGCAACG
>JBIJBZ010000244.1:0-3907 GCA_044344945.1 Bdellovibrionota bacterium | reverse complement strand
GACGACGAAAAAACCGGAAGCGTATCCTCTGAGATACGTTGAGGATTTTTTCGGTGGCTCCAACGCAGTTGCAGTCAAACTATCGAAATGCGCAACAGGAAGTCTTTTTTCACCACCCTGCTAGGCCACCATCCCCCGAATCTCGTCGAGCTCTGTTGGGAACACGTTGTGGGTGAGAACCTCATGGCCACGTGCCGTAACGAGAACGTCGTCCTCGATTCGAACGCCGCAGCTAGGAATCTTGCCAACCGGTCGAGCAAAGTAGAGCCCCGGTTCAATAGTGATCACCATTCCGTGTCGGAGTGTCAGCCCGTTCGAGCCAGCCTCAGGAGTGGCATCATGGACATCGATTCCAAGCATGTGTCCTATCCCATGCGGGAAGTAGGGCTTGTAGGCACCATTCTTGAAGAGATCAGTCGTGTTTCCTCGGAGTACGCCGAGTTCCTTTAAGCCTCGTACGATCTCAAGAGCCGCGGCTCGGTGTACATCACTGACGAGAACTCCCGGCCGCACGGCTGCGATCGCCTTGCGCTGGGCTCGGAGGACGGTGTTGTAGACCTCCTCTAGTTGAGGGGAGAGTGTCCCTCCAATCGGGATAGTACGGCTGACATCGCAGGCGTACATCGAGAGCTCGCATCCGGTGTCAATTAAGAGGAGTTCTCCATTCTTCAGGGATCTGCTCAGCGCATGGTAGTGCAGGGTAGCAGCTGACTTTCCGCTCGCTACAATCGTGTTAAAAGCCGGTTCCGCCCCGTGGAGCCGATAGAGGTAATCAATCAACGCTGCCAGCTCGCGCTCCCGAATCCCACCCGTCATAAATTGCGCCGTGTGAAGGAGGGCCGCGGAGGTCAGATCGGCAGCCCTGCAGATCAGCTCAACTTCGGAGGGATCCTTAATGCACCGAAGCACGCTTGTGAGCCGCTCTGCGTCAACTATCGTTGGACCCAGCCCGCGTGGATTGAGGGTTCCCCGACTCGCCAACTCGTGGCGAAGTTGTCCGCTTACTCCACCAACAACGCTCTGGAGGTAGAGTGTGTTGCACCCGCGGACGAGCGCGCGGACTGTGCCGAGCGGATCCTTGCTTTCGACCCCCGGAACCTGCAACTTTCGGGCAAGAGCCTTCATCGACGGTTGTTCTCCGTCCCAGACCTTCTTGACTGGGTCATTAACGGGAGCAACCAGGATAACCGGCTCCTTTGCGTGGGGCCGGATTACGAGCGAGAGCTCCTGGTGCTGGCTGCCGGTAAAATAGAAGAGATCGCTGTTCTGGCGGTAGGGAAAGTGGGTGTCCCGTGATCGCACCGCATGAGGATTGCTGGAGAGCACAAGCGCCTGAGATGCGTCGTTCTCTCGAAGGAGTTTGAGGGCGTTCTTAAGGCGGGTTCGGTACATCTCTTTCATAATCATCTCCTAGGACTGCGTCGGAACTTCACGGATCTAATCACGATTTGATGCTTCGTGCATGGGCAAATTGCGCTTGGGAACCCTTGTTTCTGCGACTGCTTCCGATAATAGTAAGGTGAGTCTTGCCGATTGTGAGGGGCAGGGCGGCAACGAGGAGTCTATTTGTATGGTTTCCATCACCGTCGACATCGATGATACCTGGGTAGAGCCTGTGTATGAGCATGTGCATCATGGTAGGTGCCTCTCGCTTTTTGAACAGGCTCGGAATGCGCTTCTGGCGCATATCGGCTTCCCCAACGAGGATCTGGTGAGTCAGGGGAAAGTGCCTGTTATTACCAAAGTGGAAGCGACCTACAAACGAGAAGTGAAGCGTGGAGTAGCGACGATAACCTGCGATCGGGTGGAACTCGATGGTAGGACCCTCGTTATCCACCAGCGGTTGCTGAACGAGCGTGGGAAGGTCGCTGTGGAGGCGCGCATCGAGTCGGTGTTTATGGATAACGAGACTCGAAGGGGGATGAATCCACCTGAGGACTTTCTAAAGGCGTTTTTAGCCTTCCAGGGAAGGGGTGTGTCGTGCCCCTAGGTCTCTTCTTCTCGCGGCAGGCGAGGTTAAGCCCACGTGAACGAAGCCGGAACAAAAACCGCACGGGTTCGGGTACGAGCGCGTTTCCGAGCGCGAGCACGCCCACCTGAGTAGTTCTACAGTGAGGCTTTTGTGGTGACGCTCCGTGGTCTAGTACTTAGAGTCTGATTTTGCAGCAGCCGTGTTTCCTACAGCGAAGTGAACTCGTCGGTTCTTAGCCCACGCGCTTTCGTCATGGCCAGGATCAAGGGGGATCTCCTCGCCGTAGCTGATCGTCTCAATTCGAGACGAGGGAACTCCGAGTGCCACGAGAGCATTCTTTACAGCTCGTGCACGCTGAGCACCGAGTGCCATGTTGTACTCAACAGTGCCGCGCTCGTCGCAGTGTCCCTCAAGAACGATCTTCATGCCGGACTTCTCGCTCAACACGCGAGCATTGGTCTCAACATCGATACGAGCCTCACCTTCAACGGAATATGAGTCGTATCCGAAGTGGATATCTCGGAACATACCCTCGCCTTCAGCAGTTGGGATGTTGCCTGCTCCGAACCGCCCTTCGCGTTGGGCTGCCAGGTCTGACTCGGAGAGTGCGCCGTCCTCTCCCTCTCCGCTGCCGGAGCTGAACCAGGAGCAGCCGGCCGATGAAATGGAGAGTGCAACAAGTGGGACGAGGTAGAATGCTTTGAGCGCTTTCATAGGATTTTCACTAAAATTGTATCGTGCTCAGATAATCGCACCCACCAGTCAGGAGCGCAACCCGCAAAAATGGGCTAAAAGAGGTATATTCAAGGGGTGAGAGGGTGTAGCCTCGGCGCTCTCGGAGCAGCTTCTCCTGGGTAGGTACGGCGAGAGTGGTTGACGTGAGTAGCCGAGGGAAAATTAGGGTGCGACCGCTTGCAACTTGTAGCAGACTAGGGCGCAGTAAAACACGATTGTTGGAGCGACCATGCAGAGGTTTAACGAGTATTTTTCAACGCACAAGGAGCGATTCCTTGGCGAGTGGCGCGAGTTTCTTTCGTTCAAGAGCATCAGCACGGATCCGGAGTATCATCATGAATGCCTGGCATGTGCGGCCTGGGTTCGTAATCACCTTGATCAGCTGGGCTTTGCGACGGAGATATGGCCTTCATCAACTAAGCCATTGGTGTTTGCTGTTCGCCAGGGGAATCCTGCAAAGCCTACGGTGTTGTTCTATGGCCACTACGATGTTCAGCCGGTAGATCCAATCGAATTATGGAGCAGCGACCCTTTCACTCCGGTGCTTCGTGATGGGCGTATGTACGCGCGTGGAGCACAGGACAACAAGGGGCAGGTTTTCGCCTACCTTAAAGCGATTGAGGCCTTGATTGCGCTTGGAGTTGATCTTCCAACCATTAAGATCTTAATCGAAGGTGAGGAGGAGAGTGGTAGTGAGGCGATGCATGCTGGTTTGCCTGGCTGGAGCGATCCGCTCAAAGCTGAGATATTAATGGTGTCTGATACCGGCATGATGGCGCCGCATACACCGACTATTACGATGGGTCTGCGTGGTATCGCTCACTTCGAGGTCACAATGCACGGCCCGCGGGTTGATATTCATTCGGGGATTTACGGCGGAGTCGTTCGTAATCCTTTGCAAGCGTTGGTCTCGATTATCGGGTCGATGTATCGAGAGGACGGATCAGTTTCGGTGCCTGGGTTTTATGATGGGGCTGCTGAGCCCACGGAGAGGGAGCTTGAGATGGCGTTGAAGGCTCCTATCAACCTGCATGATATGGAGGCGTTGTTGGGTGTCCCGCTTGCTGGAGGTGAATCGCGTTTTCCGCCGATGGTGCGCAGAGGATTTCGACCAACTCTTGAGATTAATGGAATCGGTGGCGGTTACCAGGGGGATGGAGGAAAGACTGTTATTCCAGCCTACGGAAAAGCAAAATTTTC
>JBIJBZ010000243.1:0-3908 GCA_044344945.1 Bdellovibrionota bacterium | reverse complement strand
ACTCGCCCCCTGCTGCACTCCTTCAAGCGCTCGTTCTGGAAACGCCGCCGTAATGCGCATAACATCACTTGAGCGATCGACCGAAATGAGAGAAGCCATTCCCTGCACAATTCCAGTAAACATACGTCGCCTTATAAAAGCCCAAGGAGCCGCTCCCATACCGGCTCCGCCGAGATCTTCTCCCCTGTAAACAATACATCGCCCTTCTCCAGGTGATACGCAGTAGCTACCGCCTGAAGAGCCTTCTGCTTGTCGTTCTGCCGCAGGGTATCAAACTTTGTCAGAACAATAACGCACGAGATACCGACTGAGGCGCAGAGCCGTTGAATTGCGTACTCGTCATCCTGCGGAACCCGGCGACAGTCATTGAGAAGGATGACAGCCCGAAGTTGTTTACGCTCATGCAAAAACTCAACTGAGAGACGCGAGATCTCTTCGCGGTGTTCTTTCGATAACTTTGCGAATCCAAATCCCGGCATATCTACCAGCGCAACACCAAAAGGGTCGCCTCGCCACTGCCCATCGATTCGGTAGTAGTTTAACTCGCGCGTCGAGCCAGGATTCCCGCTTACACGGGCCAGCTTTCGACCAGCCAGGCGATTGATGAATGTAGATTTCCCTACATTGGAGCGGCCGATAACAGCGATCTCCGGGAGCGCTTGCTTCCGGATCGCTGAAATCGATGGGGCGCCGAATAGAAACTCGGCCTGCTGAACCTTACACTGCGGCGTGTCGGTCACTGGTAGTATCCTTGGATTGGGAGATTGTGCGCTCCAACTTCGCAACTCGGACACCGAGTCCGATGATATACAGAGCGAGGATCACCCAAACCACCGTATAGGACCAAAAAAGTGATGGAAATGTGTCAGGCGTCATATGATTCTTCCTTTAATAATAACTCTCGTGCGGCTTGCTCCAATACGCCGACCCGATACCGCAGCCAGATTAAAAGACCACACAACACCATCAGCGACACAACCGAGAGACCAAACGCCTGCCAATACGAAGGGTCACGCAAACCACCATGCTCAATAACCTCTGGATGGAGACGCGCGCTCTGGGGCAGAAACTTGATCGAAACGTAGACGAGGGGCACAGAGAGCGCACCAAGGATGCCGAGGATGCTCCCATGCACCGCAGTCTTTGCGGGGTCACCAAAATTACGGAGCACTGTGAACGAGAGGAATATCAACCACAACACCAAAAAGGTGACTAATCGAGGCTCCTCCCAACGGAACCATGTGTTCCAGGCGCTGTGTCCCCAGATCATTCCGGTTATGAGTACGACTGAGCACAGCACAAAACCAACCTCACCCGCGGCGGCCGAGAGGGTATCGGCGCGCTCTTTACGAGTTGCAAGGTACGTAATGCTAGCAACGAACACGACACCAAACGCCGCATAACATGCGAGGGCACTCCCTACATGAAAGTAGAACACTCGCTGCACCGCTCCCATCACCTGCTCATTCGGAACGACCATAAATATCATGTACTGAGCCACCGCAACGAGGACGAGAGCGACTAGCGTAAAGAAGTTGTGACGAATTGTGACGGAAGACATTCCCGTTGTTATATCAAGCGCCTTCAGCGGCTTCAACCTGACGACCGAAGCTGCTGAACGGACTAGGGAATTATGGATACACCTGCCCTCTTGTGCGATTTCCTAGCAGGGTGGTGAAAAAGGGGGCCGTAGTGAGCATTTTGAGAGTTTTGACGAAACAAGGCGGAGACGACGAAAGAACCGGAAGCGTATCCTCTGAGATACGTTGAGGATTTTTTTCGGCGTCTCCAACGAAGTTGCAGTCAAACTATCGAAGTGCGCAACAGGAAGTCTTTTTTCACCACCCTGCTAGCGCCTCTCGCTACGCAGTTTCATGAAGCATGCGGGCTAGAGCACCTCAGCACCAGGCGTCGCCGCCTCCGAGTCAAACATGAGTGACGCGCCCTCGAACCGCACCGGTCCAAAATGCTTGGTCTCTTGTTGAACAAACACCTCAAGCTCGGTCGCAGATTTCGGAAAGCGGTTGTGCGCTACGGTGAATTTTGAGTAGTAGAGGTACGATTGCTCCCCATTAAGCAGAAGTGGTGGTCCTGAAATCTGAGCTACGGTATCTGCGATAGAGGGCGTCAGATAGTCCGCAGCTGGGTCACCTCGATTACCCTCAAAGCATAGATCAATCCACAACCCATCTCCCGGCAGTTTTTGCAGGAAATACGTCATCCCAGAGCGAAAGATATGGTGCTTACTAAACTTTGAGAAGGGCGCCGGCACCTGGGCCGAGGCTGTAAACAGGAGCGCCAGCGCACTGCCAACACTCTCTCCCTTGAACATCCTCAAACTGCCTCTCATCGGAGAGATGAGGTTTTTTCCGAAATTAGCGTCGACTGAACTAAACCAAGGGATCGCATCCTGCGCTCGCAACTGCCACAACAAGCGCCCCTCTTTTTCAACAACCGACCCAAGTCCGGTGCGGTAGAAGCCTATAGCAAGACGCGCGCGCATCTCCTCAAGAGTACGAACCCCGCGGAAGGGGAGCTCGACTGGAAGAATCCGTCCACCCTCCGTACCGAAAAAATTCGGGTCACCGCTTGCAATAACATCGAAAACAGAGACTCCCTGCTTGTGCAGAACCCCCTGGGCAACAGCATCAATTTCACTGGTCCAGGGGACCTCCAGTGCGCTCCGGGGAACCAAGCGCACTCCTTTAGTTGGTGTGGCACAACAAAGATGAGGATACTTCCTCCGCACCTCTCGAAACACCACCTGCGCCAGATACCAGATCATCGGCTTCCCGTTACATTCAGACCTCCACATGTCATTCGATGTGATCGCGAATGGCGGAACCTGTCCCGGCTTCTCGCCAAACAGCTCCTGAATGCGAAGAACCCGCGCTCCAACAGCGAGTGCTGTGCGTATGCACCCCTGTATATCAGGGTGCGCCTTTATTCCCTCATCGAGACCCGGTCTCCGTATTATTCGCCCCCAGGCCAGCATCGAAAACACCTCGGGATGAACAGTCGCCTTTCCGGCAGAAATCGAGATTGCCCCCTCATCGATGAGAATTAGGGCTAATTCACGCTCGGTTTTCTCTTTGCAATACCCCGACCCGTTATTAATTCGAGAGCGGCGAATGAGCGGAGGACCCTGCAAGGGCTCGGGAGGATACGCAAGGTTAATTATCTGTCGAGCGGTTAGCCCATCGAGGAGCTGATTCATTTTATGCGCGAGTTGAAAGCGAGAGCAGTTATCAAACTTCTCAACTCGCTCGGGCGTTACGATTCCATCGGGCTGATCGAGTTGGATTGCAAATCGGATTAGACTGGCGCGCACCTCTTGAAAGAATGGCTTTTTGAGCCGCGACTCCCGCAACACCGCCTGGAACAGTCCCTTAATCCCACCGATGTACGGCTCGCGGGTTTGCACTCGGTACACGAGTGCCGCCATAAAGTCTGGATCCTTCAAGAGGCGCTCATCAGCACCCACCCCTTTCAGGCGACGCAGGAAGCGTGGAAACGAGTGTTCAAGGTCGAACTTTAACCCCTTATCAACGGTCCTTGCCAAACGGTCAGCAAAAACCGTTGCCTGATCGACCAGGTGCTTCGACAAGACCGGCAAATGAATCGCCGAGCGCCACGACTGAGAGCTGCGAAGCTCGGCAAGGTCTCCGACTTCAGCAGCAACGACTCGGAGGCGCCGCAGCCCCGTTTTGGAGTCCTTACAAAGTAGAAGTCGAGGAGTGCTCATGCAGAGATCAACACAATAGGCACCTAGGTCAGGCGACGATAGAAAATATATCCCTCGAAAGAAAGGCTCATCGACGGAATTAGTGGGTGCTTTCTGTCAGATTGGGACGTGAACGTGCACCTGCTCGTGAACGTGAACGTACCCGAAAAAATGACCTCACGCT
>JBIJBZ010000088.1:0-13676 GCA_044344945.1 Bdellovibrionota bacterium | reverse complement strand
TCTCGGAGGGGGAGCTCCATGCGACCGTTCCCCCAGCTGTCGTCCTCGGGTCACTTCTTGCGTTTAGTGCTATCCTGCTGCCAATCGGTCTGCACCCCGACCTTGCCCAGCTCTACCTACGGTTCTTTGTGCCTCGTGACCTGTTAGATGCGATGGAGAAACCTCTCCTGTTTGCCGCATCCACGGCTGCGCTCATGCTGAGTACTATGATTCTCGCCGCTATCTATCACGAGCGAGGGGCTGCCAGAGCAGAGGCTGTTCAACGATTACTCTGCTTGCTTGCCTGGATCATATTGCCGCCGCTCAGTGGGTTTGCTGTATGGTTTATCGGCCGACATTCCCGCCAACACCTCGAGGTATGTCATGCCTTGTTCACGGAGGGGCGATTCCGGGTGCCGATCGATTTTCTGGTGATTTCAGCGCTAGCGATGGTGGGGCTCCTTCCATTTACTCTTCTCTTTGATTTCTCGCGTATCGAAGAGGTGTTCGCGGCTGCAATTTGCTTAATCGCGGGGCTCACGCTGCCACACATGGTGGTGTCTCATCGGATTCGTGACGTAAAGCCGACCTGAAAAAGGTGCATCCAGCCGAGAGAAGTATTCGCCTCCGATGTCGATGAGGACCAAGCTGCTGGCGGGTGGTATCGAGAACACTAAGCAGATGGTGAGTTAACTTCTTTTCGTGTTGTTCCAGGACAGGGCCGCCAAGAATTCAGAAAACAGGCCGAAATATGAAGATTTTTTACCTTAACGATTTAAGCTGTGGTACGATGCTCGTATGTCGTCGATTTTCACGCGATTTTCGGCGGAGTTATTCGAGAGCTTTTATGAACTGTGTATTTCGTGATCAACACATTATGGGACCCAAACACCGCCTCGATGCGGTCGCGGCGAACTCATATCGCGGGTCAGCGAAATGGACCGTTGCGGGGCGAACCCCTCAAGCGGATTCCGGGGCCGGAATGGCGATTTCTACCGGCACCTCTTCACAGTTTCATAAGGGTAGAAGTTTTTCGTATCGGTAACTCGCTCGCCGAGGCTGTTGTGCCTCGCGTTGGTCTCCTCTCTCACTAACATATCCTCCAAACACTCAAGGTAGCGCGCACGTTCTTTCAACTGGTCGTTCGCAGCGCTTTCACACCCGCCTCTAGACTGTTGTGGTCTCCTATCCCGCGATCTCTGTCGTGGCTCCGCTGCAGCGTCGGCGGGCGATGTTCCGCAGGTTAAAAATTAGCAACTCAAAATCATTCACTATCATGAAGACACTACAAACTCGGTTACACATCAATCGTTGGCTGCTTATCGGCGCGCGTGCATTCGCCGCTGGATTTGCAGCCGGAACTCCCGGTATCACGGCCCTGTGGGCCGATCGAGGATTGCAGCGGGGGGATTTCTACCTTTTAGAGATCCTTTTTGCCGCAGCACTCGTGGTGCTGGAAATAGCAACAGGTCGGTTCGCCGATCGTTTTGGCAAGGTGCTTACACTGAAGCTTGGCTTCATTGTACTCATCTTCAGTGCCGCTCAGTATTCGGTGGCATCTGGGTTCGGTGGATTCCTTGTCGGCGAGGTTTTGGCGGCGTTGGGTATCGCGCTTATCTCAGGGACGGATGAAGCTCTTCTGTTCCAGAGCAATCGGGCGCTCGGTCGAGACGATGAACACCAGAGATGGTGGTCGTGGAGTCTCGGCTGCTCCTTCGTGGCCATGGCGGTGTTTGCGGTTATCGGCGCTCACTTGAGCGCTGGTGATCTCTCGGCGCCATTCAGGTTCTGTCTGGGTTGCCAGGTTCTGGGGCTTCTCGCTTGCTTCGCTATGGTTGAGCCAGCTGTGTCTTCGGACACTGTTTCGGCAAAGCCGGGCGGAACGTTCCGGGAGGCTATCTCGGCGGTCCTGTTGAGTTCGTCGCATATCCGTTGGATGGCGATTGTTCCCGGCTTTGTTGCCGGCATCAACCAAACGTTTCTCTGGATGTATCCAGAGTACTTGGCTGATTGCAACATCGATCGTAGCGAATCGGGATGGGTGTTCGCCCTGTTCAATCTGGTCGCCGGTTCAACGGCGATGGGGCTCAGAGAGATCAGGGATCCCAAGCGGGCAGTACAGATCTTGTTTGTACTCATGCTTGCTTTGGCTGGTTCGACTATCGGACTAGCGAGCATGGTCGGAGGCCTTGCCTGGCTTCTGATCATCCCGCAGCAGATGGTGCGTTCGATCTCAGGTGCGCTGTTTAGTCATTCGATTAACGCAGCAATCCCTGATGCAGTTCGCGCTACGGCGTTGTCAGTGCGCAACGCGGTTCGGGTTCTCATCTACGTTGCCGTTATGGTGCCGTGGTGGCTCGGTATTGACCATCTTGGTCGAACCGGGATGTTCAACCTGAATCTGCTGATGCTGGTTATTGGAGGAGTAATTGCTTGGGCAACAAGTCCACGGGGGCTCCGCCAGTAAGGTTCTGGAACATCGGCGTCCTTTGGGGGGGTGAATATCAACGATATTCACCCCCCTTATTTTTCGCCCAGAGGGCGGGCCGAGACCGAGGCCAGGGGCGTGCGTAGCTGTGTCAGAGACCACGCGAAGCAGCACCGCGCGTCGCAGACCTAAGCTTTCTCAGAGACCGCGCTGGAGGGTGGGTGTGCTCCAAGCGGTGTCAGAGACCGCGCGCGAAGGGGGGTAACCCATTGATTTGTTGAGGATGAGGTCAATTTGGTGGTTGGAAATCCACCAAATGATGGTTAATTCTTTAGAGAAGTTCTCGCAGGTTAGGTCGGGGACGTACCGATACAGGGTTACGGAAGGACAAATATAGTGAAATTCAAAGATTACTACGAGGTGCTAGGGGTCGATCGCAAGGCGAGTGCTGATGAGATCCAAAAAGCGTATCGCAAGCTCGCACGCAAGTTTCATCCTGACATTAACAAGACCAAGGAGGCCGAGGATCGCTTTAAGGAGATCAATGAAGCCAACGAGGTGCTAAGCGACCCTGAGAAGCGCAAGCGCTACGATGTGCTTGGCGCAAATTACAAAGCCGGCCAGGACTTTCAGCCCCCTCCGGGTTGGGAGCAGGCGGCGGGTGGTGGTCACCAGTTCCATTTCGGCGGTGCCGGAGCCGAAGGGCTCGGTGGATTTAGTGATTTCTTTGAGGCGATCTTCGGTGGCGGTTTCGGTGGGGGCTTCGGCGGTGGAGGTTTCGGGGGCGGGTCGCCATTTGGAGGCATGGGTGAAGGCGCCGGTCGAGGCCGACCATTTAGCGCACAGGCGCAGCCACAAGAGGCTCAGCTTGAGATCTCGGTCGAGGACTCCTTTAAGGGCGCGACGAAGGCGATACATCTGCGAGATGCACAGGGGAACGTTCGTTCGTTAAACGTGAAGATCCCAGTTGGCACCTGCGATGGTAGTACGATTCGGCTCGCTGGAAGTAAGGGCGAAGGGGATCTATTCCTTAGGATTAAGCTAGCCCCACACAATCGGTACTCGATCTCAGGTAGTGATCTGATTGTGAAACTTCCAGTAGCTCCGTGGGAAGCCGCGCTTGGTGGAAAAGTGGATCTCGTTCTACCTGATGGAACGATTAAACTGAATATCCCTGCTGGTTCACAGAGTGGTTCAAAGCTCCGCGTTCGCGGGCGTGGATTCGCCGCCAAGAAAGATACTCGGGGTGATGTCATCGCAGAGATAAAGATCGTAGTTCCGACATCGCTCTCAAGTTCAGAGCGTGAGATATACGAGAAGCTTGCAACGGTGTCACGTTTTAATCCTAGGGCTGCGGCGTAAGAGGGGTGAGATAGTTACGAGGATTCCGAGAAAGTTCTCGATAATTCGTTCTGTGATGGTTATAGCAAAAGCTAGTAGGCAATAGTAAGGAAGAGGCTACATGGATTTACAGAGGTTCACTCAAAAGTCACAGGAAGCTCTGCAGGATGCTCAGGCACAGGCAGTCAGGCGTGGAAACACAGAGGTTGACGTAGAGCACCTCGTGGTGAGCTTGCTACGTCAGTCAGGTGGACTTATTCCGCGGCTCTTCTCAAAGATGGAGATCCCACTGGAGGGCTTTCTTGCGGAGGTTGAGCGTGACCTCGACGGTCGCCCAAAGGTGTCTGGTCCAGGACTTGAAGCTGGCAAGGTGTACCTCACGCAGCGCTTAGGCCAAGTGTTTGTGAAAGCCGAGGAGGAAGCAAAGCGCCTCAAAGACGAGTACGTTTCGGTTGAGCATCTCTTCCTCGCCACTCTTGAGACAGACAAAAAGACCGCATTCGGAAAAATTTGCAGTACATTTAATCTAACTCGAGAGAAGTTCCTTGCAGCTCTTACCGTTGTGCGCGGAAACCAGCGGGTGCAGAGCGCAAATCCTGAGGCAACGTATGAGGCGCTTGAGCGCTACGGCCGTGACCTCGTACAGGAAGCGACCAAAGGCAAGCTCGATCCCGTTATTGGTCGTGATGGTGAGATCCGCCGGGTTATCCGCATACTCTCGCGCAAAACGAAGAACAATCCGGTTTTAATTGGTGAGCCCGGCGTTGGTAAAACCGCGATAGTAGAGGGGCTTGCACAGCGCATTGTGCGTGGCGATGTGCCAGAAGGGCTACGTGATAAAACTATCTTCTCCCTCGACCTTGGTTCGCTCATCGCGGGAGCTAAATACCGTGGTGAGTTTGAGGAGCGACTAAAGGCTGTTCTTCAGGAGGTTAAGAACTCGGAAGGTCGCATCATCCTGTTTGTTGATGAGTTGCATACGATCGTTGGCGCAGGAAAGAGCGAAGGGGCGATGGATGCTGGTAATATGTTGAAACCGATGCTTGCTCGTGGAGAGTTGCACTGTATCGGAGCCACTACCCTTGATGAGTACCGACAGCATCTTGAGAAGGACGCCGCACTTGAGCGTCGGTTCCAGCCGGTAATGGTAGACCAACCGAGCGTTGAAGATACGATATCGATTCTGCGCGGAGTGAAGGAGCGTTTCGAAGTGCACCACGGTGTGCGGATTCAGGATAACTCGCTGGTTGCTGCCGCAACATTGTCGCATCGATACATATCGGAGCGGTTCCTACCCGATAAGGCGATTGACCTGGTAGATGAGGCGTGTGCAACGATCCGGACAGAGATCGACTCAATGCCTGCCGAATTAGATGAGATAACTCGTCGTATTATGCAGCTTGAGATCGAAGAGGCTGCGCTCAAAAAGGAGACCGACCGTGCAAGCCAGGATCGGCTCAAAGCGCTCGTGGATGAGCTCTCAGAGGCGCGGCTCCAAGCTGATGCAATGCGTTCTCAGTGGCAACAGGAGAAGTCTGCAATCCATAAGGTGCAGGGGCTCCGAGAGCAGATTGAAGGAGTTCGTCGAGATGTTGAAAAGGCTGAGAGGCAGTACGATCTCAATAAGGCAGCAGAGTTGAAGCATGGAAAACTTCCTCAATTGCAGAAGCAGTTAGAGGAGGAAGAGGCTGTGATTGAGAAGGAGGGTGCACGCCGATTACTCCGAGAGGAGGTAACCGAGGGCGAGATCGCCGAGATCGTCGCACGCTGGACCGGTATTCCGGTAACTCGGCTCGTAGAAGGTGAGAAAGCGAAGCTGTTGAAGCTCGACGAGATCCTTCATAAGCGGGTAGTGGGCCAAGATGAAGCGGTGCAGTTCGTTGCCGACGCGGTTATTCGCGCTCGGGCCGGCATTAAGGATCCTCGGAGACCGATCGGTTCCTTTATCTTCCTCGGACCAACCGGTGTAGGAAAAACGGAGCTCGCCAAGACGCTGGCAGAGGTGTTGTTCGATAGTGAACAGAACCTGATCCGTATCGATATGAGCGAGTACATGGAGAAGTTCGCTGTCACTCGACTTATCGGCGCCCCTCCAGGATATGTGGGATACGAGGAGGGAGGACAGCTTACCGAAGCGGTACGGCGTAAGCCTTACAGTGTGATCCTCTTTGATGAGATCGAGAAGGCGCATCACGATGTCTTTAACGTCCTATTGCAGATCCTCGATGATGGTCGGGTGACTGATTCTCAAGGTCGCACAGTGGACTTCAAGAACACGGTGATTATCCTCACCTCGAATATCGGCTCTATGCACCTCCTTGAGGGGATCTCGAAGAGCGGAGAGATAAGTGAGAGCGCGCGCAGTTCTGTGATGAAGGATCTGCGCGGTCACTTTAGGCCAGAGTTCCTAAACCGTATCGACGAGATTGTGCTCTTTAAGCCGCTATCGCTCAAAGAGATCACCTCGATTGTCGATCTGCTGCTTGCCGATGTTACCAAGCGCTTAAGCGATCGTGGCATCTCTGTTGAAGTAACAAAAGCAGCCAAGGAGCACATCGCGGAAGCAGGCTACGATCCTATATATGGTGCACGGCCTCTAAAGCGCTACATCCAGCGTGAGCTTGAGACCCGGGTGGGACGAGCGCTGATTGCGGATGAACTGCAGGCAGGGTCTGTCGTAAAAGTTGATATAGGTAAGGATGGTCTTGTCGTCTCAACTGAGAAGGACTCGGCGCACGTCGCAGCGGCGTAGCCCCCCTCCAGTTAGGCCGAGAACTCGGTGTAAGCCGGGTTCTTCGCAGCGCTAGAGCCTAAATGCCGAGTCAAAACGCGGGCCTAAAGGCCCATCGAAGCACTAATAAACTTGGGCACAGATATCCTCTGAGTGAGCATACCAGTAGGGGGCGGCACAGAAGGGCTGTCTACTACGTGCTACTCTGGTAGGTCATTTATGAGTTCAACACATCACCACACTACTCCGCATTCTCTTAGTACAACCGGTCAGTTCCAGGGGCCGCGTTCGGCAGGGGGCGACTTAAATCTCTCATCTGCCGCTGAGATTAAAGACTTCCACGCTGAAGCAAAGCGTGCGGCAGAGGAGTTCATAGCAAGCTACAAAGAGGAGGGAGGAAAAGAGCCTAAGCTCGATCGGCTCGTATCCCCTGAGCAGGAGGAACTAATCAATGAATGGCTTGCAACTCCCGAGGGTATTCAGAAGATATCAACGTTGTCGGATCGGGTAATGTCGTTTGTCACAGAGGCGGTGGGTCGTGGGCACCCAGGGCACGATATGCGCCACGTTCTCTACAAGGACCCGATCTCTGGACTGCGTATAGCGATGGAGGAGGAACTCTCTCCCGCGCAGGAGCTTTTTATTATACCATCCTTGTTACACGATGTAGGGCGTCTCTTTGAGCCACAGCTCTTCGATAAACCACAGAGCGGCACGCTCGGCGTTGATCACACTATCCTCGGTTTTGCTATCACGCGAACGCTGCTCGGGGATTTGCTGAGCACCGATTCCGACAAGCCGAGTCTCGCTGTTGCACTAAAAAATCTTCATGATGAGATCCTTAATGCGGTGCTCGATCACCAATCTGGAAATTCCAAGCGCAGCGCCATGGCTCAATATGTACAGCGAGCAGATCGAGAGCAGCTCGTCGGGTATGAGGCGTTGCACCGTTTTCTGTCATTTGATGTTGGCTTCTATGGTCTGCAGGTTACGGGTGAGCAAGATCTATCTTTAAACACAAAGCTTCCTCTCCCCGGAACGGCGGAGGACAAACATCTTTTCGTGCACGCCGAGTTTTACATGCGAAATCTTTTTCCAAACCGGGGCCAACGTGCAGATGAGCACACCGATGTCGGCAAGATTCAAACTGGAAAGTTTCTCTGGCTTGCAGCGACCCAAAGCATGCGCGAACAGATATTTTACCCAGAGCTTCAGCGTGATTCAGGAGTTGAGGTGGAAACTCATGGCACTAAGCGTCAACTCTCGGAGCAGGTTTGGCGTGCTATTGCCGCTTTTGACACCCGGCAGTTAAACCGTCTCGACGCTCTTCGCGGCGAGCGGACCCTTCAAGACCTCGCTAAGGAGTTTGTTCATCCGCAGCATGCCACGCGCACTGACTCCGGTTCTTATTCAAACTGGGCACAGATTGTGGCGAAACTCAGCGAATTGAACTGGCAGGAGGATCGGCACTTTGGGCGCGCACTCATGTACGGTCTGAAGCTCGCAGAGGAAGTTGAGAGTGAGGACCGAGCTATCGTCTCGGCAGCTCTCACGCGGTACTCAACGCAGTCGAATAATCTGATGTACAAAGTTGCAAAGTTGGTGGCAGAGCTTCAGGATAATCGAGGGCATTAACCCGCACATTTCATGACGCCTGCTACTGCGAGCGTCAGACCAGAAGGTATCTCGATACGATTCCGCCCCGAAAATACTTTGCTGAATTCGCCCTTCGGGGCCGAACAATCACCACTCTCGGCGCTCTAGCCAAGCAATTTGCTGAAAAATGCGGAGCTAGAAGCTCCGCGGTCCAGATTGTTACCTTAAGGCTGGGGTTGAATTCGCCCTTCGCGGCCGAACAATCACCACTGTCGGCGCTCTGCCGACGCAGTTTCATGAAAAACGAGGGTTAAACTACCGCTCTTACTTCCCGGAGGCTCCATTAACGATACTCTCAATACCCTGAAAGATTGGCGAGAGGGCTCGTCCCGGTACCGTGACATCTTGAAGTCGAGTAATGTCGGCTGACACCTGCGGGGTTTCGATAGTGCCCTTGATTAGAAGTGGGATCTCAATCTTTCCAATCGTTCCGAAGAGGCTGCCGAGCGGCTTGATAGGCCCTGCGAGGGCCTTTAAATTCTGCTCCAGGTATATGGCTGAAGCAACGAGGTCAAGAGAGCCGTTTACACCAACGTCCCCCTTCGCATGCAGGTTCATAAAACGTCCCTGAGCTTGAATGTTTTCACTTCTGAGCTTCCCTGACGCTACCGTAAAATCGGCGGTGATGGTTTTGAGCATGCCGCCCTGAACCTGGTAATCAGAGCTGCCAGGTGTCGCTGAGGTAAATGCCACCGACGAGCCAACCACCGGAATGGCGCGTATTATTCCGACCACGCGCTTGTCAAAGCTTGCTTGGCGAACGGTGCCGTCGGAGATCTCAAGTATCCCTTCGCCTCGCGCACTTGAAAGTGGATCTGATTTGCGCGCCGTTGCCTTCACAGAGAGGTGCTCGATTCGGCCCGAGAAGGCTCCGCGTGGCTCACCGAAGAGAACAGCCCTGATTGATGCGATATCGAGCCCCTGCGCGAGCAGCTCTGCTTCCAGGTCCTGCCTCGGTGCGCGCTGAATATCTGCCGACGCCGCAAGGTTGCCGTTGCCGATCGTGCCAACCAAATTCTTCACGAGGTAGTCCTTATCCGTAATCTCAAGGGTTCCCCGTACCGAGAGCGGGATCGCCGCACTCTGTGACCGTATCCCGTCGGTCACGAATCGGAGGATGTCGTTCGAGACCAGCATCTGGACCGCGCCCTCTGCGGCCGAGAAGGCTCGTCCGTGGAAGGCCATCTCCACTCCTGAAGCGGTAACGGGTCCCGAAACCGAATAGCCCTTGCCAGGGATAGAGATAGTAAGCGGTGCTGCAACAGAGCTTATCTTTTTGATGGTAAAGGGACCTGAGGCGAGGTCGAGGCCATTGCCCTGGACAGTGACCGTCACAGTGGTAATACCATCGTCACGTATTGAGCCTGAGATTTTCGAGAGAGTGCCATTCACTCGGTTGAGGGCCACATTTGGGTCTTGGTAGGAGAACCCGCGCACGGTTAGCTTGCTGCTCTGAATGGTCAAACCCGTTCCCTTTGTCCGAATCACTGAAATCGGACCGGATAGTGAGCCGACGCCGTACACCTCGCCGGTTGGCATCGCTGCGCGGGCATCAGATAGAGTGATGTTTGCGTCAATGCGAGTCGTTTGTTCATCTATCGAGAGGGTACTCTGAATGTCGGCTCTCCCTGAGAGACCTTGAATACCCAGGATCTGTTGAATTACACCGATGCCGACCTGAGTTCCTTGGAGATTTGCATTTACGACGCCAGATTCAAGGTTCATTGATCCTGATACTAAGACCGAGGATGTGCCGGTTGAGAGCTGTGCATCTGAGACGGCAATTGATTTTGGGGAAGCCGTATACTGCAACCCTTGAAGGGACGCGGCAAATGGGAGACGCTGCTCGCCTTTTAGTCGAACTGGGAGAACGAACGATGCTTGTGATGGCAAAACAGAGAGATTTTGCCCCTGTGATACAACGCGACTTGTGATGTGAAGGTCTTGCAGCACAAGCGACTCCTCCCCTGTAGCGCTCCGCCTCTTAATCTGTCCGGAGTCGATTGCGATGGCATTGATCCCTGGTAAGGGGCGTGAAACCTCAGGTTGAATGGTAATCGTGGCGGGGCCGGCAAGCGGCGGTACAGTCGCTTGCGGTGGCTGCGGCTGGGTTTTGGACCCGGTAATAAGAACAATTGATGGCGACCGCAGGGTGAGTCGATCGAAGTCGAGATGGCGGTTAAGTAGGGCACTAAACTTCACCTCAGCGCTGAAGTACGGAGCCGTAACCTCGAACCCGAGGTCGGTCCCCATCACCGCTACATCGTGAAGCACCACTTCAAGGAGTGGTGTTAGACGGAGCGTCGCACGCGAATAGGTAACTGGACAGCCGACGGCGTCGGTAATTTCTGCCAAGAGCTGAGGTCGATAGTGCTCAAGAACTCGCTGAGTTCCGTAGTACAGAGCGAGAGCAAGAATTCCAATGAGCCCAAGCAGGGCAATACTAGCATTTGTGGCAAGGCGCTTCATACTACGAGGGTTAGGTCTAACCTAATAAGAGTATCCGCCCTAGAACCCCGACGCAATCACCAAGACGTTGCCTCAGATCCTGTCTTCGTAGTGAGCTTTCCCCATTATCCTCGTATAATCAGACATCTGGACCCTCCGTAGCTCCCGGACGGAGGTCGTGAAGTGAGCGTAAGAGATCGGTGTCGTACTCCCCAGCCGGGGTTACTGCGATCCGGCCCGAGCGCACAAATTCAGTGATGCCAAATGGGGTGAGGTGTTCGATCAGGCGAGAGATCTCTGCTTCGGTGCCAGCAACCTGGAGGAGCGTTCCCTGCGAGCCCCGCTGCAGAATTGCAGCGCCCGGATGAAACCGTAGTAGATCGGCTTCAGTCTCCTTGGGGATTCTAGATCGCACGAGCGCTACCTCGCGGTGTAGCACGTCACCGTCCTGGAAGACAAATATGCGCCGAACCTCGATCATTCGCTCGATCTGTCGTCCGATCGTAGCGGCCGTAACCGGATCGGTGTGCACAGTTACGGTGAATCGAGAGACTCCGTGTACCTCAGTCTCTGAAACTGTGAGGCTCTCGACGTTGAGCTTTCTTCGAGTGAAGAGGCCGGTTAACCGTAGCAGTACGCCGGGACTGTTGTCGGTCCAGGCAAGGAATGTCATGGGAGTTTTCATGTAGACCTCATACGATGTCGGGCACGTGGTAAACTACTCAAGTCTGATATCAGCAACCGCAGCACCTGCCGGTACCATCGGAAAGACATTGTCTTCTTTTTCGCAGACAACCTCGAGAAGGTATGGGCCGGGAGTCTCCCACATCGTTCTGAGTGCTTCAGAGACCTCCGAGCAGCTCGAAACCCGCGCCGCCGGGATGTCGTATGCAGCCGCCACCGTCAGGAAGTCCGGATTATCCATCTGCACAAACGAGTAACGCTTTTCAAAGAAGAGCTGTTGCCACTGGCGTACCATTCCGAGGAAGTTGTTGTTGAGAATGATGATCTTTACTGGGAGATTCGCTTGGCGGATCGTCCCGAGCTCCTGAAGCGTCATCTGGAAACCACCATCTCCGATAATTGTCACGATTCGTTCACCAGAGAGGGCTACCGCGGCACCCATCGCAGCAGGAAGCCCGTACCCCATGGTTCCGAGGCCGCCTGACGTCAGCAGCGAACGTGGCCGCGTGAAGGGATAGTATCGAGCAGTCGCCATCTGGTGCTGACCAACATCGGTCACGACTACCGCATCTCCCCGAGTTATAACGCCGAGATCGGCGATCACCTTACTCATCGACGGAGGTCCCTCACGGCTCGCGAGATCTCGCGCGATAACTTTTTCAGTTTCCAGCGCGTAGCAGCGCATAAACTCTGCATGCCATTCAGGATTACAACGTTGCTTTACAAGGGGGCAGAGAACTCGCAGGGCGGCTCGCGCATCAGAGACTATGCCTACCTCAATCTGGACGTTCTTGTTGAGTTCTGCTGGATCGATATCAATGTGAACTATGCGCGCCTGTCGTGCATACTCAGACAGCTTTCCAGTTACGCGATCATCGAATCGCATTCCAACAGCGATGATTACGTCAGCTTTGTTCGTTAGAACATTTGGCCCGTAGTTTCCGTGCATTCCGAGCATACCCACGTAGAGCGGGTGCCGTGTGGGAATAGCCGAGAGTCCAAGTAGGGTACAGGCAACGGGGATTTCAGCCTTCTCGGCAAACTCGCGTACCTCAGCGTGCGCCCGTGCCATAATAACGCCTTGGCCAACAAGCATCAGTGGCCGATTCGCACCGTTTATGAGCTGCGCTGCCGCTCGAATCGCTGATAGATCGACTGGCGTAGATATTGCGTACACCGCAGGTGGACTTTGCGCAGAGAGATCGACTACGACCTTTTCAAACTGCGCATTCTTGGTGATGTCGATCAGTACCGGACCTGGTCGTCCTTCTTGCGCTACACGAAACGCCTTTGGGATTACCGTGAGTAGTTCCTCAGCGCTTGTCACCTGAAAGTTCCACTTTGTGATCGGTGTAGTAATTCCGATTATATCGGTTTCTTGAAAGGCATCGGTTCCAAGAAACGAACGAGCTACTTGGCCTGTGATGCATACCATCGGTACTGAATCGAGCATGGCATCGGCGATGCCGGTAACGAGGTTGGTCGCGCCGGGGCCTGATGTGGCCATGCAGACACCTACGCGACCAGTGGCACGAGCAAATCCCTCTGCAGCGTGAGCGGCTCCCTGCTCGTGGCGAACAAGGATATGCTTAATCTGGGCATGATAGTCGTAGAGCGCATCGTACACCGGCATGATCGCGCCGCCGGGATATCCAAAGATAGTATCGACACCCTCCTTAATAAGAAGCTCAAGGAGGAGTTGTGAACCGGAGAGTTCACGGGATGTTTCGCGGATCTCTGCCGTCGATGTTGCAAAAGATGTACTCATACGGAAGCCCTTTTAAAAAATAAAAAAGCCCCCGCACCTTTTTAGGGGTGCGGAGGCTTTTAAACGCCCGGCGACTGCTGTTTTAGAGCATCGCCCCGCACCCGGCTCTTACGAGCACGACCACCACGACGACCACAAACACGGATGCAGCAAGCGCGGTGCCTGTGCGACGTATTGATTGGGGCATAGTGTAGTCAGAGTGCGACATAGTCTGAGGAGAGTACGGCGTGGTGTAAGAGGAGTCAAGCAAAAATGTGCAGAGATCAATCCGTGCTCATTAAAGTATCTGGTCGATGCCAACGTAGCTTAGAGGTAAGACACCGTTCGCCCGCGGGCTCTGTGGGAGTGTCCAGAGCCCTGCGCATACCGGTGTTTACTCCGACAATCCCAAGGTCCTCCTCGCATTCCCGCCGCATATATCGAGCGCCTCGTCGTAGAGCATTTCATCCGAGGCGCCGGCGCTGTGCTCAACGAGCCAGCCGGCAAGGACAGCTCGAAAGAGTTGGTTGCGCGAAAGAACGGTATGCAGCACCCGCGAGTCCGAGATCATTCCGATCGTGTCGCGGTAGTTTGCGTGTTGCGTAATAAGGGTGAGCCAGTTGCTCATACCTTCAATCGTGTCGTTGAACCACCATGGGGGG
>JBIJBZ010000242.1:0-3947 GCA_044344945.1 Bdellovibrionota bacterium | reverse complement strand
GTGAGTGCGCTGTAGTGGTTTAATCCGTTTTCTAGTAGTATAATGATACCCTATGAAAGCACCTCCTTCCGTTGAGGTCGCTCGGAGTGTTTTTCACGACCAGGAGTTGTATGAACCTTTCAGAATTCACCACCCTGTTGCAATCCTCAGCAGATGCTCGAGTTGAGTTTGTGCTACCTGACGGCAGCGTTGTGCCCGCTCACTATCATGTGACTGAGGTTGGCTTTGTTTCAAAGGACTTCTTTGATTGCGGAGGTACTCGGCGCCGAGATGAGTACTGTGCGCTTCAGTTGTGGGTAGCTCATGATGTCGAACACGGCCTTAAAGCATCTAGGATCGCTTCTATTCTCAAGTTCTCCGAAGCTGTGATTGCTCGTACGGATATTCCTGTAATGGTTGAGTACCAACGTGACTCGATCAGCCGGTATGCAGTTGCTTTAGCGCAGCGGGTCTTCGGAAAGCTCACCATCACACTTGCCCCGGTCTTCACTGATTGTCTCGCGCCAGATCGGTGCGGCATAGATGGGTGCTGTTAATTGGCTTTGACGAGCTCCGTACTTAATCGGTTTTTCACTGGAGTCCTGAACTAGGAACTCCTGCACTGCAGCTCCCGCCTCGTTAGCAGAGTTGCTGCTACCTTGTCGTGGCTATCTTCAGTGCAGGAGTTGTCACACTAAGTTACTTCCACGCCCCTATTGTTTGGCGCGCCCGTACAAATCGTTGTCCGAGCGTAGCGTAGTGTCGTTCAAGTAACGAAGCGACGACGATCGTTGCTACACCCACGAGGCCCAGTGCTACCCATGAACTCAGGTAGAGTGAATCGTATGCGAGGACGGCAGCTCGTAAGAAGGCAAGGATAGTTACTCCGATGCCTGCAAAGAGCAGTGCGCGTTGCTCGGTGACGCACGCCGCAGTGATTGCAGCGATCCCTAACACGAGGATAGAGAGGCTCGTGATCAAGCTGTGGTGGTCCAGCACCGCAATGGAGCCGGTGCCTATGAGAGCCACCGCTGCACTTGCGCGAAGCACCGCACCACAAACACGCGCCCGCTCAGCCATGAACGTGTACGCAATCACGAGCGGTAATCCAAAAATCAGTGGGCGTACCGGTGTGTGGAATGTCGAAAACCCAACAAGAATGGAATGCGATACACACAGCACAGAGATCGCCGTTGTAATGATCGAGGTTAACTCGGTCATGCCTATAAGAGCTCTGTTCTTCGTGATCTGCGGAGAAGTCTCGAAGAGGATAACGCTTACAAGGGCGAACATGAATCCCAGAAAGGCTCCTCGCGAGTCATAGATGGCAGCCTGACGTCCTACTATGGTAAAGATAGCCAGTATTGGAACTGCTCGTGCAACGAACGCCTCGAACGTCTTTAGCTCAATAACCCCCGAGTACGATGTCTCCCGGTAGAGAGTGTATGCCGTAGCTGCCGCTAAGAGCACGCCTACTGCAAGTGGATCCCTGGTCGGGATCAGTAGGAGGCTGCTCACCGCAAAGCCGGTCATGAACAGCTCTTTGGCATGACGGCGCGCGAGTACCGAGAAGGACATGTATGCCATCGGTGCCAACGTAGTCAGTCCGACTGCGAGCGCGATGAGCGCATCGGACATCGATGCTACGTGCCAGTACAGGTAACGCGGACACGAGTTTGCCCAGTCCGAGTAGCCCATCTGTGAGAACAGGATCGCGCCCATCTGTGCGCAGTGAACCGGGATGAATGCGACGACTGCTCCGAGGAGTGTTCGCGCTCCTTTGCTCTCACCGATCTTTAGTCCGCAGAGGAGTCCCGCGGCACAGACGAGCGCTGTAAAGCCTACGAACGAGAGGTATCGAGCAAGGTGCCCCATACCGCCCCAGTACTGGCACATGAAGGTGGCTACCGATGCCAAGAGCCCCATCGCTCCTATAAACCGTAGCCACGCCCCCAGTTTCGATATTCGTGCCTGGCGAGCAAGGGTTTGCTGCGTGCGCTCGTCTACCTCAGCACGCTCAGCTGCGAGGGCCTGATCAATTTCGGCATTAATTGCATTCGTATCACTAGTCATACTACCTCCTGATACAGTTGGTACTCGTTATTTCTGATCGTTGCTGCACAAGCATTCGAGAACTCCGAGAAGTTTCTTCTCCTCTTCCTGCTTTGCGAATTCTGCGCCGAGTGGATCGGGCTGCGTCTCGATGACACATGCTGTGGCACACTCCGAGGCAACGATGCGCGCCTCCCAGCGATCAAAGATGTCGTCTATCTCGCCCAACGTTGAAGACTCGACCCCGCTTACAGCGCGGAGTGCTTCGGCCTTACTTGCTCGGGTGCGCAAGAGATTCCGTTGCTGCCTGAGGGAAGCGAGCTTTCCTTCAATCGAGGCGAGATCCTCTCGGAGGCCGCGCTCAAGATTGGTGTGAGTGGTCGCCTGCTCCTCAAGCTTATGTGCCTGTTGGAGGCATTGCTCACGGCGGCGTACGCATTCAAGCGCCTTCAGTTGGTCCTGCGCGGCAATCTGTTTGGCCCGCTCCTCCCACGCAAGGGCCTGTTGTCGCAGGTCCTCGCTCTTGGCGCGAAGCGTTTGACCATCCTTATGGACTCGGTTGAGCTGTGCGCGGGCTCGTGCTGAGGCTCCCTCTGCTTCCCGGATTGCAGTGGTGACCAAGGCTTCGTGGTTTTCTAACTTTCCAACGACACCCTCAAAGCTAGACACGAGGGTTGTCGCGATTCGCCGTAGACTCTTCATAGTTCCTCCTGATTGGTTACACGGTGGTTACTCTTTAACGGTATCAGGTGGGGCGGGAGGAAAGCCTGCTTGGCAAAGTTACAATGTAATAGTCAGGGTGAAGAAATTCATAAGGTTCCGTAATGAGGTGTCATATCGGCCTAACATGGCTTCCTGTAAAATGTTACAATGTAACTATGACATCACGTTCCACCCTTGACCGACTTGAGATATTCACGGCAAGTGCCACCCTTGCAGCTCACGCAAGTTTCATAGAGCAGGGGTTCCGCCCACGGGATCTGAAGTTCTTTCTGGAGCTGTTCCTAAATTGGATAGAGGAGATCGATGCTCCTAGTTACCAGGTGCAGAATACACAGATAACTCGTTACGTTGAGGATCTCGTAGAGAACGGTTTCGCAAAGGGGACTGACAGGCGTGGAGTGCGAGTCTTTGCTCTCACGCGGCTTGGGGTGCTAGAGCTCTTGACCAGGCTGGTTCATTCCCGAAATGCTACTCACTCGTCGACTACTCTCTTCCGGATCTGCTTTGTGAGGAGCTATCGGCCGTGGTTGGAGCGCTTGGTGCAACGAGAAGGGGAGGTCTTTCCACACTCGCTGCAACTTGAAGTGGCAGCGCTCCTTGATGTAGCGGCCCTGGTTTCGAGTGAGATCAAGCGCGTGGAGCGCGCCATCGCTCGCACCGAGCGTCGCATTAAAGATGCCGTAGAGACGAGCAAACTTACGACTAACAGACTGGCTTCTCATGTGCCGTTTACAGAGATCGTAGAAGAGGTTGAGGCGCGCTACCCATACGAGTTGAACACGATGAAGCCGCTGCGTGAGCTGATGGCTTCTATTGCTCCCGACCAACGGCGGTGGGAGTTTCAAGAAGGGGGAATTATCCGCGTAAAGACCCTCTGGGAGCCTCAGCTTGCTCTCTTAAAAGAGCTTCTTCGGCGGCTTAAGCAGATCCAGGCTAGCCCCGTTTCGTCGTAGTTTGAGCGAACGCATAGCCAAGCCAACTCTGTGGTGTTCAGAATTGGTCTCGCGCGGGCGAAATAACCAGCAGGGTGGTGAAAAAAGACTTCCTGTTGCGCATTTCGATAGTTTGACTGCAACTGCGTTGGAGCCGCTGAAAAAATCCTTAACGTATCTCAGAGGATACGCTTCCGGTTTTTTCGTCGTCTCCGCCTTGTTTCGTCAAAACTCTCTAAATGCTCACCATGGAAACTGTTC
>JBIJBZ010000241.1:0-3964 GCA_044344945.1 Bdellovibrionota bacterium | reverse complement strand
CCATGCTGTTTAATCAGCGAGTATGCAGTTGATAGGCCTAGACCTGAACCACTGAGCCCAACCCCCGTTCCCTGATCTACATTCTTGGTGGTGAAGAAAGGCTCAAAGCAGCGACCCTGCTGCTCGACCGTCATACCGGCTCCGTTGTCCTTGATATCAATACGAAGGTACGGACCGGGGGAGATATCAGGAGCTAACTCACCAGAGCGCACTTGCACCGAACGCGCGAGCATAGAGATACATCCACCTATTTTACCACCGACTGCCTCCTTGGCGTTTGCAAGTAAGTTCGTCAATACCTGATGAATCTGAGCCACATCAGCGAGGACTGCCGCATTCTCACCGCACCCCAGGTCTATTGAGAATTCGATGCTCTTTCCGACCAACGAGCGATAAAGATCCTCTGAATCTCGGATAGCACCACAGAGAGAGATCGGCTTCTTTGCTGAATTTCCGTTTGTAGCGAAGCTCAGCAATTGACTGACCAGCGACGCTCCCCGCTTCGCTGCTTCACTAATTGTCTCTGCACATTGAAAGATCGGTGACCCTTTCGGAGACTGCATCTCAATGAGCGTTACCTGCCCCAATATTGCCTGAAGCAAATTGTTAAAATTATGCGCAACTCCGGCTGCAAGGAGCCCCGCCGTCCGCATCCGAAGCGCCTCCGACATCCGCGTCTCAAACCGACCCGCCAGCATGACCGTTGCAATCTCATTGGCCATACTCACCAAAAGTCCCAGGCGCTCTGAGGAGATAAAGGTTCCTTTCGACATCGGCTCGACGACTAACACACCCAAGACCTGGCCGACCGCCACCATCGGAACCGCGACCAGCCGCTGCGCACCAGGCACTGCACTCAACAACGCCTCCCCCGCATGGCCGCTGAGATCGTTTAAGATAGCGGGGCGTTGGGTGGTAATAACCTTGCGCAGGAGCTTCTCAGACTGCGTTAGCTCAATTTGAAGCGCATTCGATTTTTTGTGATCCTCATCCCCGAATCCAGACCGACCCAGGATGAATGTCCCTTGATCGTTAAGCAGACCGAACCATCCCTGTTTGAGAGCAAACTCTTCCTTCAAGATGGGAGAAATGCGTTCGGCGAAATCGTGACTGGAACGATACTTGACCAACTCCCGACTCACCGCATACAGAGACCGTAGTGACGCGCTCTGCCGCTTTTGCACCTCAAAGATCTCGGCCTGTCGAATTGCGAGGCTCATCTGTGAAGCCGCTGCCGTGGCGAGCTCGAAATCCTCCTCACCGTAGGCATACGGCTCACGCTTAAAAAGACATAGCGCTCCACATACGTCATTGTCCACAATCATCGGGGTCACGATGCAGGCATGCAGATGTTCATTTTTTGCTAGTGCCTGGTTGGCCCGCGGATCGACTTGGAGATCGTCAATAAGAAACTGGACTTTCTCATCGACTGCTCGCCGTAGCAGGCTTGGCCCATTGAGAATCGGATCCATGCTCTCCAAGTAACGCTCTGATAACCCGATTGCGGCGACCGTTTCGAGTTCGTTGCGCTCTCGATCATAGAAACATGCGTACCCACAATCAGACTGCGTCGCGCCAACAATTGCCCGAAGCCCCTTAAAGGTAACGGCTGCGGGGTCCGCGTATCCGTGCAGCGAACGAGCAACTTCGAAGAGCGCCTCAAGCCGCCGATTTTGCTCAATCACCCGATCCTGCGCGTAGCGACGCTCGGTCACATCTACTCCGAAGCCCTCCCATCCGAGAAAAACTCCGTCGACCGAAAACTGCGGCAGCGCACGTAGCATGATCCAACGGAGAGCGCCGGTCTTTTGATGTACAACCCGAACCTCCTCGCGAAGCTCGGTTCGATCGCGGCGCAGACGGGTGAGCCTCCGTCGAAGGGTGGGAACATCGCGCGGATCAAGGATTCGCTCCCATAGGGCATCGTCACCCCGCATCGCCGTCTGTGCTACCCCTAACAGAGCTTCAGAGTTACCAAAAACATCCGTCACTCGGAACTGGCTATCAGTCGTAATAATCACAAGGTTGCCGTGACTAGCCAGTCGCTGATAGTGACTCCGCAATCCCTTCACAATCATCGGCGAAGCCGACTCGGATTGGTCTGCCCGCTCCACACTGAGCGCATCAGCGAGGTTCGACACTGCCTCGATCTCGTGCGCCGTAAATCGGTGGAAGACGCGTTGATAGAAACAAACGATACACCCGATAACTGAGCCCGCACACTTGAGGGGGAAAACGCCGAAGGAACGAACTCCATGTGAAGCCAGTACCGAGGAGAGATCTCCATTCAGACGAGCACGCTGCAAGTCATGCACGACGAGCGGCGCTGACAATCGCACGGTCTTGTAGTAGACCACTCCATTTCGGAGAGAAAAAAGCTCTGGTGGAATTGGTGGGTGGTTCCCCCTGTCACGCGCCTGATGTACGCCCGTCGCGCCCGTTCCCTCCGGTAACACAACGTGCACCTCATCGCACTGCAAACCCTCAACCACAGCGTGGGCGATGCCACTACTGCGACTGGACGCACCCTGCCAGATGGCACTATTGAAGTACCCTCCATTCCGTGAATTGTTGTGCGCCTCACTTCCCATGCAACTCAGCGTTCTATACGCCCCAAAACCAGCCCTATGCACGCTCTTCTAAAATCTTATGTCCGGCGTTGCCGAACGATCACTACCTTCGCTGACTTCACTCGCCTCTCTACCTCTGAGAAGAGCAACGCTCGATGCTCCTGTTTCCGCGCCGCGCGGGCATGCGGATCTCCCTCGTCCTCTTTGAATTCATCTTTGAGCTCTTGTAAGCTCATTCGAAGTTCACGAGAAAATTTCCACCGCACTATCGAATAGGCAACCAACGCAATGAGCGCGAGCAAAGCCGCTCCGCGCATCACGACAGCCTGTATGTAGTCAGCACACAGGCTCTTAGTCTCTGCGAGGGTCATTTCACCCACCGCAGGCTCACGTTGCCAAACCTCGACAAGAATCGGCGCGAGACCCACACCTACCACTGCACATCGCAGAATTCCGACGCACGAATCGACGAAGCTCTGACGAACTCGCTTCAGATACGCCCCTGGAGTGTAGTGTTGAAAACCTTGCGTGAGCTGTGAAGGACGGAATAGGCACCGCGTTTGTGCCAATCCCGCGAATATCCCGCCAGCAGCGATCGCTGCAACAATTACGATCAGCGATACCAAGCACTCTCGCAACGACTGCGAGAACGCCACCTGCGGCAGAAAAACCTTATAATTCAACCATTGTATCAAGGTTCCATTTCTCACCCAAGAAAACATGCGAGGTATTATGAGCAGCAATGCGACCCACCCTGCAGCAATTATAACCAATTGACTTTTAACAACTTTTCCATCTCGACGGGCCCGGGCGAGTCGCTTAGCAGAGGGTGGAAATGGCTTATCGGACATCCCTAACCCCCTCGTCCTGCCTGCCGCCATCGAGGAGAAGCGGCTGCTTGAGGACCCGTCCCAGGCGCGCCTGAGTTGCTCCTGAATCGCGCAGCAGGTTGAGCAAGAGAACGAAGGTGATAACGAGCTTAAGAAGCTGCGCTGAGGACGAGAACGAGAGTCCGACTGCCACCTTTGCCAACAGCCCGCACCCGAGATCGATGATTAGAAACCCCAGGAGCCACATCGAGGCGAGTTGAAGGGATGCTCCAGCAAGGAGACACCCCATCCGAATTACACTCAATAAACCCTCGGCATTAAGCAGTATCGATGCGGGCACCTTGATCGTAAACGTCTCGCACACGAGGCCGAGTGCAGCCTCAATCCCGGCAAGCCAGACTACCATCACAATCACTCCGAGCCGAACTATGGTAGCGAGATCCGACCCCTGTTGCCCCTGAAGCGGATCCAATATCGAGCCGATAGTCTGCCCACGCGCAGTATCGACGACCTCCCCGAACATCCCTCCCGCCTCGGCCATGACTCGCGACGGAACCACTACGA
>JBIJBZ010000087.1:0-13778 GCA_044344945.1 Bdellovibrionota bacterium | reverse complement strand
GCTACATCAAGGTCTTGGCGGACACCCTGGGAACAATCGACGGGGTCACGTTCATGCCTCCCCATAAGAGGAATGACCCAGGAGCATCGCAGGGCTCTTTAAACGAGAGGGACTTCGCGAAGAGAACCCTCATCCCACTCCTCAAAAAAATGGCCCTTGCGTAGAACGACTCGCCGCACGCGGCAATCCTGCATACACACGCGCAAAAACTACCCCTAGTGGTCATCACACCCCATACCACGAGTCCAGTAACGACTTGGCAATCGGGCAATCAACCAGTTACGCTAAAAAAACCTGAAGCCGTCGTAATGCACCTATTCACCTGCCCCCAAAAGTCCCTCCACACCACGTATTTTTCTTAAGCTACACCGTCAATCCGCCGACATTCCCTTAGGGCCCCTCGGAGCGTTGGAGTACATGCACTTCAGATCGGAATCGACCTTAAAGCTGCTGCTTGTGGTGGTGTGCATCGGGCTCGCCCTCACGGTAGGATCTCCGCTGCGATTAGATGATCTTTGGCAGTCTCATACCACTCATACCCGTGACTCTTCCGCCCCACAAAGGGCACTGCTCCTTAACGACCCGGCGGTGCGAGTCTCCTTGCAGGAGGTCGCGCGCATAGGGGACATCCGACTTCGCCGCGGAGATCGGATGGTTACGGTTGACGTGCTCGATGCAAATGCATCTTCGTACAGAGACCGAACCGATTTCCTCGATCAAGCAGCCGCATCCCTGTGCTGGCTTGGGAACCTTCCATCGGGCCAGGCGGTTATTCAATCGTGCGCCTCCAATGCTGCCCAGCAATCGATAGTTTGGCGCACATTCCTTTTTAAGATCCCCTCGATGACTCGCCTCTCAAGTTCGAAACAACGCGCAGCCAGTGATCTCTGGAATCGCCGATTATCAAAATTCGGCCGCACGATGTACGTGCTTGATGGTGGTGTCACAGTTATAAAGACTAATTTCAAGAGCCTGTGGGGCTACCGTCGTTTGTCAGCACGTTCTCCGTATGTTGTTCTGCCAACCCCGTGTTCTTTAACGGGCCCAGCCCCGAACAGTCTCGTTCCACTTTCAACTCTGTGCCCTCAAGAGGATCAGCCGCAGCAGGTCTTCGCCGATATTGAGAGTGACGACACCCTCCTTCTCTCCCGAACGGATCAGGCAACCGGCGTCAACTACATCCGCGTCGCTATTCAGAGACGAAGTGGTCCACGCCTTACGTCGATTGTACCGATCATTACGAGCGCTCGCAGCATACCAGACACTACTCCAACACCGCAGAACTCGCCGATACTTGAACCATCATTTACACCGAGCAGCACCAGCACTGCCACCCCTACGGCGTCTCCCTCTCTTACCTCTACTCACACCGGCACCGCCACGAATACCCCGACGTCCACGCCCGTTGCTACCGCATCGTCAACTGCAACACCCTCGGCAACGGCAACTTTCACCTCAACGCCCGTACCAACGAACACCCCGACATCCACGCCAACCTCAACTGTCACACCCACTGTCACCCACACGTTCACTGCCACACGCACCGTTACACTGACACCATCATCTACCCCTACAGCGACCTACTCTCCTTCAGTAACTCCAACCCTCTCCCATACGCCGACACAGTCAGCAACTGCAACGAATACTTCAACGTCAACGCCCGTACCGACGAACACCCCGACATCCACGCCAACGTCAACTGTCACACCCACTGTCACCCATACGTTCACTGCCACACGCACCGTTACACTGACACCATCATCTACTCCTACAGCGACCTACTCCCCTTCAGTAACTCCAACCCTCACCCATACGCCGACACAGTCAGCAACTGCAACGAATACTTCAACAACAACAGCAACGCCGAGTGCAACACCAACTCCAACCGACACTCCACTTCCTGTTTACCCCTTCACATTCAGCATGAGCTCTACACAGGGCACCCACTTCTCCACTGACGGGGGACTTGGACAAGAACTAAATCTTGGGGTGCTGCGCAGAGGGTCTGGGGGTCTTGTGTGGGTTACGATCCTCAATCGCTCGGCATATGGAGTGGAGGTCTCTGCCGTAGGAGCATCTCAAGCTCTTTCAGCAGGATCTGCACTTCCGCTTCGAATCAACGGATCCTCATCGCAGCAGCTTTTGTTAGCCGTCAAAACAGATCAGGCGGGCACCATCGCAGAGACTATTCCACTCACATTCCGATCAGTCGACAATCCAGCACACATCACCACCGCCTCGATGCAGGTACGCTCCCAGGTAATCGACGTAGCGTCCTTCACAATTAGGCACAATTCAACGGACGTTCGAGCTGGAGCGAACCTACGATTCGATCCAGAGGCAGTCACTCCAACCTGTAACACATTCCGCTATAAGCGGATCCGCATCACAAACTCCGGCGCTCAGGACTTAGCAGTTGCGATCTCGTTTGAGGGCGCGGCGTGGGTGAACTCAAATAGTGGCTACGCGTCGATGAGCCCACGCACGGTGCGCCCCGGCGAGACGGGACAAACCGATTTCGAGTTCTATCCATGTCGTGCCGGGGTTAAATCATCAACAGCCGTTCTTGTCATATCCGTCCCCTCGCGGCCAGACATACCGCAGGAAACAATCCGGATCGGATTGTGGGCAGAGGCGATCGCTCCTCCCTCTATCAATCTTGACTCCAATAGCTATCTCCACATAAGCAATTCCTATGTGAACCCGAACTATCCGATAGCTCTTGGGTTCGCCTCATCTGATCCAGTACGACGATATGAACTTTCGCTCTCGAATCCCGGCACTCGCACTGTCTCGTTTAACTCCTTCACAATCGGAGGGGGACTCACAGTTGAATCCGCGCCATCATCACTGGCGCCCGGAGGCCGCGGCTCCGTTGTCATCTCCGGAGCTAATACCAGTTCAGCAATTCAAACCGAGCTGCGTTTCGTAGCAGGGATCATAGACTATCCGACTATCACACAAAGCTTCACAGTCACCGCCATCGGCGCATGGGACACCCCGCAGCCAAATCTCGCCGAGGATCTTACGCTGACCGATAGTGCAGGCGCCGTGTATCCTCTCTCTCAGGCCTTTGCACTCGGCCCCGTCCCACATCAATCTGCCTCTAAGACCTGGAACTACTCACTCACCAACGTTGGTCGGCAATCGATTGTGCTTCTAAACGGCTCTAATCGCCCGGGCTCAAATACAACACTCAGCGTAGCGTATCCGACAGTACTGGCCCCACAACAGTCTGTTCCTCTCTCTCTCTCGACGGTACATTCAGTCATTGGAGAATTATCAGCGCAACACTCTGCTCTGGCTGCATATCGTGTCGCACCGAGCGTCTCTGCACCGATCTCCCTTACGTGGAAACTTCCAGTTGTGGCACAACCCTCGGGCAACTTCGTACTCGACCCAAAAATCCTCACAACAGGACTTATCGATGGGGAGGTTAACCTCTCAGGAACCTGCACCGACGGAGCAGAAGCGGATCTCGTCCTCGCAAACGATCCTGCCCTGAAGATCCAGTGCTGGGGCGGTCGCTTCTCCTATCGAAGCCAAGGGGTCGAGGCAAAAGTGCCAAACCTTGAATTGATCCCCGTGAGTCTCTCCTTCTATGATCCGAATGTGCCTGTAAGCTATCGACGCACAGAGAGCTTGACGTTTTTCCGACGGCCTAAGCTACTTGACTTCCCCAGTGGCGTTGCGCTTGAAGAAACAAGTGGCGTTGGAGCCCCTCGCCCTCGAACCGATCGCACCCTGATCCTGTACAACACCAATGTCTCCTCTGCCCGCGAGGTCGCCGAGTACTACGCGACGCAACGAGGCGTGCCAGCATCACGCATCTGCGGAGCACCGATAGCTCCCGGCATCTACGCATCAATGGAGGAGTACGCCGGAGCCAAGGCGCATATTCTCCGAAATTGCATCTGTCCTATCGCTGCAACCTACAATTCAGGAATCAACTGCGCCACTGCAACCGCGCCCGAGCTTCAGAAAATTACCCAGATCGACAACCTCGTATTCATTCGTGGTTGGCCAACTCGACTCACCTTTCACCACGAGGAGCCATCTCTCGACGCCTATATGAGTTCTGATCTCTTCTCCTACTCGGATGGGAGGTGGGGCCCGTACCACACAAGTTGGGGCCGCATTGATGGACTCTCCGTTGAGAGCGCTAAACGACTCATTGACCGAGCGATCGAAGGCGAGCGGATTGGCCTGGCCGGCAAGATAGCAACACAAGGGGCTCCGCTCTCGTATGCAATGCGATACGGAGCGAATCCGCGTGCATCCTGCCAAGCCAATCTCGATGGGACAGCGCCATGGCAGTACGATTCGTGCGATGTTGATTACGAGTCGGCAGGACGAGTACCCGGCAACTCCGACTCATCATCCCCCACTCTCGTTCCTGGGCTATCGCTCTTTTTTGGAACGAATCCGTGGCCTAACAACCAGAACGCTTTCAATGGCGATTGGAACACCCTACTAAAATGGCGACGCAGTTCCACTCCGTGTACCCCTCTCTGTAAAGATCTCCCGACCGAACCTGAACGTGTAGCATGTCGCACCACCTCGCAAGACTTCTTCCATGAGATAAACTCAAGCTGTCTCGGTGGAGCTCCAGGCCTAGCGGGACAACAGGTCCGCAGCTGGCCAGTAACCGTTCTCGGATTCCTTCCCAACGGCTTCGATGGACCAGGTGATGGCTCGGTTGAATCCGTTCCCCTTGAGATGATCAACACCTCCACAGACCCGCAGACTAACGATTTCTATCTCCGACTAGGCGCCCCTGATGTCGTTGACTCTCCGCTCTGCCGCTCTACTACTGGCGCCGAGACCGAATGCGCCTCTCGCATCCCGCTGAACGTGTACCGCGAGACACCACTCGTTACGACACCAGCGGCTGATTCCTCAGGCACCCTCGCGGTGACGCTCAAGATGCGGGTCAGAAATCGCAATCCTGGTGGCGGCTCGATGAACTTTGAGTTCACCCCAAGCTCAGCCTTTGGATCGTGGCACCAACTTCCCGCTCTGACCGCCCGGCTTGATCTCTCAGAGACGAGATCCGAGTGGCAGGACGTAAGCATCCCCCTAACCTGGAGCAACCGCTCCGCTGGTGAAACGATCTACCATGTCACCATGCGCTGGCAGAGCCAGATGACGACCCGTGGATTCCTTGAGATCGATGATTTCCGATTAGTGAGTGTCGACGGAACAAATCTCTTCGGAGAGCAGGTATCATCGTTTAAGGAGCCACACACAACGCTAGCGCACGGCACGTGGGCGACCATCCTCTTAGAGCGCCTCGGCGCAACCGCCTGGTGGGGCAGTAGTAGCCACTACATCACAAGTGGATTTGCCTTCGGCAATCACACCCGTTTGCGCTCGATGTTCTTGGGTGGTTCCACCCTTGGAGAGGCGGTCAGTAGCGCAGGTAAGATCCATTCCGGATTGTTCTTTGGAGATCCCCTCTATCGTCCAGCCGGGGCTCGGATTGATCTGAGAGACTCTGCCTACCGTCTCTCAACCAGCGAAAGCGAGCCGTGGCAAACCAACAGGTTCGATCCAACATCGGACGTTGTCTCCCGTTACGTGGTACGAGGAAGCTCAAATCCCGCGCTCGACGCCCCGCTTGATATGATCGCGTTTAACGGCACGCAAAACGACGCCGAGACAACCTGGAGCATCGCCGTATGCGAGGAGGCTCGAGATGTGCGCTACTGCGATAGCCTCAATAAATGGAAAGACGTCAAAACCGGTACCGGTGCAGTTAGAGACCTCACACCCTCTCAACTTACACTGCGAGCTATTATGCCCGACGTATCAAACACGCACGCGATGAACATTCGCCTCACGGTTAAGACTCCCCGCATCCCAGAGCTGCGGGATTATCTGGGGCTTGAGTATCGGCCGTAGGGTAGTGGAGTACTAATTGCGTGGCGAGCATAATCCCCACCCCAGCTCTCGTTAACAGCAAAACGTCCTCCTCATCCTCATCCTTCTCTTAATCCTGCACCTGCACCGATTTCCTCATTTTCATCCTTTTATTTCGATTAGCATGCAACCTACCTCCATTCTCCCCCCGCTTGGAGTCCATGCGATCTCCCCAATCAACTCCTCCGCCTCATCTTTCGATTACCTCTAGTACATCCACCAAGCTCCAGCATAACCAAGCTTCCACAGGCACTCCCGCATGAGAGCGGTCACTTGCAGGCCCTATCCTGTAAGAACGTGCTTGACGCGATGTCCCACGTTTGAGACACTATGAATAGAAGGCAAGTATATTTTCACCCTAAAGCACTTGAGGAAGTTCGAGGATTTTCGAGAGAGTCGCGCAAAGCAGTCGGCAAGGCTCTACGGGAACTTCAGCTCGGCAAACGCTTGGGGATGCCCGTGTCTCGGCCGATGCCTTCAGTGGCTCTAGGAGTTGCCGAGATCAGGGTACAGGACAGGTGGGGGTTCTATAGAACCTTCTATTACCTCAAAAGCTCGCGGGGGATCCTTGTTTTTCACGCGTTCATGAAAAAGACCCAAAAGACTCCGCAGCAAGAAATTGAACTCGCGCGTACCCGCCTTAAGGAACCACTCCATGCAAACCCGCAAAACCCTCACCGCTAAAGCCACCGCCGACCTCGCCCGCCACCTCAATCTAGCCGAGGAAGATGCCGTAGAGATTGACCTTCGGATCGATCTCAACGACAAGATCATCGACGTCGTAAAGCGCCGCAAACTTACGCACGCTGCGGTTGCAAAGCTCGCTCACACCTCACGCACCAAGATAACCGCGCTTCTAAATCGGAATACGAGCCACATATCAACCTCGATGATGATCCGCGTGCTCGCTGCTCTTGGAGTCCGCGTAAAGATCTCATACGCCCCTCTACGCAGGGCGGCGTAATCTCAAGCCTTACATAGCCCCACGGCATGCCGCCCGTATCTGGGAATCTGCAAGTCCTGTCTTTTTCATGGAAGGCCCCTGCTCAGTTCAGCATGTATCAGTACCTGCGCTCACGTCTGGCGTTGCTTTGCTGACCTTGCACTTGCCAGCCTTAACCAAAGTTACGGTAGGTTCTGTATCTGTAACGATAGATGGCGACCGCAAAGCCTCACTTCGCGATGCATTGAGACGGAGCTACAGCCCCCCAATCAATACCTGCGCTATCGAATTTCTACTGATATTGAGGGGATTCCTATTACGCCTGACACTCGAACCGGCGTTTTTCTCTTGAATATCTCCTTAATTCAGGGCCGCATCGGGAACATGTGCTACGATAAACGACATAGCTAAATTGTTCTGAACTGGTGACACAACTGACTGCGTCCCGCCCTGCGTTGGCACGCACATGACAGTTTTGGAGAGTTCCAGTGAATAGCTGGTGACCGCGATAATCCCCCACTCTCCGTTCGGGTTCTTGGCTAGTATTGGCCCCCCGGAATCACCTTTGCATATGTTTCCGGCGCCAGTGGAAACGGTGCCATAAAAATAGCCGTTTGTTGCGCTGGAAAATGAAAGATACGTTGCTTTGAGCGCGGCCTCACCAGCACCGACTCTGTCCATAGCACCTTGTCCATCCTGATCAAGTCCATAACCATATGCAACTAATTCGTCCCCAGGATTCGGCGCTCCTGATGAGACCAGGAGCGGTGTTGGACTAACTGGGATCGGCTCTGCGAATTTTATGATCGCCACGTCAAATGCACTCGTCGGGCCAACATACCCAGGATGAATGAAGTATTGTGAAGTAACTCGCTCGTGTCCAGGCACAACGATTGCAACCCGCTTGGGCGTTCCGGCAACACAATGAGCCGCAGTAAGAACGGCGGTCTGAGAAATCAGCGTTCCAGTGCAAACCACCGAGTTACTACCATTGTCCGTCGCAATATACGCAACACTCGGCACACCACCATCACACGATTCTCCACCATTAATCTTCAGCGCTGAGCAGGCACTGGAGCTTCCTCCCCCTCCTCCGCAACCAACAAGCAAAGCTACGGTAAGTGCGGGGACGATATTTCTGATGTGCATCCTATACTCCATTCAACGCGGAATGCTCTGCTACCGGTAGAAAGTTATCGTAGCAACAACCGCTTGGCCAAACGATAACTGCGCGGTGAGGTCTACCACCTACCAGCTTATTCTTGACCTCGGGTCTTAGCCTGTTCAATCAACCCAAGCTATAGAGTGTACCACCTGGTGAGTTAGGTGAGGCGAAACAGGCAAAATAGGTTATTAGTACGCGAGTAGGGCTGCGCCACGAAGGACCGATGCGCGCCCATATGGGAGGGACCTGCTAAAGAGGCACAGTGCAACCGGTAACAGCCCAAGACTTCGGACATATAATCTTAGAGCACCTAGGCTTGTAATATCCTAAACACTTAGCGCACACCAACTTCTTCATGTAACCTTACTACTGTGCATTCTCCTCTCCGATCGGACCTCTGCGCCCGAAATAAAAATGATATCACCGCGCGCACAAACGTCACAGGCTAACGCGCAACACACTCGCAGCCATCACCACCTGTAGCACCGTGTGATACACTCCGTTGATTCATGCAGGGTCTCTCAACATACTCCACGCATCAACAGGCAGGTGGCTTCGAACTCCTGCAGCACTAGGGGTATTTAAGGGAGATTATTATGCCAACGGATTTCAAAAAGAAGACTTTCAAAACGCTAGGGAGTTATATCCTTTGCGCCGCAACTATTGCTGGATGCGGCGGTGGCGGTGGAGGAGACGGAGAGCAGTCAGTGCCTGAGGTATGTCGCTCTTACTGTTCATTCGCCTGCAGTCGGGCTTCCAGCTGCGGCTATCTTCCAGCTGCTCAGATAGGTTCATGCGATAACTCGTGCGTAAATACCATCGCCTCAACCGGTGGCACTGCTGCCGCGTGCAATCAACGCGGTGAACAGATCGCTGCCGCGAGCTGCTCTCAGTTAGGCTCAATCCTTGGCTTGCGCAGTCTCAATACAAAGGCCCATTTGACTCCTAACCAACAAGAAGACAGCGAGGCGATCGCAGAGCATAGCGGCGCTGAGCTGGCCATTTCGGTTACTCAATAATCAACGCGACTATCAAAGCGGTGCCTTACCTCTAAGGGTAGGGCACCGCTTGATTGTCAGGTTGCAGAGATCTCGCCCCTTCTCCGCAAAGATGGATCTCGGCAATCGAATCAACGGCGCGTTGCGCCGATGTCCCATGAAAGAACACGCTATTGCGGGCCGGCACAACCCTTTACTATACCCACTTACTAGGGTTCCTTCTTATTCAACTGCATTACCACCCCGCACCAGGGCTACGTATGCGACGGGACCAAGGGGAGCGCCTATCGCTCCCCCGTCCAGTACTCTGTAGCTCCCCTGCGAGCCCCCGTCACCGCGTCAAATACCAACCTCTCCCTCTCTCTGTCGTTTTTTTGGCCTTTTTCCTGTGCTATCCTCCCCCGAGCCTTTCCCAAGGGATGCCATGAAGCTGATTCGTTGCCTCGCCGTATGTCTTGTATGCACCGCCCTCTCGGCGTGCGCTCCCGGCATTCGATTCCGACCGGGCGAGATCCCATCTCCAGGGGCTACCGATCCAAGTAAGCTCGCTCAAGGCAATCAATTCTACGCCCAGACCGTTGCTCAGAAACCGATCCTCCGCGACAAGAAGGCCGAAAAGCGGGTATCTTCAATTCTCACCAAGCTGTTCGAGGCCACACCCACGACCGGTGATTGGACGGTGACACTCATCGATCAACCGATCTTCAATGCCGCAACTACCCCGGGCAACCACATCTTCGTCTATCGCGGCTTACTCGATAATCTAAACGATGATGATCAAGTAGCCGCAGTACTCGCTCACGAGATTGGCCACCGATTAGCGCAGCATGAGATAGAGACATCAAAAGAGACGTGGGGAAAAGCGATCGCGATGCTCGCCACCATCGCTGCTGGCGCCGCTATTGCAAGTCAGCAGGGTAGTACACCTCGCCAAGTAAACGATGTCATGGACGCCACGAATAAAATAGGACAGGGCTTTACCACGTATCGCTACTCCAAAGACAAAGAGCGTGAAGCCGATCAGATTGGACTCTTTCTCCTCGCAGATGCCGGAATCCCACCCTCTGCTGCCGCAGCGCTATGGGGAGGGCTCGCTGCTGCTCACGGATCCTCCGGCGGAGATTTCTTCCGCACCCACCCCCTTGACCAAGAACGCTACGAACGGGCTGCTCACCTCCTACCCCTTGCGCAGATACGATACGAAGACGCGATCCGCAAGAAAAAGAACCCATCAAAAAAACGACAACCTACTCCGCCCTCACCCACCGTTGTGTATCAGATCTCGCAAGCTGAACAGGCGCTCGCAAACAACGATATCCCCACAGCGACTGCGATTGCTCAATCACTAACTGCCCAGGCACCGTCTTCGGCTGAGGCCTACAACATCCTTGGACTCGTCAAAACCCGGAGCGGAGAAACCAAGCAAGCAACAAAAGCATTTAACAAAGGACTCAAACTAGCCCCAGAGAACCCGATCCTCATCTACAACATGGGCTGCATGCAGGCTCTGCAGGGAAACCGAAGCGAAGCACTACAATCCCTCGAAAAAGCCTTCTCACTTCGCCCCTCACTCGTCACAACCGCTCCCGACGATCCAGATCTAGTGTCACTTCGTGACGATCCGCAATTTACCGCGCTTCTGGAGAAGGAATACCTTGCTCCAGCACCGACAAATGTTGGGGGGAATTCGTTTCGGGTGAATTGACAGTGAGATGGTGCCGTGTGGAACTATGCACCGTTCGCAGGGGGCGAATTAGGAACTGCCCACGCCTTGAATCGAACAAGGGACCTCAGAATTATGAGAAAGGCAAAAGTGGTCCTGAACTCAGTATATTATGCGTAATTACAAAGGGTTAAGGTGTTGAGGGGTGTTGCCAAATGTGGTGGTTTTGGGGGTCAGTTGGCACGCCATTGGCACAAAAACTCCTCTTGCCGACCGGCATTCCCGACTACAGTCCCAAGAAACTAAACACCTCATCTCGCTCCATAAGCTTTATCTGGTAGGGGCTTGCCTTTGCCGCCCTTGTCCCATCCGTGAAGAACGAGATCGCGGTCGCAGCAACCGTTCTCCCACTCGGCGGAACTCGGACTTCAAGGATTTGAATTGCCCGCTAGCCGAGAGGATTCGCGCCGTATATAACCCGAAGGGGCTTCAAATTACCGTGCTAGCAATCAGAAATCTCATGGCAAAACGCGCTCTTCAAATAATCCTTGGTATCGGCTTCGTGGTTTTCTTCGGTTGGAGATGGCAGGCCGATACTAGGCAGGAAATAATTGACGATTACATGAATCACGCGCGTCAATACGGACCGACAGCATCGCCTGAGGCAATAAGGCGCGTAACGATTCCTTATGCTAGTCAACTCCATACTCTCCGGACAAACAAGGATTTTCGACGCTGCGTTAACTATATTCGCGGTGTGGGCGGCTACTCTAAGCCAGTTGATACCCGAGCAAATGAGGACTTTCGATTAGCCCTACTGGCTCTTTCTAGGCCCGAGAACCAACAGGCCGGCGCCAAGCTCGATAAGGAGAAAGCTAGAGAGATTCGAACCGAAATCTGGCGACTAGTGATGAACCGCAACCAACTGCCCGATGATTTATCGTTATTGGGTGAAATATCGCGCGCCTCAACGCCTGAAAACGAGAGGCTGCTCTGCCTGCTTGGCGATGATGTATTTCAGTACCTATTAGCCTTGGGCAATTCACCTGAAGCTACCGCGGTTGGTCGATTATGGCTTTCTTCCTTGGGGCGCTGATAGGCGGCTTCGACGAGCATCCTCCGACCCAAGCCCCGCAGAAACGGTAATCTCCTGTTGAACGGATTAGGTACGTCTTCATAGCCCGAAAGTTATCGACCCACCGCACCGCATGCCCCCTCAACTGCGTCAAAAACACGGGTGTGAGAAATGGCATCCACTTTAGTATTAAGCTGACTGATCAGCGCTCTGGCATCCGGCTCCGACACTGCATCATTAAGAACCATCATAATGAACCCGTCGCTGAGGACCGGTAATCGGCCACTGGTTGGCTCCAACATTATCAACCAGCCGGAGCTATTTGGACGTTCTTTTAGGGTGAAAGTATATTTGGCCGAATCAGTAGTGCTCTTCATCTTTAAGCGCGCTCGTAGAAGTAAATTCTATTGTATTAAGCACTACCCTTGACCATTTCAAGGCTTTACAGACCTTAAAACGCCCTGGACCAGCCAAATTCAACTCAGGAGCGTCCCGCAAGCATTCGGCTCTAATTCCATTCCCCAGCGCTACCGCTCGACAACCTTGATAGGCAGCGAGCATAGACCGCTCACCAGTCGATCAACTCGCCAGGTAAACTCACGAATCAGCAACTCTTCTGAGAGCTCTTCGAATGCCTCTTCCTTTAATAAAAGATGTTGCTTGCATTGCTCAACCTCTAGAGCTTCTCGCACCGTTTCCAATGCAGGGATGTGAGATGCTATCGAGACTACTCTCAAGAAATCGAGGTAAACATGGTCAAAATCCGACCGGTGTATATTCCTGCCGCTATCGCTGGTCTCACTAGCTGCCCGAATCGCATCAAGCATGTCGATCATGGTGAGATTCGCTAAATCGGAGGGGTTCGAGATTTCAGCAAGCGGGAGCCTTCGGTGAATGTAGGCGAATCTTACCGCCTGCCTTGCTTCTGCTGCCTTCTCGTTCATCTCTTCTATGTTCATGGTCATCTGATTCTCTTTAATAAGTTCTCTCGGGTATCGCTAAGATTGTACCGCTAGACGGGACAAGCTAAAAACGTTTTCGTACGACAATACGCCACATTCGTTCTTCACGCGGCGATATTCATACAGTGGGTCGCCAAAAGCCTGTGAGATTCTACATCAAAAACCGACACTTCACCTGGGATAAATTGCGCCCTATTCCGAAGGGTATCCAAGATTGATGCCTCACCTAACTTTTCACTCAAAATTGCTTGAAGCCATTTCGCTCGCTTTACGTTCCGCTGATCAAATGTAAACACAGAGACGGGAACAGGCCCCGCATCGCCCAAGGTCCCTTGGAAGGCTAACCAGAGCCATAGGCCATCGTCAGCTTCATTCATTCTCGATATGGAGATCCGATTGCGAAGAACCTCAAAGTATCTTTTACGCTCTATGTTCTTACGTGCCCTTGCCTCCGCTTGGAGAGCTAGTAGTAACGCCTCAATCAATCGATAGAAGTTCAAATGGCGATAGTCGATGCAGACATCCAAGATGGTGACAAAAAGTTCCTGATGGATACGACCATCAGAGTAAAGAAGCGGCCCGACATGATTAGCTAGCTCGTCAAAGGCATAGAAGGCGGCAAACTCAGATACCATTTGATCATCAGTGAGCGACTGCCCTTGCATCTTTAGGATACTCCTGGCGATCTCTTGCGCTTGAGGAATCGCAGACACCCTATCTCTCAAAAATATATCCACGCGATCGTGATAACTACCGATCTCGGTACGCACCTGGTCTTCATACTCGCCGATGAGGTCAATAAAGCACCGTCGCAGTTGCTCCCGACCAGCCTGTGGGGATTCCTTCCAGGCCGTCCCTAAGGGATCGCTGACCTCCTCTACGGTCTTTCTCCAGCTTGGTCGTTCGATTCCGAGGTACTGCGGAAGAAGGCCCGGAATAGCAACGATACGAGCTGGCCTTCGATCGTTTAACGCAGCCAGGATGCTTTCAACCTTCGCTTGACTGGTGCTGTTCTTTGTAAGGATCTGAAAGGCGCCAGCATCCAGGATT
>JBIJBZ010000086.1:0-13824 GCA_044344945.1 Bdellovibrionota bacterium | reverse complement strand
AGTTAATTAGAATTCGACTTAAGGGATACGACCACAAGCTACTCGATTCAGCTGTGGGCGAGATCGTGCAGACCGTACGTCGCACGGGCGGACGCGTTGCCGGCCCGATTCCTCTTCCTACGCGGATTGAGAAGTTCACCGTGAACCGCTCGACATTCGTCGACAAGAAGTCGCGTGAACAGTTTGAGATCAGAACTCACAAGAGAATGTTGGATATCCTTGAGCCAACTCAGCAGACCATCGATGAGCTGGGCAAGCTTGAGCTCTCAACTGGTATCGATGTTGAGATCAAGCTTCAATAGAGTGAATTTCTAAAGTTTAAATGAGGGGGACCTCTTCATGACTACGTCAAAGCATTACCCAGAAGGGCTTCTGGGAAAGAAATTAGGAATGACACAAGTCTTCACACCTGAGGGTCAGAGCATTCCTGTGACCATCATTCAGGCTGGACCATGTTACGTGTTGAACGTACGAGGTCAGGAGCAGCACGGGTACGATGCGGTTCAGTTCGGCTTTGAGCCGAAGAAGAACCAGCGGTGCTCGAAGGCTGAACTGGGCCAATTCAAGAAGGCTGGACAGGGCGCGTTCTACCACGTGAAGGAAGTTCGCTGCGATGCGCAGGGTCTTGGATGGACTGAGATCGGTAAGGAAGTTACCGTGTCAGACGTATTCAAGGATGGCGAGATCGTGGACGTGTCGGGTGTTTCCATCGGACGCGGCTTCCAGGGTGTTGTTCGTCGCCACGGTATGAAGGGTCAACCGATGACTCGCGGTACGCACGAAGTTCAACGTCACGTTGGAGCGATCGGTTGCCGTAAGTTTCCAGGGCGCGTTTTCAAGGGGCAGCGCATGCCAGGTCGTATGGGCGGCGAGAATGTAACCGTTCAGAACATCCAGGTTGTTGGTGTTAAGCCAGAGGAGAACATCCTTCTCGTTAAGGGTGGTATTCCGGGTGCGCGAGGAAGCCTCGTGGTAATTCGTAAGTCTGTTAAGGGCAAGTAGGCAGAGCGCGAGAGGTATAGTGTATGACTTCTGAAGTAGTAAGTGCAAAGTTGTTCGATGCAGCGGGAGCTGAGAAAGGGGTAGTACCTCTGACGCCCTCTGTGTTCGGTGCTAAGATTAAGCGAGAGTTGGTTCACTCGACCGTTCGTTGGCAGCGCGCTAAGCGCCGTGCAGGTACGCACGACGTTTTGACCCGCAGCGAGATCAAGGGTGGCGCTAAGAAGCCTTTCAAGCAGAAGGGCACTGGAAGCGCGCGTGCTGGTTCGACCGTATCCCCGCTGATGGTGGGTGGAGCTGTTGTTCACGGTCCAACGCCGCGGAAGTACGACTTCCGTCTCTCCAAGAAGATGCGCAAGGGCGCTCTGCAATCTGCTCTCACAGCGAAGGCGTCTGCAGGTGAGTTGCTGGTCGTTGAGGGGATGGAGAAGGTATCTGGAAAGACCCGTGAGGCTGTTGCTCTTCTCAAGAAGCTTGGCGTAGCTGGTTCAAAGGTTCTCGTAATCGTTCCGAATGAGCAGAGCGCAGAGCGTGAGAAATTCGCGTTGGGCCTCCGTAACGTCGAGGGCGCAACAGTAGTTCCGGTTTCTGGAGTTAACGTATACGACCTCTTGAACGTTAGGCATGTGGTCTGCGTACGTGCAGCACTTGGCGAGCTCGATGCTCGGGTTGGAGTAGGAGCCGAGTAAGAGCAGTAGGAAGGTATTATGGCAAAGAAGAAAACAACAACTGCAGCAGCTCACGTAAAGGACTACGGCGTATTGCTCTCTCCGGTCATTACGGAGAAGAGCGCGTTAGTGGGAGCATCTGGCCTTACTGTTACGCTCCGGGTTGACCCGCGAGCTAGCAAGGAGGAGATCCGTGGCGCTGTCGAGCGAGTATTTTCAGTGAAAGTCGCTGCTATTAGAACATGCCGATTCATGGGCAAGCTCAAGCGAACCATGACGGGAGTAGGAAAGCGTGCGGGCTACAAGAAAGCCTATGTAACGCTTGCTGAGGGTAGCAAGATTGACCTGGTAGAAGGTCTTTAATTTATAGAGGTATCGTATGGCTGCTAAGACATTCAGACCATTTACTCCAACGCGCCGGTATCTGACGGTTTCTGATTTTTCAGAGATCACAGCTTCCCGTCCTGAGAAGAGTCTTCTCGCGAAGCACTCGACCTCAGGTGGCCGAAACAGCTACGGACGGAGCACGAACATTAACAAGGGTGGTGGTCACAAGCGCCGTTACCGAGTTATCGATTTCCGCCGTGATAAGGTTGGAATTAAGGGTACGGTTTCTACGATCGAGTACGATCCAAACCGTTCTGCTCGTATCGCACTGGTTACGTACGTTGATGGTGAGCGACGTTATATCCTTGCGCCACAGGGACTGACGGTTGGCGCAGTTATCAGCTCCGGCCCGGATGCAGAGATTAAGCCGGGTAACGCTCTTCCATTGAAGGCTATCCCTCTCGGAGAGAACATCCACAACATCGCTCTTAAGATTAAGGGAGATGCTCAGCTTGTTCGTTCTGCTGGAGATGCAGCTCAGCTTGTAGCCAAGGAGGGTGAGTACGGTACCGTTAAGCTCCCTTCAGGCGAGACGCGTAAGGTATCACTCGAGTGCTACGCGTCGATTGGATCTGTAAGCAACCCTGACCACAAGAACCGAGTTCTTGGAAAGGCAGGTCGTAGTCGTTGGTTGAATCGTCGCCCACACAACCGTGGTGTTACGAAGAACCCAGTTGACCATCCGATGGGTGGAGGAGAAGGAAAGTCGGCCGGTGGTCGTCATCCATGCTCGCCGACCGGTCTCTTGGCTAAGGGCCTCAAGACCCGAGTTAACAAGCGAACAGAGAAGTTTATCGTACGTAGACGTAAGTAAGGTAGGGGGCAACCATGGCTCGTTCAGTAAAGAAGGGACCATTTGTAGATAATAGTTTGTTGAAGTGGATTGAGCGCGCGAAGTCAGGCGCTCACAAGGGGCCGATTAAGACCTGGTCTCGCCGTTCGACGATAACGCCTGACATGATCGGGCTTACATTCGCGGTTCACAACGGAAAGAAGTTTAATGCTGTGTTTGTCACAGAGAACATGGTTGGTCACAAGTTGGGCGAGTTTTCGCCAACGCGAACCTTCCATGGTCACTCTATGAAGTCCGCGTCAGCTAGTTAAGTTGATACGTTGTTAAGAGTATCGAGGTTAGGGTTATGGCTAAGAAGACAACAAAGCAGGCAGACAGTAAGACCGAAGTAGCTTCGGCAACTCTTCGCAGTATTCGGATGTCGCCGCGAAAGGCGCGTTTGGTGATCGACCTGATCCGAGGAAAGCAGGTTGAGCCAGCATTGGCGATCCTCAAGTTCTCGCCGAAGAAGGGCGCAAAGATTGCATACAAGCTCCTTCAGTCGGCGATTGCAAATGCTCGTGAGCAGGCTCGAGCAGATGTTGATCGTTTGTGGATCACGAAGGGCTGGGTCGATGAGGCTCGCACACTCAAGCGGTATATGCCGGCAGCTCACGGGCGTGCGCTTCCGATTCGCAAGCGTGCCTCGCACATGACGATCGTTCTCGGTGAGAAGTAAGAGTTTAGGAAGGGAGTTCTGATATGGGACAAAAAGTTAGTCCACGTGGTTTGCGAGTAGGAATCATCGAAGGATGGCAGTCGAAGTGGTTCGCTTCGCGCGAGTTCGCTCGATTCATCGGCGAGGATGTTAAGATCCGCCGCTTCGTGAAGGATAAGCTCCAGGCCGCCGGAATCGCTAAGGTTGAGATCGAGCGAGCTGCAGCGCGAGTCAAGATCAACATCTTCACCGCAAAACCCGGTCTTGTGATCGGTAAGAAGGGCAAGGACATCGAGGATCTCCGTAAGGACCTCAAGAACCTTGTCAAGCGAGATGTTAATCTCAGCATCATCGAGGCTCGTAAGGCTGACATGGATGCTCAGCTCGTTGCAGAGGGAATCGCATTCCAGCTTGAGCGTCGTGTGAACTTCCGTCGTGCAATGAAGGAAGCAGTTGGGCGTGCTCAACGAGTGGGAGCTGAAGGAATCAAGGTTCGCGTTTCGGGTCGTCTCAACGGCGCCGAGATCGCGCGAACAGAGTCGACTCGTGAGGGTCGAGTGCCTCTCCATACGCTCCGCGCTGATATCGACTACGGTTTCGCAGAGGCTTCAACGACGTACGGTATCATCGGCGTGAAGGTATGGGTATTTAAGGGAGAGAAGTTCGCCCCAGGTGAGGAGGCGGCTGCTGAGGCAATTCAGATGTAGTCTCTAGTCGGGCGGATGCCCGGACGTAAAGCACCAAAGTTTGTTCGGAGTAGTGTATGTTACAGCCAAAAAAGCCACGTTATCGAAAGCAGATGAAGTTATACCGGCACTTGAAGATCAAGGAGACCCGTGGGTGCACCTTGGAGTTCGGTGAGTACGGTTTGCGCGCGATGGAGGCGGGTTGGGTTACAAATCGTCAGATCGAGGCAGCTCGACAGACGATGGTTCGACACCTTAAGCGTGGCGGTAAGGTGTGGATCAAGGTCTACCCTGACAAGCCCCTAACCAAGAAGCCTGCTGAGGTTCGTATGGGTAAGGGTAAGGGTTCGGTGGAGCTCTGGGTTGCAGAGGTTAAGACTGGCCGCCTTATGTACGAAGTTACGGGCGTTGAGGAGAAGGTTGCGGTAGAGGCGCTTGAGTTGGCGGCTGCAAAGCTTCCGATCAAGACCAAAATCGTCATTCGTAGCAGCACCTTGATTTAGGTTAGAGAAAACGGCATAGTGCGGCCTCGTTTTCGCCGCAAAGAGAATAGGTAGTGGATTTATGAAACGTCGAGAATTTCTTAAGGAAATCAATGGGTTCGACAAAGCAGCCCTGCAGGAGAAAGCTAACAAGCTTGCTGAGGAGTTGATGCGCCTGCGGTTTAAGCAGGGTTCGAAGCAGCTTGAGAAGAGTCACCAGTTGAAGGAAACGCGACGGGCATTGGCTCGCGTAGAGACGCTTTTGCGAACAAAGGTCGCTTAGTTTGTTGTGATTTCAGGGGCTTATAAGGCTCTGAGTTGGTAGGAAGTATTATGGCAGAGACAAAGAAAACGGCAGCTAAGGCCACTACAAAGGGTGAGGCTACCACAAAGGCAACGAGTTCAGAGCGCGGTCTCCGAAAGACCCAGGATGGAGTTGTTGTTAGCAGCAAGATGAACAAGACGATCGTAGTCGCAGTTGTTCGACAGGTTCGTCACCCGCAGTACGGTAAGTTCATTCGCAAGACTAATAAGTTTTACGCGCACGATGAGAGCAATCAGTGCGGTGTCGGTGATCGGGTTCGAATCGTTGAGACTCGGCCGATGAGCAAGCTCAAGAGATGGAAGTTAGAGTCTGTCATCAGGAAGGCAGACTAGTCGATACAGTTCTTTGGGACGGTGAGGAAGTATGATTCAGCTTAAATCAAGGCTCGATGTTGCGGACAACTCGGGCGCCAGAAAGGTGGTATGCGTAAAGGTTCTCGGTGGTAGCCGCCGACGGTACGCAAGCGTGGGAGACGTTATCGTTGTTGCTGTTAAGGAGGCAACGCCGAACTCCAAGATTGCGAAAGGGTCGGTTCATAAGGCTGTCGTAGTAAGAACTGCGAAGTCGGTTGCACGTGAGGATGGTTCGTTCATTAAGTTTGACGACAACAGCGCTGTGCTGATCAATGACAATCTTGAGCCAGTAGGTACCCGTATTTTCGGCCCTGTGGCGCGTGAGCTTCGAGGAAAGAAGTTCATGAAGATCGTTTCGTTGGCGCCTGAGGTTCTCTAAGCGCAGGTGCGGTAGTTGGTGGAGGTATAAAGTGGCTACGAAGAAGACGGCAAAAGTAGAGACGGTTGCTACGGCGCTCAAGAAGGGCGACACCGTAATGGTGATCGCTGGCGGAAATAAGCAGAAGCGTGCTCTTAAGGGGCAGGTTGCTAAGATCAAGGCGATCGTTGGTGATAAGGGTGATCGAGTTATTCTAGAGGGTTTGAACCTGTACACTCGTCACAAGAAGGCGACTGCTCCCGGAGAAGAGGGTGGCAAGGTTCAAGTAGAGAAGTCAGTTCACATCTCGAACGTTATGTATTACGTCGAGAAGTTGAAGAGGCCGGTGCGCTTGTGCAAGAGCACCTTGGCAGATGGCAAGAGAGTTCGTGGATACAAGGATCCGTCGAGCAAGAAGTTTGTTCAGCTTGAGGCGTAGGTAAGGGTAACGAGGAAGTATGAGTCGTTTAGCGGAGCATTATAAGCAGAATGTTGTTCCTGCACTGATGAAGAAGTTTAATTACTCTTCTCCTATGCAGGTTCCAAAGCTTCAGAAGATCGTTCTTAACAGTGGCGTTCGCGATGCAGTTCAGAACTCGAAGGCTATTCAGTTCGTCGAGTACGCGATGACAGTGATAAGCGGTCAGAAGCCGGTTGTTACTCGAGCTAAGAAGTCGATTGCGGCGTTTAAGCTCCGTGAGGGTTTGCCGATCGGCGTAATGGTGACGATGCGAAAGCAGAGGATGTTTGACTTTCTCGATCGCTTTATCACCGTGGCGCTTCCGCGAGTTCGTGACTTCCGTGGTGTTCCTCGGAAGGGATTCGACGGTCGTGGTAACTACACTATGGGTATTAAGGAGCAGATCGTGTTCCCGGAGATCGAGCTCGAGAAGCTTGATCAGATTCGTGGACTCGACATTACCTTCGTTACAACCGCTAAGACGGATGAAGAGGGTCATGAGTTGTTGGCGTTGATGGGAATGCCGTTCCGCAAGTAGTAGCCGAGGATAAGTTTTATGATAAACGATCACATTTCAGACATGATCACCCGAGTTCGTAACGCACAGCGCGCTGGGCACCGCTCAGTACTCGTTACGCCCTCAAAGCTCAACAAGAGCGTACTTGAGGTCTTGAAGCGCGAAGGCTTCATCGAGGCTTTCGAGGCCGCAAAGGATGAGGAGGGTCGGCCGGCTCTCAAAGTTGCGCTCAAGTATTTTTCGAGCGGACGTCCGGTTATCTCGCGCGTGGTACGTGTGTCGCGTCCAGGGTGCCGACAGTATTTTCGAACAGAGAAGTTACCTCGCGTAAGCAGCGGCTTGGGCGTGGCTATCGTGTCAACGTCGAAGGGTATCATGACCGACCACGAGGCTCGCAAGAGTCGAGTTGGCGGCGAAGTAATTGCTCTCATCGGATAAGTGAAAGAGGTAATAACATGTCACGTATCGGAAAATTACCGGTAGTCCTCCCACAAGGTGTGAAGGCCGCCGTGTCAGGCAACATAGTTTCAGTCGAGGGACCAAAAGGTAAGCTCTCGTACTCGATCCGCCCCGGCATTAACGTCGAGGTTGTAGATGGAAAGTTCGTGGTCTCGATGACCGGAACTGATGCACAGGCTAAGGCCGATTACGGTACAGCTCGCGCAACGCTGAACAACATGGTCACAGGCGTAAGCAAGGGTTGGAAGAAGGTTCTTGAGCTGAACGGAGTAGGTTACACCGCTAAGGCGCAGGGTAAGAATCTTGTTCTCTCCGTTGGATTCTCGCACGAGGTCGTTCTTGAGATCCCAGCTGCGATTAAGTGTACGATCAACAAGAATCAGGTTGAGTTGGAGTCGAATGATCGAGAGCTTCTTGGCACATTTGCTGCGAAGGTCCGTGATAAGCAACCACCAGAGCCATACCTCGGCAAGGGTATTAAGTACTCTGATGAGGTTGTCCGACGTAAGGCTGGTAAGACAGGTAAGAAGTAAGAAATAGCTGGCAGTAGGAGTAGGTGCCATATGGCAACGCACGGTAAGAAATTAGCAAAGACATCGAGAGAGAAGAAGAAGCTCAAGATCCGCAAGAAGATCGCAGGTACGGCTGAGAAGCCACGATTGAGCATCTTCCGCAGTTCGAAGCACACGTATGCTCAGGTTATTGCGGACGAGAATCACAAGACTCTCGTAGCAGCATCGACTTTGGACAAGGAAGTTCAGGCAGCTATCGCGAAGCTTGTGAAGGAAGAAGCAGGGGACAAGAAGAGCTCGAAGTCGGTTCTTGCTGCGCGTGCAGTAGGGGTCGTTCTCGCTGAGCGTTCTAAGGCTGCAAAGATAGAGAAGGTAGTTTTCGACAGAAACGGTTTCCTCTTCACCGGGCGAGTAAAAGCACTCGCTGATGGTGCACGGGAAGGTGGTCTGAATTTTTAGTTCGGAGAAGTATGGCTTTTAAAGATACCCTCGATAGTCGCAGAGTAACAGTTGACCAGTGTGGTGAGCTGACGGACAAGACGGTTTTCATCAACCGCGTTGCGAAGGTAGTGAAGGGAGGTCGCCGATTTAGCTTCAGCGCTCTCGTTGTTACTGGAGATGGACGTGGTCACGTTGGCTTCGGTCTTGGTAAGTCGGTTGAAGTTCCAGAGGCCATTCGTAAGGCGTCGGAGCAGGCTCGTAAGCGGCTCGTGAAGATCCCGCTCAAGGGAACTTCGATTCCTCATGACATCGTCGGCCAGGCTGGTCCATCGACGGTAATTATGAAGCCAGGTGCTCCGGGAACTGGAGTTATTGCGGGCGCATCCGTTCGTGCGGTTATGGATGTGTGTGGCATCAAGGATATCCGAACGAAGTGTATCGGATCGAGCACAGCGCAGAACGTACTTCGTGCGACCCTCGCAGGTCTCCTCGGCTTAGAGGATCCAGAGGTAGTTGCAGCAGTGCGTGGTATTAAGGTTGAAGAGATGGGGTACCATCCTTTCTAAGGTGGTCTCAAATAGGCTTATTGTAGAAGCGGTGCTCCTCAAACTCTCAAGACGCTCAAGGCGATCGGCCTTGGTGCTATTGGGAAGCAAAAGGAGTTAACGCTCAATGACAGCGTGAAGGGTATGATCAAGCGAGTGTCGCACCTCGTTGAAGTGACCCCGGTAAAGTAACAAGCAGTAGTAGGTAGTGAGGCTGACATGGCCAGCAAGAAAGTTTTAGCATTGAACAATCTCAAGCCGCTCCCAGGAGCGCGCAAGCCTCGGACCCGTGTTGGTCGAGGAGAGGGTTCCGGTCACGGCAAGACCTCTCGTCGTGGAGGCAAGGGGCAAACTGCTCGTTCCGGTGGTGGAGTTCGGGCAGGATTTGAGGGAGGTCAGATGCCTCTCTATCGCCGTCTTCCAAAGATAGGATTTACGTCACGCGTAAGTGTGAAGGGAGCGAACGTACACAGTATCGTTCGCCTCTCGGTTCTTGATCGTCTTGAGAACGGAACCACCGTTGATCTCGCTAAGGTTCAGGCTCTCGGCTATGCCAAGAAGTCAAACGAGCGTGCAGGTGTGAAGGTGCTCTGCGATGTTGAGAAGTTCAGCAAGAAGCTTCACCTTAAGGTGAACGCTATCTCGGCAAGTGCTCGCGCATTGGTTGAGGCAGCTGGTGGAACGGTGGAGCTGCTCGCGAAGTAGTTTCCGGACAGTTTCATTGCTCTAAGAAACGGGCCCTACGCGGCCCGTTTTTTATTGCCCTGAAGCTGACGGGCACGCGAGTAGCGCGATCATAGGCCGGCTAGAGTTCGGTGTGAGGGGCTAGTTATTTCCTCATTAGGTATCGAATTTTTCGCGTCTTATCGCTATTTTCGCAGTGTCACTTCCTGCCTAAGTGGGTATAGTGTCGGCGTTGTTTTCGTTTCTGTGAATAGAGAGAGGTTTGGATGAACGGCTTGTTGGCGGTGTTTCAGATACCAGAGCTTAGAAAGAGGCTCTTATTTACGATCTCCATGCTCGCGGTGTATCGCTTCGGAGTGTTCGTATCTACCCCCGGTGTCGACGTTGAGAAGATTCGACAGATGTTTGAGTCGAATGCAAACACCTTGTTCGGATTGATTAACCTCTTCTCCGGAGGAGCGCTTGAGCAGTTCTCGATCTTTACCTTGGGCATTTCTCCGTACATCACGGTTTCGATCATTATCCAGCTCCTCACACCGAGCTTCCCGTACCTTGAGAATCTTAAGAAAGAAGGTGATGCAGGTCGCCGAGTGCTTACGCGGTATACGCGTCAGGGGACGATACTCCTCGCACTCTTTCAAAGCTACATGATCGCGCGTGCGCTTGAGTCGAAGGGTCTTGCAATTCCAAGCTTCTCATTTGAGTTGATCACAGTGGTCACGCTGACAGCCGGTACTGCGTTTGTTATGTGGCTTGGGGAGCAGATAACAGAGCGTGGACTTGGCAATGGAACCAGTATCATTATCTTTGCTGGTATTGCGGCGCGAATGCCATCGGTCTTCGGTTCAACGGTAGAGCTTGCGCGGACTGGTGAAGTTCGCCCATTCACGATCCTGTTCCTGCTTATGTTCTCGCTCGTGACGATCTTCTCGATTGTTTATGTTGAGCGATCGTCGCGTAAGATACCGGTTCAGTATCCGCGGCGCATGGTGGGTAAGCGCATGACACAGGCGCAAACACAGTATATGCCGCTAAAGGTTAATATGAGCGGCGTTATTCCTCCGATCTTTGCTTCGGCGATCCTTATGTTGCCTGCTACCATCGTAACGGTGATTCCGGGCGCTGATATGTCTGTCTTTGGACGGATTTTTATGCCAGGAGCGTGGGGATACGAGGCAATCTCCGTTGGATTAATTGTGCTCTTTAGCTTCTTCTACACGGCCGTGGTGTTCAATCCCCCTGAGGTGGCTGACAATCTGAAGAAGAATGGCGGATTCATTCCGTTGGTTCGGCCTGGTCCAGAGACTGCGGATTACCTCTACGGAATTCTCAATCGACTAACCTTGTGGGGTGCTATCTACATATCACTTGTATGTGTGCTTCCCCAGGTTGTGTACCTCAATTTGGGCGCATCGCAGTTTGCATACGTCTTCGGTGGAACCGCCGTGCTGATCGTCGTCGGGGTTACCCTGGATACGGCCGCGCAGATTGAGTCGATGTTGGTCGCTCGAAACTACGAGATGTTCATGTCGAAGACAGCGAAGGGTCGGGGGTCTGGATTCTCTCGTAGCCGGTTAGTTCGTCGCTAAATTCTCTGAGATATAATCTCAACACTGAAGTAGGAGGAGCGTTATGCGAATCGTTCTTTTAGGACCGCCAGGAGCTGGCAAGGGAACTCAGGCTCTCGAAATAGTAAAGAAGTTTGGTATCCCACACATCTCAACCGGAGAGATGTTGCGTCAGCAGGTCGCATCGGGTTCTCCGCTTGGTCTTAGAGTGAAATCGGTCCTTGATTCAGGTGAGCTGGTTTCTGACGAGTTAGTGATGGATGTTGTTGAGGATAGGCTGAAACAACCTGATTGCGCCGGTGGCTATCTCTTGGATGGGGTTCCGCGTACCGTTCGGCAGGCAGAGATCCTCTCAGGGATCGTTGAGAGGTCCGGCACGGGGCTCTCGGCGGTTATTCAGATCTCCGTTCCCGAGCAGGTGCTCCTGGAGCGAATTAAGCACCGTGGTCTAGCGGGTGGTACCGGCCGGACGGATGATACTGCCGAAGTGGCAGCAAATCGCCTCCAGGTCTACTGGGCTCAGACGGCTCCTGTCGCCGGTTACTACCGCGAGCAGGCTATGCTCAAGGAGGTCGATGGCGTGGGCACTGTAGCCGAGGTGTCAGAGCGGATCTTTAAGGCCGTAGGAAGGTAGTTGTAGGGCTGTAGAGTGCACCTGTAGGCGGTTGAAGCCGCCGAGCCACGGGATACCTTGATCTCGTTGTATGGTGCCTTATTTCCGAGTCCGGATGGCGCCCCTGTTCATCTTAACCAGGTCACTTTCGGCGCTAGATAAGCCGTAAGTCTCTGAAATTTCGTTAGAGTCCCATTCAAGAATGTTTCCGGTATACTGTTTCCGGAAGGGTAGTGGGTTACAAGCCTGTTGGTGAGTGACACAGTTAGTCACAATAGGCAACCGAAGTGCCAGAAGGCGTTGTGCATGTATTCGATAAAGGACGCAGTCCACATATCGCAGAAGGTTTCGACTGCGGCAGTCAAGCCGCTAGGGCCTCTCACGCACGAACCACGCGTCCCAGCTCTGATGGTCGAACCTGGCCCGGAGCGAGATGTTGCGACGTTAACCCCTCAGATTGAGGCGATACTACATACCCTTTATCCAACGACCGAGGTAGCGCCGTTTCATAATCTTAATCATGGGATGGAAACCAGAGCTGCTGCGCTCACGTTGGCGCGCCGAGCGCAGGAGTACGGGCAACCCGTAGATACAGTCGCGGTTGAACATGCAGCGCTTCTGCACGACGCGCACTACCAGATTAGCCCGGCGATGATGGGGATGCCGTTTCGCGAAGATGTTCACATGCACTTCGCTTACAACACCCTCCGCATGCTTGGGGCGCCTGATCCGCACGCGCTGCGGGTCGCGCGAATTATCCTCGCCACGAATTCGATGATCGAGCCGAACACGATCGAAGAGAAGATTATGCGAGCTGCAGATCTCTCGAAGCTACACGGAAACTACGCAGAGTTTGTTGCCGGGTCTGAGCGTCTCCACAGAGAGGGAAACCTCCTGGCATATGGGCAGGAGCCACGCACCTTCCCGGAATTTTGTCGTGGGCAGGTCGCCTATCTAGCGCTCTATCTGTGGCCATCGCTCGATCTCACGCCGCTTGCTGGTGGCAAGCGCGGGCAATCAAGGTGGCATGAGGGTGTTCTTGGAAATATCTTTCAGCTCTTTCGAGAGAACGTAGCTCGTGATGTCTCGATAGTTGCAGATCTCTCCCAGCCATCAACTGGTGCGCACTGGTTACACAGTGTCGGAGATGAGGCGCTCGTTGTGCGCGTTCATGATGATCAGAACACCCGTGAGGTGCTCTTGTCCGGGATGCGCACGGCGGTTTCCGCGTCGAGTTCACGTGCCATTCCGTTTGTCGTTCCCGGTGTGAATACTCAGACCCCGATACCGGATAAGAGCTGCTCGATCGTCTTTATCGATGACCCGGATGCACGACCAGAGGCCGCACGGATCGTTGCTAAGTCAGGACGGATTGTCACGGTATCCTAGCGGGGTGGTGAAAAAAGACTTCCTGTTGCGCATTTCAATAGTTTGACTGCAACTGCGTGGAAGCCGCCGAAAAAATCCTCAATGTATCTCAGACCTCGGCGAGCGCTCGACCGAGCTTGCGCCGAGGTCTCAGTTGAGTCGAGGATGCGCCTCCGTTTTTTTCGTTGTCTCCGCCTTGTTTCGTCAAAACTCTCATCATGCTCACTACGGAACCTTTTAGCTGTCCGCCCCTTTTTGCTCGTCAGGCTGTTCGAATCAGGCCTAATCAGATCTGTTTAGAGCCCAGATATACAGGCTGGGTGATTGTACCCCCGGATCAATAGGCAACGTAGTGGCCTTGCTTGCTTAGTGGGGTAGGGGCGCTACCATAGAACCTCGATACTTTTGATATGGGTAGAAGGGCGGACGTTCGACGAAACGTAGAGGGGTGTGCGCACTCGGTGTACGTTTCGTCGAGCGCAGCAATTCGGTTGCATTCACGAACACCCCAACCCAAATGAAAATGAAATTGGACGAAATTGTTGACGGGCTGCTGGCTCTCCAGCAGCATGGAAAAATAATTGGGCGAGACCTCTCGCCCATAGACCTGATCGGACTGTCGCTTTTGCGGCGCAGCCCTGGGATGATCCTGTCGGCGGTTGCCGATAAGCGCGATACCAGCGCCGCCGCGGTGACCGGAATGATGGACAAGCTCGAAAAACTCGGCTTAGCCGAGCGTAGATCCCACCCGGAAGACCGGAGGAAGAAGCAGCTGTTCCTCACCCCCTCAGGTGAGGAGGTAGCTGCCCACTTGGAGGCTCTCTCGAGCCCCTGAGAAAACCGGTGGAGCAGTGCAGTGGGCGGTGGCTTGCGGACTAATCATCTAGCGAGCCACCGCCCGCCCATTTT
>JBIJBZ010000240.1:0-3992 GCA_044344945.1 Bdellovibrionota bacterium | reverse complement strand
GGAGCGGGTATATAGTCCCGCTGGTCTAACGGAGCAGGTCAACGGTATGCGGATCGGAGTTCCTCGTGAGCGAAAAACGCTAGAGAAGCGGGTTGCAATTACCCCGGAAGGCGCGCGGCAGCTTATAGCTGCTGGACACTCACTACGTATTGAGCGTGGTGCCGGGTTGGGCTCCTCGTTTTCCGACGATGATTACCGCGCCAGCGGGTGTACGGTCGTGGACACCCTGGCTGAGGTGTGGAAGGACTCCGAGCTCGTCGTAAAAGTAAAGGAACCCCACGACTCTGAGTTCGAGTTCTTCCGACCCGAGCTCATCCTGTTTGACTACCTCCACCTGGCAAGCCTTCCCCGCGTTGCCAAGGCCCTCCTCGAAAAAAAAGTAACAGCGTTTGCATATGAGACGTTGCGCACCTCCGATGGCCGCCTCCCACTCCTAGAGCCCATGAGCATCGTAGCGGGCAAACTCTCGGTACTAAACGGTTCCTACTACCTCCTCTCTCAGAACGGAGGGCGTGGGGTGCTCCTCGGTGGAGCCGCTGATGCACCGCCGGCCAAGGTGGTGATTATCGGGGCGGGGATCGCCGGACATGCCGCGTGCCTCAACGCTGTTGGCCTCGGGGCGCGGGTAACGGTCGTCGATATCAATCCGCAAAAGCTTTTGGCCCTCCAGCAGGAGTTTGGGTCGGCAGTCACAACCGTCGTATCAACCCCGGAATCAGTACGCGAAGCGTGTAAAGGAGCAGATCTCTTGATCGGCGCAGTGCTTATTCCAGGTGCGGCAACACCACGAATCATTACGCATGAGATAATCCGCTCTCTGGGGCCCAAAGCCGTTTTTGTGGATATCAGTATCGACCAGGGCGGATGTTCAGAGACGAGTAAGCCGACAAACCTAGATAATCCGGTCTATGAAGTGGATGGAGTGATTCATTACGGCGTATGCAACATGCCGGCTCAAACCCCCAGAACATCAACGATTGCGCTCGCATCAGCAACCCTGCCGTACATCAAAAAGCTTGCGAGCGAAGGTCCGGCCCAGGCTGTTCAATCCCCTGAGATGCGCGCAGCGTTGACCTGTCGAGATGGCGAGTTAATGAACGAGTTGACAGCTAAGGCGTTGGGACTGCACGGCGAGAACAATTGATGCTGACGGCGTTCATGGTCCTGGGCACTCGTGTCGCTCAAAACGACCCTACCTTATAGGCAATCTTGACCGTAGCAAGGACCGAACTTCAGGGGGTGCCGCAGCTCTCTTGTGCATGGTATCCTGGCTCCATCAGACACACAGCGGGATTTTCGTAGAATGGCTCGTACTCAAACACAGCTACCTTTATCATCAGGTAAATATCACCCGAGGAAAGTTGCAGCTGTCATGCGCAATCAGAGCGATCTGAGAGCATGCGAGCAGATCATTCACCTCGTCCCGATTTTCGCTAATCCCGAACAGAACAAAACATCTTGATCCAGTAAAAGCACACGCGCGACAAAACTTCCCATGCAACAGAAGAAAATTACAAATTACTTTCTTCCTACATTCATTCTCTTCGGCATCATCACCGCAGCGACCTTCTCGTATGCAGCCTGGTACTCGTCGGCGCAAACTCGGGCGCTTTCGGCGCTCTCCCCGGTCCTTATCCCGCTTGCAGCCCTCTTCCATGACCAGTCCGGATACGGGCACCCTTGGTTCTTGTACCTAGCAATCCTAGCAGTTGCCTCACTCGGCATTCTCAGCGTCCGAGCCGAGAGCCGGCCCGCTCGCACATTATGTTACTCAGGAATGCTTGCGGTCGTAGCACAGCTCTTTTTGGTCGATAGGGAATTATGCTTCTCGATTGTGCGATACCTTGGACTCGCACCAATGCAGGAGTTTCTTGTCTCCTCCCAATATGATCGCTTGATTGCGCTCCCGGTTGGAATCGGGCTCTACCTAGTAGCGCTCGTAGTGTTCCTCGCGAGAACTAAAAAAAATGAGAGCGAAGCGGCCTTTACTGTTGGAATTCGCGAGGAGGGGCAATTCGGAATTCGCGAAGCGGCGACCCTCACGTTTATATTTGTAGTAGCGCTAGTTTTTAGAACATACGCTCTTAACCTACTCCCAAATTACTTTGAGGGAGAACTCAGCCCCTACTCTGCAGGCGCGACATCTTTAGAGGGCATGTTTTTCGCAAATCGCGGAACGCACGGCCCATGGGCACCACTTGGGATTCTATATTACATCCCGATCTACATAACGACGAAAGCATTCGGCGTTACCCTTTTGGCTCTGCGACTCTCATCGGCTCTCGTGGGCCTCTTCACGATTCCACTTGTCTACCTCCTTGCCGCAAGGCTTGGCGGTCGCATCGCTGGACTTCTTGCGTCAGCGCTTTTTGCGCTGGAATGTCTGCACCTCGGCTGGAGTCGAACGGATATCCACCCCCACGGGGTAACCACGTGGCCGACCCTTCTGATGTGCTGGTTTTTATTAAAGGCCTTCGACACTCGCAAGCTATCCTGGGCGTGTGGCGTAGCCTTTATGATGGGTCTGTCGTGGCATCAGTATCCTTCCGGCCAGAGTGCGGTGGCGATACCGCTCCTGGCGATCGGAATTTTTTGGATTATGAATCGCCGCCAGCTTCCCTTGAATAGACCGCAAGTTGTCCTCATCTTCGCCGGCATTCTGTTGTGGGTAATCGGACTTCCTCTCAGCTACTACCTCGCGGATGGCAGGTGGCAATTCCATAATCCCTTCACCCTCACCGGACCGCGGGCTTCGTGGAGCGGCGATAATCTTCCACCCTCACACATCGAGGTCGCGATTCTCGTCTTAACAAAAGCGCTCCAACAGCTTGGCGACGTGGTGCAAGGTATTTTTTACCGTCAGCCGTACCTGTTTCATCAAGAATGGATTTCGTATGCAGATTTTATTTTTAGCCGTACGGTAGCATGGCTTGAGGTCCCCTTCGTTGTACTGGGCTTCCTGATCCTTCTCACCTCACTCAAACGCTTTGAGTCAGCGGTTATCCTCGGCTGGATCATCGCGGCAATCCTCCCCGGAATTCTGTCAGAGCATGCGTATCCGAAACGTTTATCAACTCTCTTTCCAGCTCTTGATATCCTAGCTGCTCTCAGCCTTGCTGCTATTCTGACGACCCTGCCAACAGGACGCGCACTGTGGAAGCGGATCGCAGCGACATCCTCGCTCGTTGTCATCTTCGCATGTTACATCGCCTACACAAACTACGCCTGGTTTTCGGGGCGATTCTGGGGGTACGGGGAACCCGTTGAGGTCTCGATGGCTGCTACGATCTCCGAGGCTATCACACCTGGGACAATAGCAATCTCCGACCTTAATCTCGGCTATGAGGAGGGGAAGTTCCTCTACCTCGTTCTCGATCACCTCGCAGACCCTCGCAATCGACCCAATCTTTGGTACTCCGGCAGAACCCTGATGATCCCGAGCTTGATCGCCGAACCGCTTACGGCTCAAGCACTCTGTCCCTCAAGCCTGCCCTACACCTGGACCAAACTACGGGATCAACTAGACGAGACCCTACAATTTCAGGGCTGGTCGAAGGTCGTTTTCGTCATGCAGTCAACCCCAGAGAGCCAAGAGAGCACTACGGCGAACCTGAAGGCTGCCTCAACCCGATGTAGCAACCCCAAAATTACCAGACTCCCGTGGAGACGGAACGGATCTAGAGCACTGGTGATGGTGGAGTGTGCGATCACTGACATGCACTAAGCCATGCCTCGCGTGCTTGCCATGCAGGGCTTTGCACACAGCCGAGCCGCGCGGCCGAATATCTTGGTTACATACCGCATAGCACACGGGTTCAGATGTAAGAAGGCTCTACGCTCTTCGCAACCGCCGCCCCTCCTCGTTTACCAACTAGCTCCGCATTTTTCATGAAACTGCGTCGCGAGAGCGCCGAGAGTGGTGATTGTTCGGGCCCGAAGGGCGAATTCAACTAAGTATCTGCAGGGCGGAATCGTATCGAGATACCTATTGT
>JBIJBZ010000056.1:0-17406 GCA_044344945.1 Bdellovibrionota bacterium | reverse complement strand
TACTTGAATTATGCGTGCCGTATGGCGATTTCAACAAAGTATCTTCAGGGCGGAATCGTATCGAGATACCTTCCGGTCTGAAGGTAGTATTTGGGACCGAAAAAGCGCCATTATCGGCGCTCGCAGTAGCAGGCTTCATCAAATATGCGGGCCCGAAGGGCGAATTCAACTAAGTATCTGCAGGGCGGAATCGTATCGAGATACCTTCCGGTCTGAAGGTAGTATTTGGGACCGAAAAAATACCATTATCGGCGCTCGCAGTAGCAGGCTTCTTGAAGTATGCGGGCTAGGACGTTGTGGCGACTGAACGCCGCATCACAAAAAGGGTAATCAGGAGCGCCTCATAGGTTTCCTAGCGCCTTTAGCGCAGCGTAAACTGGATTGAAAGAGCTGCTCCCGGTGTCCCACTTGCGTTAGCTCCGGAATACGGAACTGCGGTAACTCGGTACAGTTGTTTTGAGTATACCCACTCTGGATACGTCGATGTGCTACTCGGTGCAATCGCGAATGGCGCGGTGTTGTCGAGGGACAGCGGCGCTGCATCGCTTAGCCATCGCACGCTGGCAATTCCAGAGCCAGCCAGGTTTGCTCGCACATTAATCTTGGGCGAGCTTCCTAGGTTGGCAAGATTTATCTCTGCCCCGTTTTGCAGGCTCTCATAGCCTGGGAATGGCTGACCGGTTGCTACGTTAATGAGGGTAAAGCTAGTCACTCCAAAGGAGGTTGTGGTGGGATTTACCGTTACGATGCCGTTTTTAGCGCTTCGCAGAACGGAATCGCTGGCTTCCAGCTTAACGAGGTAGGTTCCCGGAACTGATGGCGTTACTCCTGTAATGGCTTTGGTCGGTTGTGAAAATGTAAGCGTGCCTGGGCCTCTTACTCGAGACCATAGGATGCTCAGCGTTCCAGTGGGCAGTCCGTCATCTGATAGCGTGCCCGTCAGGGTGAAGGGACTTCCGAACACAACGGTTTGTGCCAAGCCGGGATTAACTGTCGGGGCCACATTCGTACCGCTAGAGGTCGGTGTTGGTGTCGCGGTTACAGTTGTAGTCGGTGTTACTGTTGGAGTTCGTGTGGCGGTGGAAGTGGGAGTCGGTGTCGGGGTTGTGCCCGGCGTGGGGGTAGGTGGCTCCCCAACCGTAATCGTCACCGTTGCGCTTCCAGTCAAGCCAGATGGATCCCTGACTGTGAGTTTAACCGGATATGTTCCAGCGGATACGAAACCTTTGGTGGCAATCGATTGCGTGGAGCTGGTTCCGTCATGAAACTCCCACCGATAGGTCAACGCCTCGTACTGTGGATCTGTTGAACTTGAGCCGTCGAGGGTCACGGTAAGTGGTGGTGTTCCGGATACGGGTGAGCTCTTAATTACCGCTGTCGGTGCTGTGTTTGAAGGCGCAGTAGTCACTATTGTAAATTGAATGCTCAGAGCGTCTCCCTGTGTGCCCTTACCCCCGCCCATCGAGTACGGCACCGCCGTGACTAGGTAGCGTTTCTTGGTATAGGTCCACGAGGGGAAGTCCGTTGAGAGGCTTGGCTCAATCGAGTACGGAGCCGAGTTGTCAGTTGCCCCGGCCACTGCGTCTTGAAGGAACACAACACTTCCGATACCGCTGCCTTGTGTGTTTGCCCGTACATTGATTGCAGTTGCTGCGAGTGTTGATAGTCCGATCACAGAGCCATTCTGTATCGTTTCATACCCGGGAATCACCTGGTCGGTTGCCGCGTTTATCAACGAGAAACTTGTTACTCCGAACGGTGAACTCGATGGGTTGACCGTTGTCACGGTGTTCTGCGCCGATCGAAGTGCAGAGTCACTACTCTCAAGCTTAATTAGGTAAGTTCCGACCGCTTGAGCGGAAACGCTTGTAGTTGCCTGAGTTGGGGTGAATATATCGAGCGCACTTGGTCCACGAACTCTTGACCAGAGGGTAGATAGCGCGCCAGTCGGCAAACCGTCGTCTGAAACCGTTCCGTTGAGCGTGAAGGGGCTACCGGTGCGCACCGTTTGAGCAAGCGGGGCTGCGACTGCGGGCGCTTTATTAATCGCGGCGGGGTCGTAGACGATAATGGTGTTCGCCACTTCTGTATATTGGCCCAACGGGTCACTTACACGGAGCGTTACTGGATACTGCCCTGGCTGGGTAAATGTCTTGCTCGCGGTTATTGAGTCGGCAAACACGGAACCTCCAAGGGTCCAAAGGTACCGCAAGCCGGAGTCCTCTGGATCGCTTGAGTTTGCGGCAGAGAGCGCAACGGTCAGTGGCGCGGGTCCAGCGAGCTGCGATGCTGTGATTACGGCGCTTGGAGACCGGTTCTCATATCGAGCCGTGTAGGTCGTTGGTGTGGTTCCAACGGTGAAGGGTTTTTCCCGATTGGTAGATCCATCGCTCCACGCGGAAAAGCTCCGCGATTGATGAACGAGCGGTGCGATTACGGTTTGTTGCGAGTTCTCGATCGGGTGTGCTGTATACGGCGCAAGAAATTGAAGCTCTTCATCAACATAGGTCATCTGCGCACCCGTGGGCTCGCTTAGAAATGTCGTGTCGGTCGTGCGCGGTTGTATTGTGACACACGCTTGGTCACTAAGTCCCGGACCAGACGTCGCGTAAAGGCAGACCATAAAGCGAGTATTGTCAGTGTGCTCTGTTGGCTCAAAGCTACCGGAACTGACCCCCGATATCTCATCAACAAGGTGCTCGTGAAGGTTGTGTTGCTGAATTATTGACCACGTCAGAGAGCTGTCGGACACCGGCGTCCCCTCGAACTCAGCGTACCCAGAGAACGCAATAGTTTCCCCAATTGCATAGGTAGTGTCTGACGTTGGCGACACGATGTGTACCTTCGGTGGGGTTACTCCAGTGCGGATAGTAATATCCGCGGTCGACTCAGCAAACGGTGCAGTGGTCTCCTTCACAAGGACGCTCGCCTGGAAGGTTCCCACCGTTTGATAGACGTGCGTCGGATTAGGAGAGGTTTCATTGGAGCCGGTGCCATCACCGAAGTCCCACGAATAGCTGAGCGCCTGTCCATCAGAATCACTGGTGCCCGCGGTGCTAAAGCTAACCGCAAGGGGGACCGAACCACCGACTGGACTCGCCGTAAGGACCACCGTCGGAGGATTATTGCTTGACCCGGTGTAGCGATAGCGCCTTAATTGACTCTTGCGCGTTACAAGATCGAGAAACATGGCGTACAGGTTTGTGTCCGGCCCTATTATAAGTTGAACCGGCCCTGCGGAGCCGGAGGTATCAGTTGCGAAGGGGTGAACCGTGGGAAATCCCTTCTGGTCGAATGTCAGATATCGAATTAACCCCTGCGCGTAATCAGCGATGAATAGCGCCCCACGAAACGGCGCTGGGTAGGTAGTGCCGGAATAGAATGCCACGCCGGTGACGGAGGCACCCAAGTCTTTTCCATTAGCATCAACTGGATGCTTGTAGGAGAAGAGCGGCGCTACCACGGCGCCAAGACCTTGTTTGTAAAGCGCACTGCAGAATTCCGAAGTTCGGGAGAAGTCTCTAAAGGCCGTGTTAACAACGCTTACCGAATTGCCGGTTCCAACCGTATCGTTGGTAGTATTGCCCCCCTCATAGCATGGCCAGCCATGGTTAGTGCCTTTTCCTGAGTTTATCTCCTCCCACGAGCTTGTTCCCACGTCACCTTGGTAGACCTGTCCGGTGGCAGGATTTACGGTTATGCGGAAGGGATTTCGCATTCCAAGTGACCAGACACGTGAGCGATTTGAGCTTGGGTTACTTGGATCGTAAAATGGATTGCCGGGGACCCCCTGTCCAGTGTCTGGGTCGATCCGTAAAATCTTGCCCGATAGAGAATCAAGCATTTGACTACGTAGCGAGACCTTAGAGGCTCCATTGTACGACGCGCCATCACCGTGAGAGAGATAGAGGTATCCATCGGCGCCAAATAGTAGAGTCCCAGCGGTATGGGAGAGTTCATCACTTGGCATGCAATCCTCAATCGGAGTGCCATCCATCGTAAGGCCAGTCATACACGACGCTGGCTCTGGGATGATCGTGGTGCCGACCGCTAAGCGTGAAGCGGTGTTTTTCGCGGTACTATTCTTACCAAGAATCACCTCCATTGACCCGGGGAGTGCCACGGCATAGTCCTGCGCGGCATCTGCCTGAACTCGAATTAAACGGGAGACGCGGGGCGCAGTGTCATCAGCCGGCAACTCAGGCGGATCATACGTGAAGAAGAGGTACACGTATGGCCGGGCTGGAAATTGTGGATCGAGGGCGATTCCTCCTAAGCCCCGATCCGTTCTGCGGTTCGTCATTGCTGAGATATCGATGAACGGAGTAGAAAGGAGTGCGCCGCCCTTAGCGACGCGAACAATCCCCTCCTTCTGTGCAAGGTAGATGGTATCCTGCGGACCAAAGGCAACGCCGGTAGTGGGGGGCAGATCGCTAACGACTGGCTCCTCGACAAAACCACTATCGGGTACAAGTATAGATTGCGCTCGGCTATCTGCGCACACGAACGAAGCGATCCACCACACAACCAACACTGCTGTTAGGCTTCTACGTCTACAGGTCATGCGGTTTCTCCAAATTGCGGGTGGCTTCGGTGATCATGGGTATCCATCTATCGTCTTCGAGCAGTATTCGCCCATGAGCATGCGCAGAGATCATGAAGTCAATCAGTACATCAAATGCAGAATTCGGACTCCTCACGAGTGAGAACTCTCTCTGGCTGGACGGAGCACGAGGTCGACCGATGTGCTACCGAATACACCCCGATCCCTCGCCATCACCTTCTGAGTCAGTGGAAAATTCATTATTCCTCCAGGTATTGTGGCAGGCCGAATCGCCCCCGTTTATCGCAAGAGAATCCGGTCGGCTGTCATCAACCCTGACGACGTTGTTCCGGATACTATTACCTTTGGAACCCGCACTGAGGGTGAGACCAGCGACCACACTGGAGATAGTATTCTGCTTCAAAACATTTCCACCCCCTGAGATGAAGAGCGCAGGAAACGTCCGCCGATACGAAGCGCTGGAAAATACGTTCCCTCGTAGAACGCTATTGGACCCGGTAAATAAGAGGGCCCTGAGTGCATTGTCTCCCTCTGCAATGAATTGATTGTCGGAGATCGTGAGTCGTGACCCGGTGATGATGGCGCCGTTGTTCGATTGGCCGGAACAGCTCACGCGCGATATCGTGCTCTTCGTACCGGAGAAAGTGAACGGGGTGACATCGAAACGCGGCGCGATACAGGTGAGCTTGCTCAGCCGTGTGTGATTAACATTTTTTATTTGCACGTGGGGGCTCGATTCGCCATTTGCATAGACCTTCAGATTCTGAAACACATGTCGACTCCCATCTCTCACTAGTAAACCAACACCCCCGCCGCGGATTGTGCCGTTTCTAATTACAACTCCATGACGACCGATTACCTCAACCCCCGGAAGGTCCGATCGCTCGAGAATAGAGTGCCCATTGAGATTAACTTTGACTCGGTCTGCGCCGATCATCATCGGCCCCAAGCAGTCCGCGGTGAGTCTCGTGTTCCTCCTAATAGTGCCGCACGGTCTGGTAGAGGGTGCTATGACGACCGTACGCTCCGTGAGGGACATCATCGACTGGGCGTTACTCGCTCGCAAACGAACGGTGTACGTTCCCGGCTTTGAATACTCGTGCTCGACACCTAGTCCGTGATCCGACTGCGCATCACCAAAAGTCCAGTAGTAGTCACGCAGGGTGGCGTCTTTTGCGGTAACTCTAACTACATTTCCATCAACCGTTAGGTCGAACGTCGCATCGGGCGCCTCGCCCGTGACCGGCAGGTTCACCGTCGCGTTGAGGCTTTCGAATACTTGAGCGACTCCACTGCGCTCACCAAGAAATGGATTGTCGCGGATGAACGTCCTCTCTGCAGTAAGAAAGCCCCACGGTTGTTCGTTCGGTGGTGCCTGGTCCGGAAAGTTCCAATGGGTGGCCATTATGCTGTGTCCGGCTACATCGCGAAGTTCCGGATCATCAAAAGGGTGCCCTAGGCCAAGTGGGTGCCCGAGCTCATGCGCATAGGCTCCGACGGGTGTACAAGGGAACGCTTCAACCCCTTCACCATCCGGATCGGGGCAGATTCCCCCGGAGTATGCAGGATTGTTGAACTGCGGAAAGAGCTCAACGCCGAGAAGAACCGTCCCACACAGCCCCTCGCACCCGCGTGCGCCGCCAGCCCAGAAGCCCGCTCCGTGTGCCCATAGCGCTGAGACCGTTCCGGGCGACCAGATCGGAAGACCGGCCTGGCCCATCTCAGTAAGGAGAGAGCCCCACCAGTTTCCGTTATCAACGTAGTACTGCCTATTCTCTCGTGCGCGGTACACCTGCACGATCTCGGGAGAAGAGAACGCCCACGTGCGTCCGCCCGTTGCGAGCTCATACCACGCTTGCACATCTCGCGACGACTGTTTGAGTGTGGTGAGAACATCTTCATCGAACTCCACATCGGCCGGGATTACGTAGTACACCGCCAGGGTAAAACCAGGGGTGAGTGCAAGAGTAGACCGCGGTCCTTCCGCTAGTTGGTCATCACATTTCGGATAAACCGAGATTCCAAAGGTCTGATCACATTGTGTCGACGGGCTGGATGGATCGATGGCAAGTGCGGGCTTATCAGCTCCGATGCACAGGAAGAAGAGCAGCAGTGAGACTACGATACGGAGGTGATGCGGGATCATAAAAAAGGCCTGCTGGAAAAGGGTTAAGACGGGTCGAGAGTGGCCCACCGGTATCGTTACTAGGTATGATATGGGATACTTGGCTAACGTCGAAAAATTCACTGAATGAACTGCGTCCGGTCCACCAACTACCTCTAGCAGGCACGGTATTTCGGTTGGTTGGCTCGACTATGTGCGCTCTACACCCCGGCTTCTTTGCCTGTTTAGGCTGTTGGAGGCCAATTCCTCTATTTTTACGGTGTTACAGAATAGGCGGGGGGCTTCCCTCGCACCCTGCCACTACCGAGGCTAGCCTCTCCAGGAGCTCCTAAACCCGACCGACTTGAGCGCTTCCGTAGATTGATGAGTGCGCGGTGTGGTACCGTGCCGGACATGAAGGAACCAGCCGCCCCCAAGCGTTCAGACGATCAGAGGGTCTCTGACCCTGTGGTCCAAGAGATCTCAGCCCTTCGAGCGTCGATTGATCAGCTCCGATTTTCGCTCGGAGTAGATGGCTCGAATCGCGCAACAACACCTCCGCAACACCGTCTCTCTGTATTTATTACGCGTAGTTCAACCGCAACTAAGCCGTTCTCAGTTCAGTGCGATGGCGATATCGCATCAACCTTTAAGCTCTCATCAATTCGAACGGCGATCTTTGTTGTACTCTTACTTGACCTCGAAGATCGCCTTGAAGGGGGAAGAGGGGTCGAAGAGCCTCTGGCGGCTATCGCGAAGACTCTTCGTGGGCTCGAACCCAACACAGACGATCCCGAGGGAGAGAGCCCCGAGCGTATTCGAGTGGCGGTGTATCGCTTCTGGGAGTTCTGCCAATCGACGAATCATCTAAAAGGAGCAAACGTCTACCTCGACTTCGATGATAAGCGACTCCGGCTTACACCCAAGAGTACTACCGGCCACACGGCACTGGATTCCCTCAAGATAGAGGTAACGAGTACTGAGCCTGAGGTCTCTTCGATTCTGGCACAGACACTTACTCGCTCGCCGATTGAGCAGGTGCGAAAGCGAAAGGCGCTCTATGTACCTCCGGGGCCTGAAGGAGCAGACCGATTGCTCTTAGAGATGTACGATCATCCACACGGACTGACCGTCACGAGCCTCTACGTGCGGCCACCACTGCCGAGCTATCCTGATGCTCTCCTCGAAAAACTCGCCGTCTCGCCACGAGTGCTGCGCCGAAAAGCGCTCGCATTCGAGGGATATAGAACGGGACGATTCAACTTTTTTGAGGTTTTAAACGAGCATACGATCTGGGATCTTATCCGTTACTCGCCCCATACTGGTTTTAAGCTCTATCCACGCTCTATCGGTACGAACGACGTCGCGGCACACCTAGAGAATCTGATCTCGATTCTCTCTCATTTCGAGAATTATCACCTCTATATCACCAAGATGGTCGTTCCGTTTGTTGTGGTAACGTACGACATCAAATCAAGTGCGGTTCCTGAGAGCTTTACAGTGTTCTTCCAGGCCTTCAGTTCGGCGGCAGAACGTGACCTTGGCTGCTTCGCGATGTGCGATCGCGCCCTCTACCAGAGCATCTCCGATCACATCGTGCAGTGGCTCGTGAGTCACCCTTCAACGGTGAAGAAAAGGGGTGACGTGATCGCTCTTCTGCAGCACGTGCGCGATCACCTCATGCAAAACGGAGCACTCTCTCTTGATGAGCCAATTCCGGTTGGTCCTCTGAGTGAAGAGAACCGAACTGCTTAATAACCCCTTGAATGCATCGGACCGGGCTAAACATGGGGTAACCGCCCCTCCCAGGTGAACTGCTGAGCTTTTTGCACAACAGGCTCGGCGTTACACTACGCCGGTATGTCTCGTAAATGGTGAGGTTGCCAGGTTGCTGATACCAGGCCTGAGGCGATATCCTTCCTCCCATGGACGTTATACTCGCGGCAAAGGGGCTTACAAAAACATTTCAATCGAGCGGTGGAGAGGTCCCTGTGCTGCGTGGGGTGAACCTTGAGGTGCGCCCTGGAGAGTTCATCGGCCTCGTCGGCCCTTCGGGATGCGGGAAGAGTACACTGCTTAACATCCTTGGGCTCGCTGACCGAGCGTCGACTGGTGAGGTACTTCTCGGTGGTTCGCCGATGCAGACAGCCTCAGAGAGCTTGCTCCGCACGATGAGGCGAACGAGGTTAGGCTACGTTTTTCAACACTTTAATCTTCTCTCAACCCTCACTGTAATCGAAAACGTCATGGTACCGCTTGTCCTCAATCAGGTACCGGTCAAAAAGGCAAAGGAAGAGGCCCGATCTATTCTTCAGCGCGTTGAACTCGCTCACCGCCACGATGCGATGCCGTACTCGTTATCAGGTGGAGAGATGCAGCGTGTTGCGATCGCTCGAGCGGTTATTCACAAACCACTAGTCATTTTGGCTGACGAGCCGACTGGAAGTCTCGACTCCCGGTCAGGAGAGTCTGTTCTTGAGCTGCTCAGTGAGCAGGTAAAGAACGGGTTGGCGCTTGTGATGGCAACGCACAGTGAGGCCGCTCTCCAGCGCTGTTCACGCGTGGTGCGGATGCAGGATGGGTTGATTGAGCACTGAGAGATCGATACGTTTCACGATCAGGGAAGGGTGGCTTTTTCGCCGTTTCATCCTCCGACGGCTCATTCGGAATCCGATACGAGCACTCCTCCTGGCGATTGCGGTTGGGTTTGCTACCACGCTGGTCGTCTCAGTGTACCGGGTAAGCGTAGCCGGAGTTGCCTCCTTCGAGGAGTCTCTCGGGTACTCGGCGGCGGAGTATCCCCTGGCGATCGTTCCTCGAGGAGGAGGTATTCAACTGAAACACCTGGGCTCGTGCTTGGCTCCGCTGCGCGATTCCTTTGCTATTGCGGCCTACCGTCGTGTTGCCGGGGAACTTGTTACTGGTCGAACCCGCACCGCGGTTGGAGTTGTAGGGGTCGGAGGCTTCGACGATACGCACGCGGTGCCTGCGTTCAAAAGCGAAATTCTCATGTCAGGTGAGCTACGGCATGAGTATGGAATCTCGCCAGGACAAGAGGTTCAGCTCGTTCTTCCGTCGGTCACGCTGCAGGGGCCTGTAGAGGACAGCGCTCAGTTCGGAAGGGGGCTTAACGCGCGTGGAGTGGTAGTACCTCTATCGCGGCTCTTTTCAGGCGCCCTTGAACCATTAGTCGACGCGATCTTGCTCCGGCCGTACGGCGACGCATCAATCGATCACTATCGAGCATCCCTCGTGGAGTGGCTTCGCTCGTGCGGATCGCTCCCAGGCACTGTCGGGATTGAAAGTTCCGCAGGGCGCCTTGAGCAGAGCGAGAGCCTTATTGCTGCGTACCGATTTAATGTCATGATAATGGCTGGCATGGCGCTCCTCATCTGTGTATTGCTTATTTCGCAAGCCACTCAACTAAGCCTTCGAAACATCTCGCGTGAACTTTCACTACTGCGCACGCTCGGAGTTGGCAGGGCTGTATGTCTTTCAAGTGTGATTCTTGAGGGTGGCCTTCTAGGCGCTATGGGGGCTTTACTAGGGGTAACCATCGGTGAGCCGCTGACGCTGTGGATCACACAACACTTTCTTCAAACTGCGCACGATATCTATGGGATTTCGTTGGGATCGATTGGGAGCGCTCGTTTTCTCCAAACTGTAGTTATCGTCTCCGGCATGATTGCGGTGTGTGTTGCGGGGGCTGCGTTTGGTGGGATGGAGGCGCTGCGGGTAGCGCCATCTCTCGGCACGCGCTCTGAGCATGCAGGGATTAAGCCAATTTCTCGCAGCTGGGCGCTAACCTTGGCGCGGGTAAGTATTGCTGGGTTCGCGTGTGCTCTGCTGGCGGCCTTCGTTAGCGAATCACCGTTCTTTGCCTATCTTTTCGTGGCCGCGTGCATGGGCGCGGTGGCTGGAATTACACCTTATGCGATCCTCAGCGCCGTATGGTGCTTCACACACGGACCGAACTCGGTTCTCCTCTGGTGGGCTCGCGGTGGGATTCGCGCGAGGGGACGGAGCTTTCTGCTGGGTGCAATAGGGGCATCCCTGGGAATCACGCTGATATGCGCTCTCTCACTTATGGTAGGCAGTTTCCGCACCACTCTACAGGCCTGGGCAGCGCAGCGCTTGCAAGGAGACCTCTTTGTCTCCTCGGCGATCGAGGGGCAGGGTAACGACGCTCGCATTCCATCAGAGATAGAGGGGCGAGTTCGCCTCTTGAACGGGGTTAGGCGAGTGGTGCCGTATTTTGAGATCGTTGTGTCGCAGCGTGGCATGCCGCTTGTTGTGAGCGCCTCGGATCTTGCAACTCAGGTTGACCGAGGAGTGTACGTACTCCGCGCTGGCACACTCGATCGACAGGCGTTAGCTGCGGGTCGCGGTGCGCTTGTGAGTGAGAGTGCAGCGCGCAAACTCGGGCTCTGGGTTGGCGATGTATTCCCCTTAGAGGGACGAGAGTTTGAGATAGTGGGTGTTGTGCAGGAGTTCGGAACGGAGCATCCGCTGGTCCAGATCGATCGATCCCTCTTTAATCAGATCTATCCAGGGACCTCCCCTAAAAATCTTACCATCGATCTGGTACAGGGAACGGAGCAGCAAGAGGTTCGGAGTACGATTGCCACTCTCGTTGGCGCCGTAGGAATCGTCCGGGATAACAGTGAGCTGCGAGCTCTTGTTCTGCAGCTCTTCGATCGAACGTTTCAGGTGACCCTTAGTATTCGGTGGATCGTGTTTTGTTTGGCACTTTTGGGGCTCCTCCTCGCGTCGATTCAACACCTATGGGAACGTCGCCGCGAAGTAAAAACAATGCACGTACTCGGGTTCTCCCCAGCGCAGATTCTCGGCGCGCAGGTTATTGAGGTCACTGCAGTGTGCGCGGTTCCGGTGCTGGTCGGAGTCTGTGGCGGAGTTGCCCTTGGCTGGGGATTAACTAATTTCGTAAATCCGCGCGCGTTTGGATGGTCGCTTAATTTTACGCTCTCGCTCACGCCGCTTACGGTCGCCGTCGGATTCTTGAGCGGTCTAGTTATCGTTGTTGGAATCGGAACACGTATCATGCTCTCAAAGACTATCAAGGAGGCCACGTTGGCAGATGAATAAAGTCAATCGAAGACGCATTTCAGATGCTTTGCTTGCCCTTGCGGCGTTTTTACTGTGTATTCCTTCATCGCACAGCGAGCCCGCCAAGGGCAGATTCGAGAGCGCTGGTCGAGACTACCAGTGGAGTTTTCCCAGAGATCACGGCGCTCATGAGGCGTTTCAGACTGAATGGTGGTACTACACTGGTCACCTTTTTGCAGAGACCGCGCAGCCGTTTCGAGACCAGCCCCTGTATGGATTTCAGCTTACGTTTTTTAGACGGTCAGACTCCCCTGGCCAACAAAGCACAAACGAGTACCTAGCACACGCGGCACTTACCGATATTCGGGCAGGCACGACAACGTTTGCTGTTAGAGCAGGGGGTGCGCTCTTGGGTGCGGCGGGAGCGGTCAAACAAACGCTTGAGGTGTGGTCAGGTGATTGGCTCGCAGAGCTCATTAACGACCTCCATATCCTTCGATTCTCGGCCTCCAAAGCGGGAGAGACCCGGGTGCGGCTTTCTGGAGAGGTTTCGGCGCCGCCGTGGTTACAGGGTGAGCAGGGATTTAGTCGCAAAGGCTCGTGTGAAACTTGCGCCTCTCAGTACTACTCGATTCCACGAATTCCGATCGCTGGCGAGGTGCGGACACCGTCGGAGATCCGTTCTGTAAAGGGAATTGGGTGGATGGATCACGAGTTTATGAGTAACACGCTAAGCGAGGATCAGGTGGGCTGGGATTGGCTCGGACTTATGTTGAGAGACGGAAGGAGCCTGACGGTATTTCGGCTCCGAGATTCAAAGGGCGGAACGTCTTTTGCCTCAGCAAGCCTCTTACAATCTGGCAGCTCAGAGCTTCTCTCCGCACATGAAGTAACACTTACCCCGCAGGATGAGTGGCAGAGCCCTGCAACTGGGGCACGATACCCGCTGACATGGCGTGTACAGATCCCCTCACGGGGCATCGATCTCACCGTGAAGGCTCGAGTGGCTGCTTCAGAGATCGGAGAAGGGGAGTCTAATCCCGCTCCGCGCTACTGGGAGGGTCCGGTGGCGACGAGCGATGAGAGCGCGATCGGATACCTTGAGATGACCGGCTACGCAGATAGAGTCAAGCTGTAACTGGACGAGCGCCCGGTTACCGCCCCGTGCCACAGCTTTGGGCGTTGTCGCTTACCCGACATGACGCTGTGTAGCGCGCGAGCGCTAAGCGCGCTGTCCTACTACATGGAGGCTCCTCGCCACGAGTACGATACGCTCTTACGGTCCCCATTTGCTTGAGAGGCGTCAGCCTGCGTCGAACCCCGCAGCTCCCCACTGTCGAGAAGGGTAACACGGCTAGTGAGATCTCCACCACCAGCCACTCTCTCAAGCTTAAACTCGATCGTTTTTGGGTCAATTAGCCGCCCCTTGAGCGGCTGAATGAAAGCGATACTCGATGCAGCATCGCTGGTTGATGTCACCGGCGACTCTGATACAGTGAATCCAGTAACCTCGCCGTCTCCGTCGACGGACAAGCGCATCACACCTGTATTGTACCCGAGTTGACTCGCCTTCGAGAATCCCTCGGTGCCTGGGTCATCAAGGGAATAGCGCCAGGTTCCGTTAAACTTCGATGCCGTTACGACGGTAGCGCGCTCAGGCTCGTTGTCATGCACCGGCGACACTGCGGCTGAGGAGTCCTGAGCTGCGGGGCTAAGCGCTGCGAGTGCGTCCTGTTTTGAATCAAAAGCAGGGCTGAACCAGTCAACGGTGCGGAGGGTGAGAAGTTCGCCGTTCGGCAAGCGCCGACTGAATCCAGCGGTTGAGTACAGGTCTCCCTCGGCATCGCGGCCGTCGAATGTAACTGAGAGCCGTTCTACCCCTGCTGCGATAAGATCCTGCACCTCTCCTATGTCGCTAATTCCATCTTGATTTCGGTCAAACCAGAGAGCCAAGCCCTCTCTCTCTGCTCCGCTGACCTCTCCGTTCTTATCCTCGTCGAGAAGGGCGAGCGCTTCGTAGCCATTTTGCCAGAGGGGCTTCGACATCTCTTGCGGTGATGTCAGGCTTGTCCTCCTAACTCGGGCGGGATCAGTGTGACCAAATGTCCAGTTACCAAACAGTTGCGTGGCTGAAACAATCTTCCCGGTCCCTTCTGGATCGTACACGAGTAGGGGGGCGTCGGCACCTGCTTTCCACTGGTAGACTTTGCCTTTTTTGCGAGGGTCGAGGGGGAAGGTAGTCAGAGATACCGCGCGATTAAGGTCAGCATCCCGGTTCCATAAGAGAACAATTGGGCTCTCATTCGGAACGATTCTACCTCGGTAGGTAGTATTCGAGCACACTCTGCGGTTGTCGATCTTATCATCGTAGGCAATCACCCCGCACTGTTCGTTGAACACTACCCGGCGAAGCGGGGGGGTTCGAAAGAAGTTTCCATGCGGTGGTAAAGAGGTGTCAAAGCCAGCCGCTTCCTGCATACACTCTTTGTTATCCTCAGGCGAGAAGTAGCGCGTAAATAGATGTCCCCGTGGCGACAGAATCGGCTTAAATGCGGTTTGGATCTCGAACTGCATCCCACCAGAGCTGCGCGTCGTTGTGTACCACGCCTTCAGCATCTTCCGTGGATCGACCGGGGGCACCTTCTTGGAAGCTCTACTGAATACAAGAGAGCGCCCGAAGACCTCCGAATAAACGTGCATCCCCTTGCGCCCAATCGAATTCACGGTCTGTTCACCTTCTTCACCGTTCATGAGTCGGCGTGGCTTCTGGCGCATGTAGCACTGGTACATCTTGCGCTCGGCTTGAAGGAAGCCCCAACGAGTCAGGGCCCCAATGAAGCAATCATCAACTTCCGAACGCCCAAAATCGCCTGCTTTAATGGTGGCTGCGCCCGGTGTGCCACCGCAGACTTTATAGATATCCGCCAGGCACGATTTTTTGGATAGCGCCCCCTGAACCATTTGACTATTTTGCGCGCTGAACGACACAAGGTTGTAGTCACACCTGTAATTTTTCTTGCAATACATGAAGCAACTCCAGCTAAGTTTGCCACTGTTGCAGTTGCACGAAGGGGTCACACTTACCGGGGCGGTTGAGGCACCACCAATAGATACCTTAAATTTTGCTGTCTTAGCTTTACTCTCTTTGGCTTTTTTAGCCTTTGCGGGATGGACCTCGATAAACGCATCTCCAGTTCTGCCCTCAAGTCGAGTGAGAACGATCTCTTTTCCCACTAACTCAGCTTCAAATGGCTCGTTTCCAAAGGAGTTCTCGCATATGTCAGAGACCGATCTGCCCTCGATACTTTCGGATGTGCTAGCTGCATCTTCAGATGTCGTCTCTGCGCTTGCAGATAGTGGACAGGCAGGGGAGAAGGGTGCCATGGTGTCAACCGGATAGCTTTCCGGCGGATCACCAACGCCTAGATCTGAAAGAATAAAGTTCGCTACATCGACCAGTGATAGCTTACTGAATTCCTTGCCATCAAAGAGGTACACATCCTCTTTGGATATCTTTAGTCGCTCCTCCCACGGTTTTAATTTTAACGCGCCGGACTCCCCAAAGAAGTTTGCCCCGTTAGCACTCTCAAGACTCACGAACTTGCGAAAATCCTTCCAATCCGAGGACACATCCTTTCCATTTGCCTTCCCGACGTTGGTTTGAACTACAACTCGCTCTGGTGAGAGGTAGAGAACAACGATCGGCGAGAAGCCCAGCAGGAAATCACGGCGCGTCGAGAAACTTCGACCACGATCATCCACGACATTGACCCTGGCAGCCTTAGCCAATCCGGTTTTTTCTTCGAGTGGGATTGCGTGGCGATCCTCTGAGAAGTCCGAGTCCTTGAGCTCCTCCGGCTCAAGCAGCTCAGTCGACGGTTTGGCATCCTGAGCCTGACTGAAATCAGGGGCTCCAAGAGCGAGCACGAATGCCAGACCTGCGAGCACATCCGCCAACCACGGAGTTCTTCTGCTAACGAAACGATATTGAGTGTTGATGCGTGCGAACCGGATCATATGCGCCTCCCGCTGACCTACAACGTCCTTCCAAAGAGTCGGTCGGCTCCCAATCTAAATGCCTTGAGGTTTTCAATTCAAAATGTAGCCGAAGGGGGAGGATTGCCCTAAATTCTTGGTATGATACCGAATCTTGGCAGCGCAGCACCGTATCAGGCACCGCGCGCGGTCGGGGACTAGGGGCCGGAGAGCCCCTTTTAAACGCCCAACCCAACCAGCCCCGTGTCAGAGACCGCGCGCGGATCCGCAGACGAGAGATATACAAAAACCGTATTGAAATCCGCCAAAAAACAAAAGATTCCGACGCCTTAGGCCCGCCCCACAAAGAAGCCCGCTCACTATTGTGATTAGAACTCGGATTTCAAGGCACGTGTCCTTGCTCAAAAGCTGCGCCGAACTGCTCCAAGGGCCAGTATACTGCTGATACCAATCAGACCGTATCCTGATTTCAAATCAGAATTGCTGCTAGAGCTCCGCGCGCGGTCTCTGAGACGGCTGCGGACAGGCTCGAAAGGCTCCGTGTTCTTTGCGCGCGGTGTCTGAGACGAGCAAGGACGGCCGCTCCGAGCCTCCTATTTACCTTATTAGTTTTCTAGTTCTCGTAAAGTAAAAGGTGGAGCAGACGTGCCCAGAAGGCGAGCTCGCCGCGGCTGGCAACTAACCCCAGAGGTGGTAGCTCTTTAGGCGTTCACTGTCGTCAACGTGAAGCCCTGGCGAGAGACCGCGAGAATGCGCCCGGCGCTTGAAGCGCGACCAACGCCGAGTTGCCACACACAGGCCGACACAAAACTCTAGGCCGCGGGTCGACTAGATCGCGGCACACAAATCAAAAACAGCTGACACCATTGCAACAAACGCAGCTCGGTTCTTGAAACAGATCGTAACGGGTCAACAGTCGAAGCTGCGACGGAGAACGGCACGCCAAGAGGGGGCTTATGCACCGTTGTCAGACGTGACGCCCAATCCACATCCCCCTCCCCCTACTTCGCCGCCATACTGCCTCTCCCCCAGGATTCCAGCAGGCAATCGGGTTCATAAAACGCCTTTCGCAAAGAACTTCTGGTGCGCTATACCATAGAGCCAGAACTCTCCGGCTCTGCATGTTGCTAGGGCCAGCACGATACGTAACCCTCATCGCAGACTCCTATGAAGTGCCTCAAATGTGACAACGATGCGCTCGCCGGCAAGGCTTTGTGCGCAGCGTGCTTTTCGATCCACCAGGCGAGAACCGAGAAGCTCGATTCCGAGGAATGGATTAACCGAAAACTCAAGGAGACGCGAGCCAAGGCCCGCGAGCGTCAACACAGCGACGAGAAGCCATCATTCAAGGCCGAGCTCCAAAACACCTTCGTAAGAGTTGCTCCTGTGCTGATCGGAATGGGTGCGCTTGTTATCTTTGCATCATGGTTTTTTCAGAGTGGCGGTTTTCGCTTTGTTCGTTACAAACCAGCTGGTGTAGTCCAACAGGCGGCACTCCCCACCAGCATCTCGAAAATGGGAACCGAGGGGGTCGAAAAGATAGCAGACCAAGCGGTGGTAGCAGCCGACGTAGTGCCGACGCCCGTAGACTCAGCTGAGAGCGGAGGTGATGGTCAACGAGGCTGGAGCGCTCAGATCGACACGCCAACCCCAACCCCGACCGAAACCCCGACGA
>JBIJBZ010000031.1:0-22844 GCA_044344945.1 Bdellovibrionota bacterium | reverse complement strand
TTAGGGTTAGATCGCTTCACGAGGCCTTTTCCACCCCTTGCCTTCACGCTATAAAGCCGTGTCATGCGTGGATTATTTTTACAACACCCCCTGGAGTTTCGGCTCAACGTTACCGGAGACTCCTTTTCTCAGGGCGCTCCGGTGCCCTGCTCTCTGACGGTCAAAAATCACGGCGATGCCCCCGCAACTCTTGAGCACCTGAGCCTCCACCTCGCTCTCGGCAACCTAAAGAAGGTCAAAGCGCACGACAACACCGCCTTTGAGGTGCTCCAATCTGCAGATCTCGATCGTTCAATTCAGGTTGCGCCACAGGGCGAGATCTCACTCCCCTACACATTTGTGCTCGACCCAAATGCTGCGATAACGGACAAAAACCAGAGTCTCTACGTTCTGTACGGCAACACCCTCGCTGCCGCTCAGCTCGGGCAGCTCTTGGTAACGGTGCACGTTCATCCACACACCCGCACCATCTTCGATACGATGAGCACAGTCTTCAATTTCATCAACAAGGGCGAAGCCTCCAAGGGAGGCGCAACAATCGCCAAACTTAAAGCCCCCGACTCTCGCCGCTTTTCTCTCGTCGACGAACTCAATCTCTCTGCAACCCTCGTAGCGGAGGGACTCGAACTCGCGTTTATCTTCTCCGTACGGAAATTCGACCACGGAACCTCCAAGGTGGCTGTAAAGAAGGAGAAGACTGAGGTTCGAAAAGCGCTACCAAGCTCGGAGTACCTCTTCGGTGGCGGCTTCGTGCGCCAGGAATATATCGAGCAGGTCATTGAGAGTGCGCTCTCCGAAGTATCTTCCGGCTTCTAGAGCGATGCTGCGAGAATCTCTTACAACCGACTCCGGGACCCGCGGAGTGTGGCATCTCATTTGCATACCCTCCAGCAGAGTAATGAGTGCCCTTCTCGAACCTCATCGACCGTCATAAGCAGTTGAACCACGGGACGGCCGAGGGATCTCAACCCCGCAATGTTTTCGGCGGGATCGGAAGAGCGACTCACACTACTCACGTTTGGGTTTGTATGTTCGATCTCTTCCATAACAAGACTGCCCCATTACAATTCGCAACCCAATTAGCCCGCGCCTGCCTCCATCGCGGGGATAGCGCCCGCCGGTCGCAGGACGCCCCTGCCGCAGCAGTATTCTATGATGCAGCCCTCGCAATCCTCGAAACCACGCGCGGACGCTCCGCGCCAGCGCTCGTGGGCCCCCTTCTACGATTGGCTCAGACCCTTGAACGACTACAAGACGACCAGGTGTCACAATCCCTACTGCAACGGGTGCGTAAGATATTACGCAGCTGCTGCGCTATCGAGGATTCCGACAACCAAAATACCACTCCTCGGTCATCGCCGTGGGACGTCGGCGATCGGCATCAACCAAGGTAACGGTTCGGAAGTATTTGCCAAGCTCCCTAAGAATCTTCTCCGTCGGCACAACCAGCTCAGGCAGCACCATCTGATCAAGTTTGAATGTCTCACCCCGAAGGCGCCTGAAGATTTTGAGGATCACGTGATAATGGTAGCGTCGAGTGCGCTCCACCTGCACCATTGACACCACATCGGCCTCAACGTCCGCCGTTACAGGATCGGCGCGATAGTCCTCCATCTTGCGCTCAGTGTTAACGTCAAAGATAAAAACACCGTTAGGCCTCAGATGCTTGTGCGCATTCGCAAAAACGCGTTTCCACGCCGCAAAACTGGTCACATGGTTTATTGTATCGAACGGACACAGCACTGCGTCGAACCGTTCCGGCAGATGGAACCGTGTAATATCCCCCAACACCAGCCTCGCCTTGGAAGCCTTTGTGCGAGCAATCGATAACATTCCCTTCGAGTTATCGATCCCCACCACATTGAAATGCCGCGTCAGGAGCCGCAGCATGCTTCCGGAGCCGCACCCAAGCTCAAGCACATCTCTGGCCTTCGGATTGTAGCGGCGTATCAGCCGAACAAGGAGGCGAGCAACACCATCCCTATCGCCAACAACATGATCATAAAACGGAGCGAAAGAGTCGTAGCGAGACATAGGTACACCACATAGACGTAGGCCGCTCGACGCTACACGAACACACTCGAAGCAGTAAAGGTAGTTATTTTTTTCGGGTCTTCGACGTTTTTAGTGGGCGCTTTTTGATGATATCGGGCCGCTCACGTGGACCTGCTCGTGCACGTGAACGTTACCCGAATAAATGAAATCGCGCGCGCTCAACATAGCTTGTAAACAACGCTAGGAAGCAGGAGCTCTCCGCTCTCGTGTTCGTCAGCGGAGATGTAGGTACCTGGGTGAACAAACCAACAGTAGTACTGCAATCCCTTGCGGGTACGTTCACGCGCACGAGCACGTGCACGTAATAACCTCGTTTTTAGCTGGAGACTCAGCGGGTTATGCCGTAGCTCTGCCCCGCTGTACTACCCACTAATTCCGTCGATGAGCCTTTTTCCCTTCCCATTAGAATCCTGCTGCGTTAGAACCGTGGGGACTCGAGCAATGGTATGAGATATCTACGGTGAACAACATCCTAAACGCCGCCGTGAGAGCGACGATTAGAGCAGCACCGACTCTCGTCCACCAACGGATTAAAAAACTGACATTTCTGGGAGATACTATGAGATTTTTGACCGCTCTTTTTACCATGGCCTCGCTGATTTGCGGAGGCGCCACAATCGCATCGGCTACACCGAACTGCCGCCCTTGCCCGTATTCTTGCAACGACCTCGGTCTTGGAAAGAAGGATTGCAGCTTTCTGAATGAGGCGCGAGGTGTGTGCTGTCTCGACCTAAGTCAGAAGGGCATAGAGGTTGCCAACGCCCAAGCTCAGGTGCTCGCGCAGCAGAATACTCAAAGACCCCAGTACAACGCTCAAAACGGATTGGATCAACAGAGCTGCCCTCCAGGTTTCCGACCAAGCGAGCAGAAGTGCTCTCCTGAAGAGCGCAGACGTGGATGCAAGGATATGCGGTTGCCCAGCGGACTAGGCTGCGTTAAGCGCTAAGATTACAACCCGCGCTCAGTGTTCTACTGAGCGCGGGCGTCCTATAGTTTCTTGAGAACTGCGACAGCCACCTGGAGTTCAGCGCCGAACGCGCACAACAGAACCGTATTAGCCCCGTTGCTCATGTCCCGCTCCATCATATCCTGGAGCCCCATAAAACAAGCAGCTCCAGAGATATTACCAACCCGAGTAATGCCATCGGTATAGAGCTGGTCAGGTCGAATCTCAAACGCCGGAACAAGCTCATTGAGCATGCGAATGTTTGCCTGGTGCGGAATGATGTAGACATCATCAAAATCATCCACGCCCGAGAGTATCCTCACGCGAGGTCCGATCCGGGTACCGAACTCGAAAACTCCACGCCCCTGCATATGGAGCATGTACTCGCCTCGTGGGCATCCTTCAGGTTTCGCAAGAGCATTCGGAAGATTTATTACCGCAACGCTTTCGCCCGCGTAGGTCTCAGAAGCGACCCGAGCGATGGCGTACCACCCCTTGACCTTTGGATCGTTGGTAACAACCGTTGCAGATACACCATCACTGAAGAGGATTGCGGTCTTCCACAACTCTTTATCGAGCATACGGCTTATGTGATCGCCCGCCACAACCACATAGTAGCTAATCTTTCCAAGCTGCGTGTCAACGACTAACTGGTTATACGCTGCCTGAAGCGCCTGCACCCCTCCAGCACAACCCATACCAACGTTGCACGCCAGAATGTGGGTGAGCCCCATCTGCGCTGCAACCATCGGCGCCAGAGATGGAATCAAATAATCAGTCGTAGGGTTGCATGACGAGTAAACGCCGGTCACTGCGCTCAGCGGAACTCCCGCCTTCTCAAGCGCATCCAACGATGCATCACAGGCAAGTGTTACGAGGTCCTCGCCCTCGGTTATACGATGAAGTTTTGATACGCCGGAGAGCGACTGTACAGTGCCGGCCTCTCTTGCAAAGAGCGTCTCTAACTCAGCGGCTTCCAGAACACGAGAGCCAAGCCGGTGAGACACCGCGGCTATTTTGATGTTCATTACAACTAACTCCAAAAGTTACTCCGGGACTTTATACCTAAATCCGGTCCACTGACACCCCATTCCCGTGAATTTGGCAGGTCCTTGATCTAACAGGCTTTTCCACCCACATCAAGGGCTTAGGAAGGTGCCCTGATTTCAAAGAATTAGGAATCCTCACCCTCCCCCGTTCCTTAGCTCCAACAAGGTTGGTACCGTGAAGCCGTCCTACTCTTGTTACCCGGAGCATCGTGCAGCCGTTTCTCTTCGTCAGAGTGCTTAGTATCGCGTGGATGGTGTTAATCACCTCTCGGCTATGCTTTGCCCAGGGCCAACGAAGCTACCCACCACTACTCTCTCCACCCCTGGCGGCAGACCAAGCTCCAGCAGCAGAGGCGGCACAGGCAGCATCGTCCGACGGAGAAACGCTTATCGTCGAGCACACAAAACCGTCCGTACTCGCCGATGCCATCCGCAGCCCAGGAGGCACCCCTTTAACGACCCTTCGGGACGCTCCGCTATCGCCATTAGCTCGAACGATCAGAACCCGCGCCATGATGCAGAAAGCTGCCATCGACGCCGAACAGACGGCGTTTCGCGAACTCATAACAGGCCGATCCTCACCGATTACGATCGCTCCAAGCCTTACACTGACCCCTGTGAGGAACGTGCTCAACGCATCGATCCTTACCGGAGCCGCTCCGGGTAGTTATGAGAAGCTTCGAGCACTAGGGTTTAATGTCAGTCGCGCCCGCACAGTACGGGCGAACCTTGCAGAGAGCGTTTCAAGGATCGGAGCAGATCAAGTATGGACTCAGCTTACCGACGGCGCTGGACGCCCAATAACCGGCAGAGGGGTAACCGTCGGTGTGATTGATACTGGTATCGACTACAAGCACCCAGATTTCGGTAGCTGCTCCCGACAGCAGTTTTTGGAACAAGGATGCCTGAAAGTACGGGGAGGATACGACTTCTCCGCAAACGATGCGGATCCGGTCGACGAGCACTTTCACGGTACGCACGTTGCAGGCATCATCGCTGCCGATGGCGCCCTACGTGGAGTTGCCCCAGACTCCTCGCTCTACGCATTACGGGTCCTCAATCGATACGGCTCAGGCTCAACTGCTGATGTTGTGCGCGCGATAGAGTGGGCAACCGATCCGAACGGAGATGGCGACCCATCCGACCACCTCGACGTTATCAATCTTAGCCTCGGCGCGGAGGGCGGAACTGCGACAGATCCCGACTCACTCGCAGTTGATGCGGCCTCCAACGCGGGAGTGGTTGTGGTTGTCGCCGCGGGCAACTCAGGGCCCGGCGCAAGCACGATCGGCTCTCCCGGCGCAGCCCGTAACGCAATTACCGTTGGAGCGTCGGCCAAGGATGATACATTGGCCGACTTCAGCTCGCGCGGCCCGGTGAAAGACGGAGCAACCGTCATCGCTAAACCTGATCTCGTTGCGCCCGGAGTTGCTATCTGCGCGGCGAAGCTCACCTCACTAAACGCATCGACGTGCACCGACTCTAACCATGTCTTACTCTCGGGAACATCGATGGCGACACCCCATGTGGCCGGCATTGCCGCTCTTATGAAACAGGCGAACCCCTCGCTACTTCCGTACAAGGTCAAAACGATCCTTCGCTCGACTTCCATCCCGCTGACTTCGAGTGGAGTTCTACTTGATCGTTATGCCCAAGGCGCCGGGCGTGTGGATGCAAAAGCCGCCGTTCAGCAAGCGCTGGCTGGTGCCCCAGAGATCGTTGCATACATCGCGACGAGCGGGGAGGTATCAGACTCGATAACCCCGATCATCGGCGATGCTGGTGGGTACAGATTCGAGCGCTTCGATCTCTTCTTGATATCCGATGCAACCGGGGCGAGTACCTTAGTAGCCTCCTCCACTACGCCTGTCTCCGGTGGCACCTTGGGCTCTATTAATGCCGCGGCACTCCCGTCAGGCGCGTACACACTCCGTCTTGAGGTTCGTGCAAATGGCACCCTTGCACGAGACACCTCTGCGATCTCTGTTCAGCACCTTGCCATAACAGCGCCACGCTCTCCCAGTTCGGCATCCTCGATAGATCCGGTCATCTATGGTGCGGCAAACTCAATACCGATCACCGGCTCCATTACTGGCGAGGGCCTCAGTGGCTTCACACTCTCTATCTGCTGGAGCTTTTCAGACGCGGCGAATTGCTCAAGCTCTGCAATCGCCCCTGCCATTTCGAATGGAACACAGGTTCGCAACGGCTTACTTGGCACTCTGGCGCTCGATGCCGTGCCCGTGTTACGCCGCGGTGTGTACCAGCTTACGCTCAAGGCAACCTACTCAAGCAGGAAGCCTGAAACGATAACTGAGAAATTCTATATTGATCCGCATCTCGTAAAGGGATTCCATCCATCAAACCTGTGCGGCGTATCACAGCCCTGCTCAAACTTTGGGCCACAACCCCTGACTGCTGACATCACTGGTGACGGCGCCGCCGAGACGATCTTCACCCTGCCGCACCAGATTCACGTTGTCGATAAGACCGGCGCCAATCTTCCTGGTTGGCCTCTCTCCGTGACGGAAGACCTCCTTACTCCACCATCCATCGGAGATCTCGATAACGACGGCATATCGGAGGTCGTTGTTCAGGGCTACCAGTTCCTCGACGCATCAACGGTCGCGACAGCTACCTACGCATTCCGTGCTGATGGCACGCTCATGGCGGGCTGGCCATACAAAACACAAGGGTTATACATCGACCTACAACGCTACGTTGGCGATTTTGTAACGATCGCCGACATTACTGGCGACGGCTTCCGTGAAGTAATTGTAAGTCCAACAGAGGTACTTGATCGCACTGGATCGCTCCTTACAGGGTGGCCAACACAACTCGCAGACCTCCCGGCGAGTGATTATCCGATGTTCGGCGGAATGGTTGTCGCAGACCTGAACGGAGATAGCCGCAACGAATTGATCTGGAGCTCCACGAACTGGTCACACTGGTCGACAAGTGGGGTCGAGGATTCGGTGCTTGTAGTGCAGAGTAGCGACGGATCTGTTGTTTCAAAGACCCCCATATCTGCGCTGATGCCAACTGGCCCGATTGCTGCTGATGTTGATGGCAACGGGAAGGCCGACGTCATAACGTTTCAGCGTTCAAATACGACGGCAACAACATCCGTCTCTGCCCGACGTCTAGACGGCTCACTTATTTCAGGATGGCCAGTGCGCGTGCCAAATGAAGTCATCGGAGATGTCGCTTTTGCCGCCTCGATCGTCGCCGGTGACATTAACAACGACGGGCGTGCGGAGGTCGTTTTCCAGTCGGACGTAAACACCACTATCATCCGCTATCAGAACGGCGCTCCGGTCGCAGTTCTTCCCGATAACCCCTCTCTCTCTGGTTTTGGCTCGCTGGCTATTGCCAACATCGATACCGATCCGTCACCGGAGATACTCTTCGTTTCGAGATACTCCCCACTCCCTTTCAGCTCTGCGAGCGCATCAGATCCCCGCACGCCCCTGTTGATGCTCGTCGCTCTTACGAGCGACCTCTCGCTTCAGGCAGGCTTCCCTATCCTAGTCCCAAGGAGCCCGTCTCCCTCCTACCAACTTGCCGTTGCAGATATCGACGGAGATCGCGAGCAAGAGATCGTATATCCGGGAATGAGCTCACTGCTCGCCTTTCGTACCGGAGGGTGCGCGAATAGCCGGGAACCGTGGCCAGTGGAGCGCGGAGACTCCCAGCGTAGCGCAGCATTACTCTCAGAGCCGATGTGTTCCGGCGGCACTAACATGATAGAGGTCTGCAACAAGCACTCCGACACCGATTTTATCGACGATTGCCAGGACCTCTGCGCGACAACGGAGCGGCTCTCGCCGCACCGCGTCTGTGGGTGCGCGCTGGGCGAGGATGACTGGGACGGCGATGGTGTGTTGACCTGCCTTGATGGTTGTCCCGATGACCCTGAGAAAACGGAACCCGGCCCCTGCGGATGCTTTTACCCGGAGACCGATTTCAACCGGAACCGGGTCATCGATTGCTTAGAGGACCCCTCAATCACGCAAAACCTCCCAACCCCGCGACCAAGTCAGCCTCCGAAGATCGTTCGCCGCTCAGCACGCTCGATCACGGTTTCAGTTCCACTCTCGGCCAGTGGCGACGCAGCAAAACCGAGAGTTGACGTTTGCATAAAGCCCATCGGCTCGAAGCCGACATGCCGACGCCCCCGCAGCGGCAACGTTACATTTCGCCTCCAACGCGCAGCGTATTCGCTCTACTACACCTGGAAGTACCAGGGCCGTAGCTCCTACCGCAGCCCGCGGCTTAAGATTGTTGGCGGCCAGACACGATCCAAGCGGAAAACAAACAAGCGCTAGACTACCCGGCCAGAGCTGTCGCCCGAGAGCCGCGGAAATCCTCCGAGCCCTGCATCTCTAAAAGAACAGAACAGGCCCGCGCACTCACAGCGCGAACCATCAAACCTGCGGCACCGCTCAAACACGCACCGGGCGCTATCGATCCAACCCAGGCCACCTCGGAATCAATCACCACAAAGGGTGGTGGTGAAGCGAGCGATTTAACGACAAGAACCCCGATGTCGCGTAGCCGCTTAACGGCCCGCTGCTCCTCCACATCGAGATTCGCAGCGCCATCGACAAGCATCGTAACTCGTAGCCCCTCCTGAATGCGCGGCTCAAGGATAGAAGCGAGAACTGCGACTTCGCGAGGTGATACGCACGGGGTCGATATCACCACATCATCCTTGGCCTCCAGAAGATCCGTGATTAACCCCGGCAGAAATAGCTGCTGATCAAAGCTCTGAAACGCGAGCACTCCACAACTCCGATCAACGGGAATCTCAGGAGTTGCTAGAAGCGGCTCGCCGATTAGATCTTCGACAGGAATACAATATCCGAGTCGTTCGAGGTCATTCAGAACGCCCGACAGGATATGCGAAGAGCTAAGTTGCCGTCTGAGGTGTGCAACATTAGCGACTACAAAGATAAATCGTCGCGCTCGACTAAGCGCAACATTCAAAAGTCGTGCACCTGTATCGCGCAGTGACCTCGGGCCGAGGAAGGTTCCTAGCCTATGCGGCGCGCTATCGGTCAGATCGAGGATGATTGCATCGCGCTCGCTGCCCTGGAAGCGGTGTACCGTTCCGACCGAGACCGACGAGAGTGTGCATTCATCGAGCAGCTCTTTGATCAGGTGCACCTGCCTACGATACGGCGTGATCACCCCGACCCCCTCGGGGCACTCACACAAACCAGCAGCAGAGAGTGAGAGCGCTATCTTTCTTACGATTAAGGCGTGCAGCAGGTTTGATTTGGATGAGTTGTGCGTGAGCCCACGCGGCTCAAGAGGCGAAGTGTCAACCAGCACGATCGGATGACGATTGAGGTAGGTCAACGGCTCCTTAAATACCAGCGAAACCTCCTCTCGGGGATGACTCACTAACCGCCCGCCATAGAACCTATCGTTAATTAACCCACACAACGGCTCACTGCTTCGAAACTGAGTCGTCAGGGTAACGATCGCTGGATGCTCACGCCCAGCATCAACGTAGTCGATTACCCCAGCGCAATCAAAGACATCCCTGGTATACCAGAGATTCACCATGTGCGAGTCGGAGGTTGCGATTGCAGGAAGCTGGCGAAAATCACCTGCAACTACCACCTGCTGCCGAGCCATTCCTGCAAGGAGATAACAGAGCGGCAGCGGTAACATTGATCCCTCATCGACGAGTACCACATCGAACTGGCGCAGATCTCGCGCCGAGAGTAGCGCCTGCGTAGCTGTCGTAGCTACGATGCGCGCCCGATCGAGCAAACTTATGCGGAGATCCCGAACGAACTTCTCAAGCAGCGCTATCGCCTCGGTTATCTCAAGCTGCCGATTCGAAAGCTCAAGGTTCACCTCTCCTAACTGCGCCCGCTCGCACCCCTGTAGCTCCGCGGCAACTTGGGCAAGATTACTCTCCAGAAGCGAGATACTCTCGCGCAGCTCCTCCTCGCGTGACGGAGCAGCTTCAGGATTTGGAGTGTTCGACTGAAAGACCTTACGTACCACGTGCGCCAAGCCCGAGCCTTCGCTACGCAACGCTCCAGTGAGCTTCTGCAACTCACCGTGAAGCTCCTCATATGAATCCAGCAGGGCGAGCTTCTTTGAGGTCCCAAAGAGCTTCGCCCGCACATCCGCAAGCTCCACTTTAAGAGACTCAAGCCGGCTTGAAACCTTGTCGTGGCTCCGATTCATTACTGAGTCTAGTTGCACCTGGTCGCCGAAGTGTCTGACCAGCGACTCCTTCACAAGTACCCCCAGCCTCAGGATACTCCCTTCCGGTAACGCTGCCCTCCCGCGCTCCGAGACCCGCTTACAGAGGCTCTCAAGGACCCCGTCGACGGCCTGATTAGTGTGTGACACGACCAATACTCGTTTATTCTCCTGATAGAGCTGCCAGGCGAGGCAACCAAGGAGATTCGTCTTGCCAGTACCCGGTGGTCCCCACAGGAAGGTCAGGGGCTGCGAGAGGCACTTGGAGAAGGCGCTACGCTGATCGGCCGTGAGGTCATCAGGCGGCTTTACCTTGCTGGCTCGAACAACATGCAGGGGGCTCGGCTCACCAAGTCGTAGCAGCTGCCCGGCAAGCTTGGAGTTAAACTCAAGCTCCGCATCCCCACGCTTAAGAGCCTTGAGTCTGTGGATCAGGGTCTGCAGAAGGTCCGCCTCCTCGCCCTCAAGTCGTGCTGTAGGGATAAGGGGGCCTAAGTCGACTGCTACCGACACGGAGACCGAACCGGGGGCTTTTGCCGTTACTAAGGCGCTATAGAAGGCCGAGCTGACAATTAGTTGAACTGAGGAGAGTTCCTTAATGGAGAGATCGAATGATGTGCTGAATTTATAAAAAAACCGGCCGTTCTCGGCGAGAGTTCGCCGACCTTGTACCACCGTATGCTCCCGTCCACTTGAGCGGTGCTCGCGGCGCTCTATCTCGCACGCCGTGAGGAAGCATGCTATCGGGTCTAACTCCTGCTGCTCCGTCATTATTCCGTTTCGTACCATGAGATACGGTTTTTGGCTCGGAAAATCGTACCGGCGCTTCCGTCTGGGGGCGTGGTTCGGCCGCTGGCGTGGGCGCTACGCAACAAATCCCCTCGCCAACCCGATTATCCACTCATGTACCAACCCAGAGAAAAACTAGAATCCATGGGCGCCCGAGCCCTCTCGGACGAGGAGCTCCTGTCCGTAATGATAGGGTCTGGAACCAAGGGAAATCCCGTCCATTCAATAGCCCGCACGGTGCTTCCTTACTTGGAGGCCTCAGGCGTAGAGGTGGACGTGCCTGCCCTGCGAAGCGTTCCCGGAATCGGAAGCTCCAAGGCGCTCCTGCTCGCTGCCGCCCTTGAGTTCTCGCGCCGCCGAATTCGCCCAGAGGGGCTGCGTATCCGAAGCGCTCGCGATGTTCTGCCGCTGCTGCAACACCTCGTTGACCGGCCCCAAGAACACGTCCTCTCAGTGTCTCTTAGCGGCGCTCACGAGGTGATTAAAGTCCGGACGGTAAGCATCGGCCTCCTCACGAGCTGTCCGATCCATCCACGGGAGGTCTTCGTTGGCCCGATCTCGGACCGCGCGTACTCGATCATCCTGGCTCATAATCATCCATCGGGCGACCCGACGCCGAGCGCGGAGGATACGCTCGTAACACAGCAGATAGCGGCCGCAGGCAAGACCCTCGGGATTAAGCTCTTAGATCACATCATCTTCGCCAGACGCGGCTATCACAGCTTTCAGGAGAGTGGAGATCTGAAGTAGCGTCTGGAATGCCGGTGTTCTCTACGATGCGGGTGGCTTCAGCTAACTCCTCTAATTCAACTATCTCAGAGCCATCACCGGCGCCTAGCTCCTGAAAGCGGCGTAGCGACACAGCGACCGTGCGCGAGGTACCTACGGCATCGTTAAAGCTCCGCACTGCGTTGTCGAGCCCACGCCCAACCTTAGAAAAGCTCGACATGAAGCGCTGGATGCGGCGGTAGAGCTCCTTACCGAGCTGTTGAATCTCCTGTGCATTCTCCTGAACTCGGACCTGGGTCCAACCCAGGGCAACAGTACGCAGAAACGCAAGCAAACTAAGCGGAGTGGTGATGATTACCTTGCGCTCCTCGGCGAATGCTAAGATCTCAGGATCTACACTCAGTGCGCCGTAAAAGACTGACTCATTCGGCAGGAACAGCACCGTATATTCGAGCGCTGGAGCAAACTGCCGGGGATAATCGCGACTCGCCATATCGCGCACATGACGCTTGAGGGTATCAGCTACCTCCTTGAGACGCTCACCGCGCACTTTAGCATCAGACTCGCGCAGCGCCTCAGAGAAGCCCTTGGTCGGTGCTTTGGCGTCGATAATCACCCGCAGCTGGTTTGGAAGGTTTACGACCAGGTCCGGCCGTATACGACCGTTCTCTGTCGCCTCACTAACCTGCTCGTCGAAGTCGCAGTGCTCAAGCATCCCCGCGCGTTCGACTAAGTTTCGGAGCTGAATCTGCCCCCATTCGCCCTGCACCTGGTTGTTGGTCAGTGCCGTGTGGAGGCGAGCCGCCTCCACACCCACACGCTCACTCTGGAATGTGATTACCTCAAGCTGTTTTTTGAGTTCAGCATCCGTAGAGATGCGAACCTTCTCGATCTCTTTAACGCTCTTATCAACCTCGGATATCTTCTCGGCGATAGCGCTTCCGATTGATTGCAGAAGTTTGTGCCCGTGCTCCACCTGCATACGCGAGGAGCCACTTAACTGCTCTAGCAACGCGCGCGCGGTGTCTGAGAAGTGTTGCGAGAACTGCTCGGTGTTGCTCTTCAGCGCTTCAGCGGCCAAGGCTTTAAACGCCTTCATCAGCTCATCCTCTGCATGTCGATAGACGGCCACCTGTTCGGAGATCCGGATCTCCTGTTGCGAGAGCCGCTCGCGGAGTCGCACGCCCTCCTCGCGGGCCGTTTGCAGATCGCGTTGAAGATCCGAGATGCAATCACGTTGCCGGGCGATCATCTCATCGGCTTGCGCCACCTCGTACTCCAATCTCCCCACACGTTCGATCTCAGCTCTGCTCTTTGCCATCTGTCGCAGCGCGCACAGAACGGCGGTCGCCGCTGCCGAGCCAGTAGCCCATCCCAAAACCGTAAGGTCCATTAGTCTTCTCCCCAAAGATCCGTGAAGCAACAACCCGCCGCCCTGTGCCGCCTCGCAAGCGTTGGCACCACGCAGCGGCTTTCCAGGCCGCAAAACCCTTTTGCATCAGCTATCTATCGGATGCTCGCCGGAAGAACTTGGTAGTATAAATCACTTAAAATAAAGCCGAGGCGGATAACTCCTATGCATTTTCAATAGGTTACATCGGGAGATTTCAGCCAGTCGGCTCAAACTAACGCAGTGGCTTGCAGCGGACAGGTCAGAGCCTTGAAAGCCGACGAATAACCGACAGAGGCTCTTGGAGTGATGGCCATGCAAAGCATTACTGCGAAACTGATTAAATTCTCGATATCTTGGCTAACCGTCGGGGCACCAAAAAACCCTACAACCACCCCTGTTCAACATACCAGCGCGTCGTTGAGCGCAGCCCCGCCTCGACAGGCACCGAGAATGTGTACCCCAGAAGCTCCTGCAACTTGCGGGTATCAAAGGCACGGTCCTTGGTAAAGAACGCAACTCGGCGCCTGTAGAGCGGAGGCTCAATCCCGAGCGGCTTACAGATCGCTTCGCAGATATCGGCCGCAAGAAAGAGTGGCCACGCTGGGAATCTAATGATGCGGGGCGGCTTATGCCCCAGCTCGTTGGCGATCGTGAGGGCGATATCGCGGAGCCGACTGGGCGCAGGATTCCCGGCGATAAAGACCTCTCCTTCAGCTCGTGGATGCAGCGCTGCCGTAATGAAGATATCAGTCAGGTCATCAACGTGGATAAGGTGATACAGCCCCTCGCCCTTTCCAAAGAGCGGAAACACTGGGCGCGCTGCCATCTTAAAGAGCTTGAGGAGTCGTCTATCGCCCGGGCCGTAGATCGCTGCTGGCCGCACCACTGAGATCGGAAATTTCTCAGTGCGAGCAAACTCTCGAATCCACAATTCGGCCTCCGCTTTCGTGCGTTGGTAGATATCGCCCGGATTAAAGCGGTACTCCTCGTTTGCCGGAGGCTCATCGATGTGACCGTGCACACCGACAGTCGAGATATGGACAAAGCGCTTGAGCGTTGGGGAGCCTTTGAGCGCCTGCGCTAGCAACTTCGTACTCTCAACGTGAACCCTCGTATAGGTCTCATCGGTTATCTTTGCCTCGCGGTACGCGGCCGCAACATGAAACACATACTCAACGCCCTGCACCGCCTCAGCGACTGTTTGCGGATCAAAAACCTCGCCCCGAATCCAGATGATAGGCAGCTCACCAAACGGAGCGAGATTCGAGCTGACGCGCGCAATCGCACGCACCTGGCAGCCAAGCTCCACCAGCTTCCTGGTAAGAACCTGACCGGTATAGCCTGTTGCGCCCGTAACGAGTACACGAGTGCCCGGTTGAACTGGAAGAGAGAGAGCCATACTGCGCTCCGATAAACTAGAAGTTGAAGTTGGCTACCAAGCGAACCGTTGGGTCATTGAAGACCGGTTCATTGAAGTAGCTTAACTGGTTAATGTTGATATCCTGGCCGAAAAGGTTCTGCACGTCGAGCATCAGGATACCGTGACGGGTTGGAAGCCTGTAGCCGAGGCCTCCTCCAAAGAGCCAAGCACCATCGCTACCCGTAGGTGGACCATCCTGATTAATCGGGAGATTATCACGCGACTGGTACCGATACGTTGTGGAGCCCTGCAAGAAGAAACCATCAGCGAAAAAGTACCGGGTGAACATCGTTCCGCGATGATCGCGTGACCACGAGGGATCGTCTCCATGAGTATCCTGATACACAAACCGATAATCCACCCCACCCACCCAATGCTTGTTGAGCACTTGATATGCGTACGTGGTCAGGAAATCTTGTCGAATGGGAACATAGTAGTTATCTCCGAGATCAACACTCGTTGACGCAGAGTCGGTGTTCGCATCGTACGTGTATTCATACAACGCGGCAGAGCGGTTTTGGTCCAACCACCGACGTGTCCACTCGGCACCGAAGTAGGTATTCTCAAGCGGTTTAAAATCTCCACCAAAACCGAGGTTCTGAGAACGGGTGCCTGGATCATCGCTGTAGCGTTGAATTATACCTCCGACCATCGTTGGTTCAATGCTGATAATGTCCGAGCGACTCCCCTTGCCGAGCGACTCTCCGTATCCTGCACGCAGCGCGATCGTCTCATCGGGTCGATACACAAAACCCGCCTTGGGGCTACCGAGCGCCCGACTCGAACGGTTTGATGAAAACGGCGGCTCGTCCTGGCTCGCCCACTGCACGTAATCGTACTCTGCGCCGAGGTTGAGGTGAAACGCGCGCGTTACGGCGATATCACCCAAATAGGAGGCTGAGTTCCCATTCAGGTTCACGTTACCCGCACTCTGAAGCGGCGGCTCGACCTGACCGTCCTCCGTGACGATGACGCTCGTATCGCTCACATCAAGCGCGTTGTGCGTATTGTGCAGGGTGAAGATCGAGTTGAGTCGTCCGGTCTTCGCGATCAGTTGCGCCTCGTTCACGATTGCGGTCTCGTACCGTTTCCAACGATCATCAAGCTGAACCTGCTCAAGGGTTGTATCCATCTGATCTTGATCGACCACCGTGTAGAAGATCGAGTTCTGATAGAACGGCCTGTTGTTGCTGACCCGGTATCGATCGTAAGAACTCTGAACTATCGTCGACACGTTCGGGTCGAACCGATGCAGGTATGCCGCGTTTATGGTGCCGTTGAGGGTATCTGTGGACTCTTCTGTGACCGTATCCCCTACACTCTGACCACGCCCCTCAACGATGAACCGATCTGCCCAGGTTGGTTGCGCCTGCAAGGAGAAGCCCACTGTTCCGGCGGCCGTGCGCGGATCATCGGCAACGCCGTCTCGGATTGCGCCATCCGCACTCAAGCCCAGCACCATATTGCCACTCTTGTAGGCGCTCAAAACCCCCGCTTTAGCTTGGTCGGCCTTCGAGTCGTAGAAGTTATTCACGGCGGTGCGCCACCCATCGCGCTCGAAGAGCTGCGAGTACTCGTTGAGTGAAACACCGGTGCCGATTGAATCTACGACGTTAATACTGAGCGGCGAAAGAAGGTTTGCAATCCGCTGCTCCGATGCAATCGTGTCGGCCGCAAAGATATCCTCCTGGGTCTGCGAGAGTAGCCGATGCGCTGTTGCGTTCATATAATCTGCAGTGGTGATCGCAGTAATAGCTTCAATACGTCCTCTCTCCTTGAATCCAAGCTGCTGGTAAACGCGGGCAACAGAAGCGCTCTGCATGGCGCTATCCTGATCAAGCAGCAACGCCGAGCGATACACATCACGTGCATTCGAAAGCTCGCGCGCCTTATTGATGTCATCTAACGCACCCACTAGGTTATTCTCTGCTACCCGCATAAAACTTCGGTAGAGGTACGGTGTTGGATCGTTCGGATCGAGCTCGATCGCACGAGCATATTCGGGCTCAGCCTTGTCGTATGCATCGACTTCGAAGTAATCCTTTGCAAGGTAGCTCCGGTAGAGGCCGCGCGAGGGCTCTAACACAGTAGCTCGCTCAAACTCCTTGCGTGCCTCGTCCAACTCTCCACGATTCACCTGAACGATTCCGAGACCGACTCGGGGAAGACCGGCCGCTGGTTCCTCGGCAGCAGCGCGCACAAACGCTGCCTTTGCTTCGTCGAACGATCTGTCAGCCATCAAGACGAAACCGTAAACGGTCTCTGCGTACCATGAGCGGTTTGGGATACCAGCCAATATATCGCGCGCCTCTGGAACTCTGCCAAACATGAAGAGGAGTTCCGCTTTACGAGCGACAAGCTCGGAGTTTGAGGAATCCCCTGCCTCGTCAATCACTCGCAGCGCATTATCAAGGTCGCCGCGCTCTTGATACGCATAGGAGCGGGCGATGCGAGCTGGGACCGAGCCTGGGTCGCTCTCAACTGCCTGCTCCGCTAGGGCGGTTGCTCCCGCAGCGTCCCCTTGCATTAAACGGATCGACGAAAGGGTTGATTGCGCTGCGCTCCGATTCGCCGAAGGGATAGGCGAAGCCGCACACCGCTCCAAGATCGCCGCTCCTGCTTGCGGGTCACCGCTTGATACGAGCATGCGTCCCCTGAGAACCTGGTCGGAGCGGCAGACATTCTTTGAGTGTTTTGGAAGTGCTGCGAGGGCCTCTTTAACCCTACCCTCTTTGAATAGATCAACGGCTCGCTGATTTGCTGGATCCCCGTCTTCAATAAAGGGCACGAACATGCTCCACTGAACGGAACGATCGGACGAAATGATAGCGAAGATCTCAGGAGCCTTACCCTTCCTAAAGATCCCCCCCTGGCCGGCGCCGAGATTCGCCCGCCCTTCGGCGCTTTGGCCCTCGACACTACCTGAGAACATCGAGATCGTTGTTTGCTGCTTGTCAGCTACAAGTGAGAACTCAGTACCGCGAATCGCTGCAGTAACCTGCTGCGTTTCAATCAGCGGATGTTGCTCGGAGTGGCTCAAGAAATGCAGCGCTCCCTCGATAAGCCCAATCTTTTTCTCCTTTCCCGGGAGGCTTAGGCGTGAGCCGCTCGCAACGCGGATGTAGGAACCGTCAAGGAGCTCTACCGCCACGCGACCGGGCTCGCCTACGATCACCTCATCCCCCGCGTTGACAACCATCCCCTCGGTCACAGGAAGAGAGCTGTTACCGCGCTGAACAGTCGCCGTGCCCTGGATAGAAAATATCTTTCCCGCGGCATCGCTTGCATACTGCGCGAAACTGATGACAGGCACTCCGATAAGCAGAGATACGGTAATTACAATTCTTGCAAGCATACAGTCCCCGGGGTGATGTAACCGACTGCGGTGAGCATACCCAGCGAGGCCCGACCTTCCAAGGGGTAAGCTTGAGTCCTCAAGGCGATACGCCCTCAATCCGGGAACGACATTTCCCCCTCCCCACAGCCCCAGCGGGGTGTTACAACGCCCCTATGCGACTCTGGGTTCGAATTCTTGTCGCGGCTTCCGCTGCGTTCATCACGGCAATCGTTAGTAGCCTCTCGGTATACGAGAGCATCGACTTCTCAGTCTCCGATCAGCTCTTCCGCCTGAACGGCAAGACCACGCCGCCGTCTGATATCGTTGTTATCGCCATCGATGAGCCGAGCTACCGTGAGCTTGGCGTTGGGTTCGATAAGCCGTGGCCGCGTGCGCTGCATGCAAAACTTCTGCGGCGCCTCAAAGAGCTTGGGGTGAAATCAGTAGCATTTGATGTTCTCTTTACGGGTCCCGGAGCTGACCCGGCGATCGACAAGGAGCTCGCCGATGCGATGGCGGGAATCCCCACAATCATCGGGGTCGAGGCGGTCAAGAAAACGATCGCCAAACAGGGGGGCGGCATCGTCGTTGAGGAGCTCGACCAACCCTATGACGAATTTCGGAAGGTAACAACTCAGGCGCTCGTTAACCTCGACCTCAACACCCGAGATGGTTTTATCCGCACCTTTCCATTTGCAACGAGCGATCAGACCAAACGCTTCCCCTTTCTTGCCTTCGCAAACGCCGGCGTTGCGAGCAACCCAGCGAGGCGCACGCCGTTACCGCGCGACCTGATAAAGTACTACGGCTCCGCGCGTGAGAATGCTCGCATCGTGAGCTACTGGGAGATTTTTGAGAAGATGGCTCCTCAAGAGGAGGCCACCTTTAAAGACGCGATCGTGTTCGTTGGCCTCCTGCTGCGCACCGATACCGGGGTAGCTCAGAAGGACGCCTACCTCTCTCCGTTCGGTGGGGACATGATCTTCGGAGTTGAGATCCACGCGACTATCGCAGGAAACCTCCGTGAACAGAGCTGGGTTACCCGACCATCGCGCCTTATGGAAGTGAGCCTTGCTTCCTTTCTGACGGGTGCCGTCACGTTCACCGCCCTCACCTTCTCCCCCGTTGTGCTTGCCGTTGTGGTGGGCGCAATCGTTGCAGCGTGGAGCTTGGCGAGCTTTATCCTGATCGGTCACGGGCTCTTTCTCTCCGGTGCAGCAACCGTGCTTATCTTGCTACCGCTCATTCTTTTGGTGAGCGCTGTGGTTTCGTACGTGAGCGCTCGCCGCTCTGAAGAGGCGCTCCGCTCCGCGTTCTCTCTCTACGTTTCACCAGATATGGTTCCCAAGCTCCAACAGGAGGATAACGCGCTGAAGCTTGGCGGTGAGAAGTTGTGGCTAACAGCTGTGTTTACCGACATCGCAGACTTTACATCGATAACCGAGGAGATGCCGGCCGAGAGAACCTCGGAGATGCTCAACGCGTACTTTACGGAGGTGATGGATGTCGTCTTCGCAAATCAGGGGACCCTCTTGAAGTTTATTGGTGATGCGATATTCGCCATTTGGGGGGCTCCGATTAAGCTTACCAACCACGCGGAGATGGGTATCAGGACAGCGCTTGCGATCCAGAAAGGCGTAGAGAAGTTTAATGCATCGCAGCGGTTTCCACCGCTTCACACCCGGGTCGGCGTGCACACGGGCCCGATGCTGGTGGGCAACCTTGGCTCCAAGAAGCGTTTCGACTACACCGCCATCGGCGACTCAGTGAATCTCGCATCACGAATTGAGGGACTTAACAAGTACTTTGGCACAAGCATCCTCTTCTCAGAGGCTACCCGTAAGGATGCAGGAGGGTTCGCAGGGGCTGTATTAATAGCCACCGTGCGCGTAAAGGGTCGACGCGAGGCTGTAAGCCTCTACTCCCTTTTCGATCCTCCGCTTGCACCAAATGTGCTAACAACCTGGAACACGGCACTTCAGCTCTTTTCTAAGACCAACTTCAACGAGGCCATGACCGCCTTTAAACAGGTAAGAGAGCAAGAACAACGGCTTGCGGTAGCAGTGGAACTTTATGTAGAACATATAGAGGAATACCTTACTGCGTCACCACCGCAAGGCTGGGATGGAGAATTAGACTTTACCGTTAAGTAAAGTGTGCAACCTAACGACGGATAACGAGATAGCCCGATACAGGAGCATTATGCGATATTTCATCAAAGGAGCGGTTTCTGCGATCGCTCTGCTCTTCCCAGTGGTAAGCCACAGCCAAAATAACTTTACTACCACTGGCGCGGTTCAGATCTCAGTTGGCCAAGGTAACGTGGCTCCTGATAGCTTCAGCGCGGAGCCAGCCTCACCTCCGAACAAAAACCTCCTCGTGTTTAGCTCATTCGCGAGCAACCTCGTTGCCGGGGACACCAACACCACGTCTGATGTGTTTCAGTTTACTCCGGAAAATGGGATTGAGCTTATCAGCGTCGTTCCGACAACCGGCCGGGCACCACAGACCGCAGGCTCAAGTAATCCAGCGGTGAGCGCAGTGCAACCGGACGGGAGTTACGGTGTCGCCTTCATATCAAGCGCAACGGATCTCGTCCCGAATTATGCCTCTTCGGTCTCCTCGGAATACAATCCGCGACAGGTGTATATCCGATTGCCACTCTCAAATGAGACGTTGCTGGTGTCAAAGGGGTTCCCGACGGCTGGCGCACCAAATAGCTCTCCAAATCAGCAAGTGGGAGCCGATGCAGATTGTGACCAGGTTGCGATCGTAGCACTCCAAAACCCGCCGCGTTACTTGGTGGCATTTCGTTCCTTCGCGGGCAATCTGGTGCAACCCCCAGCAGCTACAGGTCAGGAGTTCAGAACTATATTCACCGTTCCTATCACCTTCGCCAACGGCCGAGCCGTCGTGGGTTCCCCGGACGAAGCGCTTGATCCATCGACCGGGCAGCGTTACTTTGGTGACCTCAACAATCCGCAATTTAGCGGTAACGGTCGCTTCATGGCAGTTAACACAACTGCTCCGATCACCGGCGTACAATCTGAGTTCCAACAGGTGTACCTCCACGACCGGAACACCAAGGCAAACAAGCTGATTAGTCGAACTGCCGACGGCTTGCCGGGCAACGGTGATTCAATCAAGCCCGCAGTGTCGCACCGTGCCGAAAACATCATATTTACTTCAAATGCCTCCAACGTGGTTGGCGGAGGTACGACGTCAAAGTTAATCCGATTTGACAACGAGGTGGAACAGCTCTCTCAAATCAATACCTCGGCCACCGGTGAAGCGAGTAACGGAGATGCATACCAGGCTCAGATTAGTCCCAGTGGACTCCTCGTTACGTTCTCGGACTCTGGGACTAATTTAGTAGCGGATACTAATACCAACGGACGAGTTCAGACCTACCTGAAAGACCTTCGTTCTGGGTCGGTCGTACGGACCAGCGTAACCTCTACCCTGGCTGCTGGTAACGGAGACAGTGGAGCCAACATATCGCAAGTGTACCCGACTCAATCAACACCGATCTCGTCTCCAACGGTATATGATTCATCATCAACGCTTGCATTTGGAGCGCCTGGGTACAATGGCTCGACCCTCTTTACCTCATTCAGGTCCGATGCTGAAAACCTGAGTACCTATCCGACATTCCTCCCGGCGGTAGACATTGCTAGTCCGCCTGTCCTCGGAAATGTGTTCCGAACCGCGATTACCCCGCCCAAGCCTACGCTGGTACAGAACGGCTCGATCGAGGCGCCGCCGGACGTTGTCATTCTCAAGCGCCTGGCAGGGAAGAAAGGCGCCCGGGTTCAGATCATTCTGCAGGAATTTACGGACCTAATTCCACTTTCGCAGGTCTCTGCTGCATCTGTTGAAGGCCTCGCCTCGGCTTCAGCTCGGCTGAAGTACAACCTCGAAATCAGAAAGGCCGGCTCGAAACAGCAGATCTTTCGAACACTTAACAAGAACAAGACCGTAATTAATCGCTTAGCACCAGGGCGCTACGCGATTCGATACCGAGTCTCCAAAAAGGTCGGCAAGAAAACTATAAAGAGCGGATATAGCGCTCGCCAGCAGCTAACGGTCTCCTGATGAGACTGGCAGGCGATCCGGAACTGTAAGCTTCGGATCGCTCGCCGCTGTTGGTTACACCCACTAATTTTCGTTAGCCCGGTGGTGAAAAAAAGGTTCTGTTGTAAGCATTTTGAGAGTTTTGACTTAGCAAAGCAGAAACGAGGAAAAAACCGGAATCACATCATCACAGATACGTTAAGGTTTTTTCGGCTGCTCCAATGCAGTTGCAGTCAAACTATCGAAATGCGCTATAGAAAGTCTTTTTTCGCTATTGTCCCCGTATTTCTCACGAAGCTTGCTGCGCTTGCCGTGAAAAATGGTCGAACCCAGGCCATCCATGGCCTGGTTTCTCTTCGCCTACTATTAGTGTGGGAGCCATCGTGCCCACACTAACTCTCGGCTCCACATTCCTACGCTCCGCTCTGGAATTTGCAAGTGCAATCCGTGCGCTTACTAGCCCCGACATCGCACGTTCGTGCGATATTCGGCCCTCTAGTCTACCCGTTGGGCGCTTAGAAACATGGCGCGCTCAAGCGCAATAAAGAAGTTCTGATACGGCTGAGGGTCGCTTATCGGAGAGAGATTGTACTGCGCGTTAGCACGTACCAGGACCTGCGATGCCCCACGCCTGCGCACAGTCACGGTCATGCGCAGTGCATACCCATCGAGCTTGGTCGCGGTTACGGTACCGAGATCGAGATCGGCCTTGTCAACAACAAACCCTAGATCCTGCAGAGTTGCTATTGAGGCGCGCAAGGTCCTCTCTAGATCCCCAGTATCAAACGCGCGGGTCTGAATCTGCCGCAACTGAACCTGGCTCT